>NZ_JACSOG010000085.1:0-1166 GCF_014349195.1 Pseudoalteromonas sp. BZK2 | reverse complement strand
GCGACATCGCTTCGCTCTGATCACTGGGCTTCTACAGTCTAGCTTAACGGCTAGGCTGCTTCTTTTTTCTCAGATCCAAAATCCAACTTCGATAATTCGAAGACTTTCGTTTTAACGGATTGTTTCTCCTGAGATACGGGTGCTACCCTTGCGACGATGCCAGCCGCAATTAAATCTAATTCACCTGTCTTTTCTATGCTCTTAGCCGACGATAGATCACGGTTTTGATACCTTCCGCAAGCTACACAAGTGAAATACCTATCGTTCAATGTTAAAACATGGTTTTGGCCGCACTCTGAGCAGATCCCAGTGGACTTCTCAAATCGACCAATTTCGTGATACAACTTACCCTCTAACTCAGCTTTGTATTTTGAAAGCTGAGTTATCAGCCCCATTACGTTATCGGCAACCATGCTGCCATTGAACTTTTGCATCGCTTTTACGTTTAAATCTTCAAAACACGCTATATCAGTTTCATTGATTATCTGTCGTGAAATTTTGTGCGCAAAGTCGAGACTTTGCCTTGAGATTTTACCGTGTAGTTTATTGATGCGTTGTTTAGTTTTGTGCCAACGATTTGAGCCTTTGGTTCGACGCGCAAGCTGGCGTTGCAATTGATTTAGCTTCTCTTTTGACTGTTTTAAAAACTTCGGATTATCGGCCACAAATCCGTTCGAACCAACAACCGTTTGCTTTGAGTTGATATCAAAACCAGTGATCTTTTCCAAAACCTGTTTAGCCGTTTTACACTCCACTTCCTGTGTGATGCTGCATCCCCACTTTCCGTGACGATATTGAATGGTTACGGTCTTAATTTTGCTCGCAAGCCCACGATGCAAAACGATTGGCACTTTGCCGACCTTTGGGATGCTTATAGCGTCATTTTCAATTCGAATACAGTTGGAATTATTGACCGCTCGGAAGCTATCATTGTGAAGCCGCTTCCTTTTGTAGGAAACTTTGTGCTTTGGAAAATGCTGCAAACGACCTTTAGAAAATGCATTCTTCATCGCTGTTTCCAAGTCGCGAGCAACCTGCTGAGCAGCAGCAGAATCAAACGCTTTAATCCAGCTAAATTCCTCGAATGGCTTAATTTCCTTGAGGAGAGAAGCCATATCTTTGTAAAACAGGAATGTTTTATCGTATTCATATCGACGCATATTTTC
>NZ_JACSOG010000084.1:0-1361 GCF_014349195.1 Pseudoalteromonas sp. BZK2 | reverse complement strand
GCAGTGTCTTTATTTTATGAGGGTAATAGCCGAACCGATATTGCAAAACGTCTAAACACTGCAAGAAGTAGTGTGAATAAATGGGTTTCTAGTTACCTAGAGCATGGGCTTGATGGTTTAGACAATAAGCCTATTCAAGGACGTCCATCAAGGCTGCAACAGCGGCAACTTGAACAACTGTCTGAATTTATAAAGCGCACGAACACAGAACTTCGCGGTGGCCGCCTTACCGGTGAAGACATTGTGCATTACATTCACACTGAATTTGGTGTTCATTACCACTTAAATCATGTCTATAAAATTCTAAAGCAACTTGGCTTTAGTTGGATCACAAGTCGCTCTAAACACCCGAAACAATCATTACAGAGCCAAGAGGCTTTTAAAAAACTTCCAGCTGGAAACGATCCTTCACACACCAGGACACCTTCCTCTTGATCGGATCGACGTATGGTTTCAGGACGAAGCACGATTTGGCCAGCAAAATCCGACTACGCGCATTTGGGCTGAAACAGGCACTCGGCCACGGATTGTAAAACAACAGCAATTTGACTATGGATACTTATTTGGCGCGGTATGTCCAGCCACAGGCCAAACAGAAGCGTTAGTTAGCCCATTCGTAAATAAAGAAGCAATGACGCAGCATATGCGCCAGATATCACACGCGACACCTGTTGGAAGACACGCTGTCGTGATAATAGATGGCGCAGGCTGGCACACATACGATACAGCTGCAGAATTTAAAAACCTAACCCTGATAAAGCTCCCACCTTATTCACCAGAGCTAAATCCAATAGAGCAAGTATGGAGTTGGATACGACAACATTGTTTATCAAATAGAGTGTTTTCAGGCTATGATGAAATTGTCGATGAAGTTTCAAAGGCGTGGAATCACTTTATTTCAATCCCGGATCGAGTGAAGAAAATGTGCAATCGGGAATGGATTAAATTGATTTAATCTTTATGCGGAATGGTATTATACCAATCCGCAATAATACTTAGTCATTTTGAGGGATTAAACCTGTCGCTACCCGCGTTAAAAATTTCTGATTTAGAACAACTAAATAACGAAATTTTTGCCTTGTTATCAACGAGGTTTTCTTGCCTCAAAATAGACCACTTAATTAAGCGAATTGGTATTAGAGATCGCTAACCTGTTAGACCAGTAGAGATTTTAAGAGTTTTTAACCATGGGTTATGAAGAGGGTCACATGGATTGTGTTGGGTTTCGCTTCGCTCTACCCAACCTACCTGGCTGACAGCTCCAAACGCAAAAAAGCCCGACTCTTTCGAATCGGGCTTCTCTTATTTGGAGCCTGGCGATGACCTACTTTCACATAGCAGCTGCTACACTATCATCGGCG
>NZ_JACSOG010000083.1:0-1460 GCF_014349195.1 Pseudoalteromonas sp. BZK2 | reverse complement strand
GCACTGGCTGTTGCTGGGTTACCTGCTTGATCACTGACCGTCGCCGTAACCGTGTATTCTCCTTCTGCTAACAATGTGCTCGCCGCCACTGACCAGGTGCCATTGCTTTGCATCACGGTAGTGACTGTGTGGCTGTTGTTGTTTGCATCGGTAAAGACCACAGTGACTGTACTGCCTTGTGGGGCACTGGCTGTGCCACTAACTGTTGGCGTGGTGTCATTGGTGACGTCTAATGCATTTATATCAATCGCTGGCATGGTGGTATCAATGATACCTGTTCGTGTGGCCGTTCCATCAATGCCGTTTTCTGTCACGGTTGCGGTGACTGTAAAGTCGCCTTCAGCCAAAGCACTGCTTGCTGTGACTGTCCATGTTCCGCCATTAACCGTGGTGGTTAATGTTTCTGCTGGGTTGATACCATCATCAATTACCACAGTCACTACACTGCCATTGACCGCATCACTGGTGCCGTTAATCGTCGGTGTCGTATCATTGGTTTCGCCAATGACATTAATCGTGATACTTGGTGCGGTGGTATCCAGCACCGCGGTGTCATTGGCGGTTGTTTCATTCCCCGCAGCATCGGTGATACTGGCATCAATGCTGATGCTGCCATTGTTTAATGGGCTTGGTACATCTGCTGACCATGTGCCATCTCCCAGTACCGTGGCTGTAAAGGTATAGGTGTTTGTGCCGTCTGAAACACTTAAGTTAACCACACTGCCCGCCGGCTCATTGCTGGTCCCACTGATTGTTGGGGTATCGTCGTTGATGGTACCCAAGCTGTCTATCGCTAAGCTTGGTGGCAAGGTATCGATGCTGCCACTGCCTGTATCGGTGCCAACGTTGCCTGCCGCATCAACAATCGTTGCTGTCACGGTATAAGCGCCATCAGGCAAGCTCGGTGCTGTGGCTTGCCACGACCCATCCGCTTGCACTGTGGCTGTGACGGTATGTGTATCGCTGTTGCTATCCACAATAGATAAGCTCACTACCGTTCCTGCTGGCTCAGTAGAGGTGCCCGTAATAAGTGGCGTGCTGTCATTACCCAAGCCAGTGTCGTTAACCACCACTACTGGGGTTGTGGTATCGATAGAGCCTGTTGCATTGACCGTCGTTGGGTTACCCGCTTCATCACTAATTGTTGCTGATACAGTGTAGCCACCTTCGGCGAGTCCATTCGGTACTTCCACGCGCCAATCACCGCTACTGTCAACGGTTGCGGTCAGTGTTTGTACGGTGCCATCATTATCTGTCACCGTTACCGTCACCGTGCCACCAATTTCATTACTGCGTCCTGTGAACTCAGGCGTCACATCACTGCCCGCCCCAACGCCCGTTAAGGTTAAGCTTGGTGCAACGGTATCAATGACCCCAGTCACCGTTTCTTCTGTAAGGTTCCCCACCCCATCACGCACACTGGCGTCAACAGTAAATTGACCATCAGCTAAGACCGTTGT
>NZ_JACSOG010000081.1:0-1580 GCF_014349195.1 Pseudoalteromonas sp. BZK2 | reverse complement strand
GGCGTTGGTATGACTCCCACAGTCAAGTTAAACGCACTGATCCTTGCCTAACTTTTTAAGCCATAATTTCTTCAGCTCGAATTAGAGCGAGTTAATACATAGGATGAAGCAAGTAATGTCGTCGGTTTTCATGCTGATATTCGTTGGTTATTACTATTTCTAGTAACAGAGCAGACCTTACTTAGTTCGTCGTGGCACCTGTCTTCAGTCTATGTTCGTGGTTCAATGCTGCGTTAGCTGCATTGCCATCCTAACGCCCTCGGTGGTTGTGCCACACCCGATGCTTGACCCAATGCATTAACTCTAATTCGTTCATCATGCAGGTACTCTTGCTAATCTTAGTTTTGGATCAACAGGTGTCAGTACCACTTCTTTTGCTATAGCCCAGATATACGCGATCATTTCTCGCGCAATTGCTGTGACTACAAGGTTATAATGCTTTCCCTTACTGATTAACTTTTTGTAGCGCTTGCAGAGCCTAAGTTGTGCTTTCCATGCGATATCAATAATCTGCTTTGGCAACCCTTCTTGTCGTTTTTGCATATCTGTGGAGATATTAGCGGCATACCTGTATGTGTGCGCACCTTCAATAAGGAGGCGTCTAGCCCTACCATTGCCACATTTTGTTATCGCACCGATATGACGTTTTCCGCCGCTTGAGTGTTCACTAGGTACAAGACCAAGGTAACTCATTAGTTTACGAGGGTGGTCGAAGCGCGATAAATCGCCTAGCTCAGCAATAACACCTGCTGCAACTAATAGACGAACGCCGCGCATCGCTTGTATTGCTTTTACGACAGGGTAATAACGCCATTGATGAACATGGTGTGTTAATTCATTATCAAGACGCTCTAAACGTGCCATTCTTTCAGATATTGTTTGTATAAATTCTTGTAAAACAAGTTGCTGTGCTGGGTGAGATAATACAAGCTCTGTAAGCCAACGAAGGTGTTTGAGCGACCAGTTAGCAGTGCCAGCATAATTTATATTATTACGCAGTAATAGCGCTTTAAGTTGATATTTGGCGTCTTTTAAATCTTTCATGGCAACTTCACGGGCGCGAGATAAATCGCGAACAGCTTCATCTTCCGGCTCTGGCACATAAATAGGTGTAAGGTCTTCTGTTTTAAGTAGCTTTGCGAGCTTCATGGCATCACGTTTATCGGTTTTAACACGTTCACCTGGTTTTTTAGGAATGAGAGAAGGGGCAACCACATAGCAGCAATGACCAAGGCTAGTGATTAACCGATAAATCCAGTAACCGCAGGGGCCAGCCTCATAGACAAAGTGGAGCGTTGCATCAGGGTATTTAGATTCAAAGTGACGAACTAGTTTTTTAACGGCTATTTTAGATGATGGCGCTCTACCAAAGTGCACAGGTTGTGCGCCTCGATGGTCTTCAATATAGGCGACTTCATTGAATTCTTTATGTGTATCAAGTCCGATAAAAAGTATGCTATGTTTGTTCATGCTAGCCTCTGCTGTTTAGTTATTTGACAAACTAATTATGGCTCTGGCTTTGTATTAAGCTAACCCACGAAAAGCGGAGGCTAGCACCGTGTGGGAGTCATTATGTCTAT
>NZ_JACSOG010000080.1:0-1581 GCF_014349195.1 Pseudoalteromonas sp. BZK2 | reverse complement strand
CAGCACTAAGCTGCCCACTGCTGCTCCGGTGGTTTGCCCACTGATGAGCGGTGTCACATCATTACTATCGGCCAAGGTATCAAGGCTAATCGTCGGTGCAGTAATGTCGATTTCACCAGTGGCACTATCGGTGCCGGTATTACCGGCTGCATCGGTGACTGAAGCATTAACAGTAAAACTACCTTCTGCCAGTATAGTGGTTGCAGACACTGACCAACTTCCGTTCGCTAATACCGTAGCGACTAAAGTTTGTGGGTTGCCTTGTGAATCTGTAATGATCACTGTAACTGTGCTTCCTACCGGTGCATCCGTTGTACCACTTATTGTTGGGGTTGTATCATTGGTTTGTGCAATATCATTAATTGCAATGGTAGGAGGGGTTAAATCAATTGTTCCTACAGCAGAGTCTGTACCTTCAACGCCACCTACAGTAACGCTAGCAGTAACCGTAAAATCACCTTCAGTTAATGCATTATTAGCAGTAACAGTCCAAATACCACCTGAGACACTTACTGTCAGTGTTTCAACTGGATTGGTGCCATCATTTATAGTCACTGTTACCGTACTGCCGTCAGGAGCACTGGTTGTTCCTGAAATAGTAGGCGTTGTATCGTTCGTTTGGCCTAGGGCATCTATTGAAATACTAGGCGCACTGGTATTCAAGGTGAAATTCTCTGTTGCTGAGGCGCTATTTCCTGCTGCATCTTCTACTGTAGCAACCACGCTGTAGTCATCATTCGCTAACGATGAAGAGGTGACAGACCAATTACCAGCACCATCAACGGTTGCAGTCAAACTGATCTCACCACCACTGGTATCTGTTAATACAAGTGAAATAACAGTGCCTGCTGGCTCCGAAGATGTACCACTAATAGTTGGTGTTGCGGTGTTAATTGTGCCTAGATTGTTGATTGTAATGAGAGGCGCTGTAGTGTCTATCGTTCCTGAGCCTGTATCACTCCCTGTATTACCCGCAGCATCTGTGATTGTTGCAGTAATTGTATAGTTACCATCAGGTATTTCAGATGCGTCTGTTTGCCATGTGCCTGCAGCACTTACAACAGCTGTAAAACTATAATTATCGCCATTACTGTCTGTAACTATAATATTTACAATTGTGCCCGCAGGCTCGGTAGATGTACCGCTGATTGTTGGGGTATTATCATTACTTAAGCCATTATCATTCACAACGACTGTAGGATTTACCGTATCAATACTACCTGAGGCACTGATTGTTGTACTATTGCCCGCCACGTCACTCACTGTTGCTGACACAGTGTAATCACCTTCGGCTAAACCGTTTGGCACTTCGCTAGTCCAGGTTCCATTACTGCCCACTGTGGCTGAGAAAGTTTGTACCACACCGTTACTATCAGTCACTGTGATAGTTACTAACGCGCCGATTTCATTACTTGTGCCGCTTAAAGTTGGCGTCACATCACTGCCCGCCCCAACGCCCGTTAAGGTTAAGCTTGGTGCAATGGTATCAATGACCCCAGTCACCGTTTCTTCTGTAAGGTTCCCCACCCCATCACGCACACTGGCGTCAACAGTAAATTGACCATCAGCTAAGACCGTTGT
>NZ_JACSOG010000079.1:0-1584 GCF_014349195.1 Pseudoalteromonas sp. BZK2 | reverse complement strand
TGTTTAGTTATTTGACAAACTAATTATGGCTCTGGCTTTGTATTAAGCTAACCCACGAAAAGCGGAGGCTAGCACCGTGTGGGAGTCATTATGTCTATAAGCCAAGGGAAGTTCGGTGATGAAATCGATAATCGGAAAATTTGATGTGTTAAGCGTGTTTGCAGCGTGGACACTTTTGCTAGTTTTCTTTGTATCTTTGGCTTATGGGAAAATTTTTTCCGAACCTGATGCTAGTGCAACTCATTTAGTCTATTTGTTTGGTGCTTTCTTTTGTGCAGTATTAGTTCACATTGTTTTGGCACTTTTTAACCGTTGTCCTCATTGCAATAAGTGTTTAACTGTTCAAGGTTTTAAGAAGCCTCACCCAGCTTCAAGTGGTAGTTGGGATAAAGTAGTTTGGCGCTGGTTTTCTGGTTCTATTGTATGTATTCATTGCGGGCAAAGAGTGGCAACCAATGGCTTATAACAAGTTGCTCAAGTTCGTTCGTAAACTCACTGGGACAATTAACCGTTGGCTTGGCGCTTCGCACAAGTTTAGCCAACAGTCAATTGCCCCTTAGCAAAGCGTTAGGTTACTAATGAGTACAGATATAGAACCGATGTATATTGATTGCGGTAAGCATGGAAAGCGAGTGGCTGCCGTACTATGTGGTCATCTTGTCAAACCTGAGGGAGAGCCTCTCGGTTTCATTGAAAATTCAAGCGTTCCAAATGATCTTCAAGCTTGGTGTTATCAATGTGAGGCTGTTTTTGAGGAAGAGGACGGCATGACAGAAAAATTCAGAGAATTTAATCAAATGTCAGTTGTATGTGTTAACTGTTATGTACAAGCTGCACAGTATCACAACGTAGATTGAGGTTCGTAACCTAACAAGCTGTTTAAAATGGACGCCTTACTGCTTGGCTGGCGCTCATTCTTCGCTAATTTTAGCCAAGCGTAATCCGCCCATTAACAGGGCGTTATACGTTTCTCAGGGATGGTTATGAATTTAAAGCCTTTTCAAATTACTTTACTCTTCTTTATCACTTTATTTCTTGTAGCCTGTTCTGTTGCCTCAAAATTCGAGATTTATAACAACACTGGCGTAGAAATAACACTCACATTAAATAAAGGTGATTATTCAGCGTCATATAATATAAAGCCAGCAAGCTCTATCACTATAGATTATTGGGATTTACCTAATGGTGCAAAAGCAACTGTTAAATCCAATAATTTTAGTTGGGAATTTTTGCCAGAATATGTAAGTCACAGTTTTGCAAAGCGTTCAATGATACCAAGTTACAACTTGTTTAAATTACAAATTGATCTAAGCGGAACCGTTTATGTTGTTGCGCCAGAATCAGATTTTCCTGCTCAACAACACGTTGAGCAACCTGAGTTTTACCCATTGCAAACACACAATTAAAAACGTATAACAATCGCATTAAGGGTGGACGCAAAAAGCTTGGCTGCGCTCATTCTTCGCTATTATAGCCAAGCTTTATTGCGCCACTTATGCGGGCGTTGGTATGACTCCCACAGTCAAGTTAAACGCACTGATCCTTGCCTAACTTTTTAAGCCATAATTTCTTCAGCTCGAATTA
>NZ_JACSOG010000078.1:0-2421 GCF_014349195.1 Pseudoalteromonas sp. BZK2 | reverse complement strand
ACACAAATAGAATATTGTATACAATATTCTATTTGTGTTAATATTTATAGGAGTTACCTTTAAGCACAGGAAATATGATGAAAACAACGAACACAGATTGGCGCTTTTCAGTTATGCCGGCCGTATTCACATGGCTAAAAGAGTCTGAATCTGGATCATTTGAAATAGACTTTGATACAACAAAGAAATACGCTGCAGAAATTTTAAAAGTACAAGGGAAAGGCGGTAGTAGGATGGGGGGGCTTGTTGGCTCAGGCACATTAGGTGAAAATAGTTATCTAAGTGTTGATCAGCGTCTTTCTTTACTTGAAGCTCTTTCTGATGTTGCAAAAGAATACGGTGTGCCACTGATCAGTGGTGCTGCGGCAGAAACGAAAGAAGAAATAGCTGAAATTGTAAAGCAACTTGCATCTGTTGGCGTAGATACTGTCATGGTTATGCCACCAAAAACCAAAGAAGCACCTAGTGATGAAGATATGTATGCATATTATGCGCTTTGTGCAACAGCCGCTAAAGAGGCTGGCATTACAATTATGCCTTATAACAACCCAGATGCAGCTGGCTACCATGCGCTCTCAACCGAGCTTCTTAAAAAACTTGCTGCGCTTCCTGAAGTAACTGCGTTAAAAATATCGACGTCAGATGTTTCAATCATTGAGACGATAATGCTAGAAAACAAAGATGCAAAAATTTTGGCAGGTGTAGACACTGTCACTGTGCATGCCGGACTAGCAGGAGCATGTGGCGGGATCACAGGTGTAGGTTGTATCTTTCCAAAAGCGAGTGTGACGATGCAGGAGTATGTAAATAAAGGGGAATGGGCTGAGGCTAACAAAATTTCTCAGGCTATGAATTCCATCTCTTACTTGGATGCTCAACCGCTACTTATGGAGTACCTTAAGTGCGCATTTGGAATTCATCATGACGATAAGGATGGTGGACTTCGTACTTTCGGTAATAAATTAACTCAACAGCAAATTGATGACGTTCGTGCAAGATATCTTTTAGCACGAGAGAGGCTTAAAGCTTTGGACTTGTTAGGCTAATTCGTTGTCTAGTTCTTTCAAGTAATAATTAGCTGCACGGTAAGTATTCGCCGTGCAGCAATGAGTATATTTATCTTATAACCCAAATGGGTTTTCGAGGCTATGAGCGGGTTCAGTGAACCACTTTGGACCATTTTCAGTAATATAAAAGTGATCCTCTAAACGCACACCAAATTCACCAGGTACAACTAGCATTGGCTCATTACTAAAGCACATGCCTGCGGCTAGAGGTGTTTTATCGCCGCCGACTAGGTAAGGCCATTCATGGATGTCTAAGCCTATACCATGACCGGTACGGTGTGGGCAGCCAGGTGTTTGATACTCAGGGCCAAGGCCTTGCTCTGCTAAGTAAGAGCGGGCAGCGTTGTCGACACTCTCACAACTTTGACCTATTTGAGCTGCATCAAAAGCGGCCATTTGTGCGGCTTTTTCATAATTCCAAAATTGGCGTTGGCGGTCTGTAGCTTCACCAAATACGTAAGTGCGAGTTATATCTGATAAGTATTCGTGTACTTTACAGCCAGTATCAATTAAAACCATATCTCCTTTTTTAAGAATTTGTGGCTCTTTGACACCATGAGGAAATGATGTCGCGAGGCCAAACAAAACGATGCAAAAGTAGTTACCAGGCGCGCCAACTTTTTTGTGCGCTTGTTTAATAAATTCTTCTACCTCAGTTGTGCTTATACCCTCATATAGCATGCTGGCTGTGGCCTGATGAACTTTTAAGGTCATATCCATCGCACGCTGTATTAGCATTAGTTCATTGGCTGACTTATGCATGCGGCAATGAGCTGTAACAGGCTGTGCATTAACGAGGTTTAAGCCTGTTTGCGCTTTATTTATGCCATCGAAAATGAAAAACTGCGCGCTTTCGTCAATCCCTACAGTGCCGCTCTCAGCAATGCCCATTTCGGTGAGCACTTTGACAAATAATGCATAAGGACTTTCGTGTTCAAGCCAGCCGCGAATTGGGCCTTCTATAACTTTAAAGCCATTGAGAGAGCCAATTTCAAAATCAGGGGCTATATATTGTACTTCGCCCTTCGCGGGTAAAATAGCACCGACCATGCGCTCACTTGCGTACCAGCGCATACCCGTAAAGTAAGTAAGGTTAGTCCCTGCATTTAAGTAAATTGCATCAATATTATTGGCTTGCATATACTCTTGAGCACGGGCAATACGGGCTAGATGCTCATCAGCTTGAATGGGAATTAAATCGCGAGTCATATTGGAAAGACTAGCAAGTGCTTGTTCTTTCGTTTGAGTACCAATACCTTTGGTCATCATTAGGTTCTCCTATGTATTTGTTTAATTATAATTTTTAAAGAATTAGCGCATAAACCGGCTTATAGAATATGGCTCTAAATTTATG
>NZ_JACSOG010000077.1:0-2452 GCF_014349195.1 Pseudoalteromonas sp. BZK2 | reverse complement strand
AATCTTTAATTAAAGATTACATCTGTAGGCATAAAAATGATTGAACTTTCTAAAGCTGAATTCGAAGTATTAGATGCAGTATGGCTTGGCTACCCAGCCACAGCTAGTGAAGTAATTGCGCGTTTAAGTGACGATAAAGAATGGCACGAAAAAACCATTAAAACGCTACTAAGCCGTTTAGTTAAAAAAGGCGCTCTTAGCTTCGAGAAACAAGGCCGCCAATATAACTACACCCCTTGCATCGCCCGTGAAGAATACACATTAAAAGAAAGCCAAAGCTTTATTGAACGTTTCTTTAATGGCCGTATTGCGCCACTGGTGAGTGGCTTTGCTAAATCAGAGCAACTCTCGCAACATGATATTGATGAGCTGAAAAAGGTCATTGATGATTGGGAAAAACAGCAAAAATAAGGCGTTGTTATGTTAGATGTATTTTTTAATTGGCTGTTAGATCAACAACTTTTGATCTCATCTGCAATTATGTTTTTATTGCTGTTAGAGCGAAAGTTACTAAGCCAGCTATCGGCACGCTTGGTTTATACACTCTGGGCGCTTTTACCAATTAGTTTATTGTTAGCGAACCTACCAGAGCACTTAAAGCCAATTCAAAACGACTTTATCAGTAAGCTGACTATCACGCCAAACACAGCAATAATGCCGCAGTTTACGCTCACTTGGTTTGCTATTTATGGCTTTATTAGTGCCGCACTGCTGATCACTGCCGTATATTTTCATTACCGTTTTCTAGCAAAACTGCAGTTAGCGCCAATTACGCTTGATCATCACAGCAATCAAAGTATGCGCTTATACCAAAGCAACCAAGTGAGCTCACCTATGGTTGTAGGGGTTTTAAATACCAAGCTAGTGCTGCCTACAAACTATCAAAGTCACTACGATAACCATGCTTTAGCGCTTATTTTAGAGCATGAATCAGTGCACATTAAACGCAAAGACAACCTAATTAATGCCATCGCTTTAAGTGCCACTATTTTGTTGTGGTTTAACCCTGTCGCTTGGCTTGGTTATGCAAGTCTGCGCCGTATTCAAGAGCTTTCATGTGATGAGCAAGTACTCAAAAATAAATCAACTGAACAACGAATTTTATACAGTAAGGCATTAGTGCACTGTGCAAGCTTTAGCAGAACAGGCTTAATGGCTTATTCACAATACGGAGATAAAAACACCATGTTACAACGTCTAAACCAAATAAAGCAGATCGACAACAGCTCATTTATCGCAAAAACAGCGTTAGTTATTTTTACAGCGGGCATGCTTAGCAGCTTTGCGATTGCAAAACAGCCGATGTCAGTTGAAAAGACAAAAGACTATCAAGCGGTTATGCGTGTAGAGCCGATATACCCTATTCAAGCTGCAGAGCAAGGTATTAGCGGTTCAGTCGTTTTGAAATACGATATTTTACCAAGCGGCGCCACCAGCAATGTAAGTGTGGTAAGTGCAGAGCCTGAAGGTGTTTTCAATCGAGAAGCGAAAAGAGCCTTAAAAAAATGGCAGTATGCGCCGTCTGAATCCGGCTTTAAAAACGCATTAGTACAACTCGATTTCGCCTTAGACGAAAACTACCAAGCAAAGGATTTAATAGAGAAAATTAAAGTTAGCTCTAAGTAAAAGCAATCACTTAAGACCCTAAAGCAAGCGCCTTATTTAAGCCGCTTGCTTTGTGGTTTTTGACTACTAGCTCTATCGCTAAAGACAAAGAGCAATCATAGCCACAGCACAAACATAGCCAACAAGCCAAACTAATGAACGTAAAATATCCTGGTTTATGTAGTAGAAAATACAATACAACACACGGGCAATAACATGCACAATCGCAAGGGTCTCAGTTACCTGATAGACATTATTGCTACCTATTACGACTGCCAGAGCGACAGCAAAAATAATCAGCGATTCAAAGCTATTTTGATGTGCTGCCAACGCACGAGCACCAAAGCCGGTTAGTTTAGCTTGTTGCTCGCGAGGGTGCTTATTGTCGTAGCCTGCCAACTTATTTTGTGCAAAAGCCACTGGCGCTTTGGCTAAATAGGGTATGAGTACTGCGATGAGTGCGCAGATAATCAGTATGGTCATGATATTTCCTTATTTTTTAACTGTTTTAGCTTACCCTAACGCAAACAAAAAAAAGCCGCTACATATAACAGCAGCGGCCAGCAATAGCATCATTGTCACTATAGTCTAAAGTCAGCATAAAAGCCCTGCGGCATATTGTCACAGCTGAGTTTTTCTCAAGTTGGTCGATAAGCTGATGCTCTAACACTTTGGTTTTGTTACTATATACCCAAGCCTCCTCAAGATGCAGAATTCAGCGTTTCACAGGAGCTTAATATCAAGGCGGTACTTTGCAAGAATGGCAGTCCCTTTTAAGAAGTAACAACGATGAGAGTAAGTGCCTGTGAAGCGCCCAAAGGGTTGGTTTAAAAGCGATTTATACTGC
>NZ_JACSOG010000076.1:0-2472 GCF_014349195.1 Pseudoalteromonas sp. BZK2 | reverse complement strand
CAACCCGATGCCCGGGTGGTGGAATTGGTAGACACAAGGGATTTAAAATCCCTCGCTGGTAACAGCGTGCCGGTTCAAGTCCGGCCCCGGGCACCATTTATATAAAATACCTCTTCTTTATTTCATTTATATTTCTTTTTATAACCTCATCTTACTATTTTTTTATTGCCAAAATAGCTCTATAGTTTCCTTAGTCTTTTTAAATAAGCAAATGCGTTTTCAAGTTTTCAGCACTACTGAATTCACTAAATAGGATCAAGGAAAGGTAATGGAGCAATTTAAACGTGGCTTAAATCAGTTCTGGGTAGGCGCAGTATTTGGTCTTTGTCTAGCGATCTCGTTAGTACTTATTCCTGTTGCGATTATTATGTCGAACATTAACGACGTACTTAAAATTCATGAGGTGAGCGTGCTTGTTGATAAAGTATCGACCGTCTTCGATAAATCAGAACAAGCCATAAGTAATGCCAAAGCAGCGCTAACCGATTTTGATAATGACGTGGTGATGGATATGCTTAATGCTGTGCAATCTTATCAGCAACAATCGCAGCCATTACTAACCGCAGAGCAAAAACAAGCATTAAAAGCGCAAATTAAAGAGCAGCTTGTTACTAAGCTTGAGTCCAAACTTAACGAGCAACAAATTGCATTTATCATGTCAGTCTTTGAAAAGTTAACAAATACAAAAAAGGGAGCGGAAGCGCTCCCTAATTAAGTATTTACTAAACGTGATTATTTACGCCACGCGCCTTTAGGAATAGTTTGATCGAGCTTTTTGTTTTGCGAAGGATCGAAAGTAGGTAATTTACCTGCTTTACGTTGTCTGTTGTAATCCTTCGCAAGCCAAATAACGACGCCTGATAACATAAACAAAGCGATGACGTTAACGATAGCCATTAATCCCATCGAAATATCGGCAAGCGTCCATACTAATGGTAATTCACCGAGCGCACCAAACATCACCATACCAAGTACCAGTAATCGGAAGATCAACATACCCGATGCATGGTTATGCTCTAAGAACAATAAATTGGTTTCGGCATAAGAATAATTTGCAACAATCGAGGTAAATGCAAAAAATAAAATTGCAATCGCAACAAAGGTTGCACCCCAGCTACCAACGTGTTCTTCAAGGGCAGCTTGTGTTAACGCAATGCCAGTCACACCTGAATCAGGTATAAGCTGTTGTGATAATAAAATAAGGGCTGCAGTTGCAGTACATATAATAATTGTATCTACAAATACGCCGAGCATTTGTACATAACCTTGTGAGGCTGGGTGCGGTGGGTTAGGTGTTGCCGTTGCAGCAGCATTTGCAGCGCTACCCATACCAGCTTCATTAGAGAATAAGCCACGTTTAATACCCTGGATCATGGCCTGCATTACACCATAACCTATTGCACCCGCACCTGCTTGCTCGATACCAAAGGCACTATTAATAACATGCATAAATACGTCCGGTAATAAATCGTAGTTCATGGCACACACATAAAGTGCAACTAACAAATAAGCCAGCGCCATAAATGGCACAACCATTTCTGCAAAACGTGAAATAGTTTTTAAGCCACCAAAAATAATAATACCTGACCCTAATACTAAGCCGATACCTACAACATAGTTTGGAATACCAAACGCTACATCAAATGCAGCAGCAATAGAGTTTGATTGAACAGCATTAAATACCAAGCCAAAAGCAAGAATAAGGCAAAGAGAAAAGATCACACCCATCCAGCGTTTACCTAACCCATATTCCATATAATAGGCAGGGCCACCGCGAAAGTTGCCATCTTCATCGACCGTTTTATATGCCTGAGCAAGGGTACTCTCGGCAAAACTTGTCGCCATACCTATTAAAGCAATAAGCCACATCCAGAAAATTGCCCCGGCACCGCCTAAATAAAGTGCAACGGCAACACCTGCCATATTACCTGTACCTACTCGCGCAGCTAAAGAAGTACAAAATGCTTGGAATGAGGAAATGCCATCGCCAGAACCTTGGCGGCTCTGAAACATTACTTTGATCATATGTGGGAATTGAGTGAATTGAATAAAACCGAGTCGAAGAGTGAAAAATAGCCCCGCAGCTATTAAAAGGTAAACCAGAATGTGACCCCAAAGGAGACCACTTATACTATTTATAATGTCTGTCATTTTTCTTGCCTTGTGAGCGAGTGGAAAATCTGCGGCGCAAGTTACCATAACAAGCGAGGAGAGTTTAGTTATTCTGCTAAAAAACACCAGTTATCCACAGAGGTTTGTGGGTAACTTGTTTGCATTTGGTGGGTATGTGATTAATTTGAAAATATTCAAAAAAACCTTCAAAAAGTGCTTGCGTTAAAAATCCATCTCCCTATAATGCGCATCCACTGACACGGCGGGCAGCAATGAAAAGCGCTGAACAAAGTGACACAGAGTTAAGTAAAACTTCGGTTTAAAACGGTCTAAAAAGAAAGTTTAAAATTAAGTGTTGAC
>NZ_JACSOG010000075.1:0-2686 GCF_014349195.1 Pseudoalteromonas sp. BZK2 | reverse complement strand
CACTGAATACATAGGTGTAAGAGGCGAACGCGGAGAACTGAAACATCTAAGTACCCGTAGGAACAGAAATCAACCGAGATTCCGGAAGTAGCGGCGAGCGAAACCGGACCAGCCCTTAAGCTTATTATGTGTTAGTGGAACATTCTGGAAAGTTTGACGATACAGGGTGATAGTCCCGTACACGAAAATGCATCTTAAGTGAAATCGAGTAGGTCGGAGCACGTGAAACTTTGACTGAATATAGGTGGACCATCATCTAAGGCTAAATACTCCCAACTGACCGATAGTGAACCAGTACCGTGAGGGAAAGGCGAAAAGAACCCCTGTGAGGGGAGTGAAATAGAACCTGAAACCGTGTACGTACAAGCAGTAGGAGCCCTTCGAGGGTGACTGCGTACCTTTTGTATAATGGGTCAGCGACTTATATTTTGTAGCGAGGTTAACCGATTAGGGTAGCCGTAGGGAAACCGAGTCTTAACTGGGCGTATAGTTGCAAGGTATAGACCCGAAACCCGGTGATCTAGCCATGGGCAGGTTGAAGGTTGAGTAACATCAACTGGAGGACCGAACCCACTAACGTTGAAAAGTTAGGGGATGACCTGTGGCTAGGAGTGAAAGGCTAATCAAACCGGGAGATAGCTGGTTCTCCCCGAAATCTATTTAGGTAGAGCCTCGGACGAATACTTACGGGGGTAGAGCACTGTTAAGGCTAGGGGGTCATCCCGACTTACCAACCCTTTGCAAACTCCGAATACCGTAAAGTACTATCCGGGAGACACACGGCGGGTGCTAACGTCCGTCGTGAAGAGGGAAACAACCCAGACCGCCAGCTAAGGTCCCAAAGTCATAGTTAAGTGGGAAACGATGTGGAAAGGCCCAGACAGCCAGGAGGTTGGCTTAGAAGCAGCCATCCTTTAAAGAAAGCGTAATAGCTCACTGGTCGAGTCGGTCTGCGCGGAAGATGTAACGGGGCTAAACTATGCACCGAAGCTGCGGATTCAAACTATGTTTGAGTGGTAGGGGAGCGTTCTGTAAGCCGTTGAAGGTGAACCGGGAGGTTTGCTGGAGGTATCAGAAGTGCGAATGCTGACATGAGTAACGATAATGCGGGTGAAAAACCCGCACGCCGGAAGACCAAGGGTTCCTATCCCATGTTAATCAGGGTAGGGTAAGTCGACCCCTAAGGCGAGGCCGAAAGGCGTAGTCGATGGGAAACGGGTTAATATTCCCGTACTTGGTATAATTGCGATGGGGGGACGGAGCAGGCTAAACAAGCATGGCGTTGGTTGTCCATGTGAAAGTGAGTAGGTTGGTGACTTAGGAAAATCCGGGTTGCTAAGACTGAGACACGAGACGAGCCACTAAGGTGGTGAAGTTGTTGATGCCATACTTCCAGGAAAAGCCTCTAAGCTTCAGATTATACCGAATCGTACCCCAAACCGACACAGGTGGTCAGGTAGAGAATACTAAGGCGCTTGAGAGAACTCGGGTGAAGGAACTAGGCAAAATTGTACCGTAACTTCGGGAGAAGGTACGCTCCTATCTGTGATGAGACTTGCTCTCTAAGCGGACGGGAGCCGCAGTGACCAGGTGGCTGGGACTGTTTATTAAAAACACAGCACTGTGCAAAATCGCAAGATGACGTATACGGTGTGACACCTGCCCGGTGCCGGAAGGTTAATTGATGGGGTTAGTTTTCGGACGAAGCTCTTGATCGAAGCCCCGGTAAACGGCGGCCGTAACTATAACGGTCCTAAGGTAGCGAAATTCCTTGTCGGGTAAGTTCCGACCTGCACGAATGGTGTAACCATGGCCACGCTGTCTCCACCCGAGACTCAGTGAAATTGAAATCGCAGTGAAGATGCTGTGTACCCGCGGCTAGACGGAAAGACCCCGTGAACCTTTACTACAGCTTGGCACTGAACATTGACCCTACATGTGTAGGATAGGTGGGAGGCTTTGAAGCAGAAACGCTAGTTTTTGTGGAGCCGTCCTTGAAATACCACCCTTGTAGTGTTGATGTTCTAACGTTGGCCCCTGATCGGGGTTACGGACAGTGCCTGGTGGGTAGTTTGACTGGGGCGGTCTCCTCCCAAAGAGTAACGGAGGAGCACGAAGGTTGGCTAAGTACGGTCGGACATCGTACGGTTAGTGTAATGGTAGAAGCCAGCTTAACTGCGAGACAGACACGTCGAGCAGGTACGAAAGTAGGTCATAGTGATCCGGTGGTTCTGAATGGAAGGGCCATCGCTCAACGGATAAAAGGTACTCCGGGGATAACAGGCTGATACCGCCCAAGAGTTCATATCGACGGCGGTGTTTGGCACCTCGATGTCGGCTCATCACATCCTGGGGCTGAAGTCGGTCCCAAGGGTATGGCTGTTCGCCATTTAAAGTGGTACGCGAGCTGGGTTTAGAACGTCGTGAGACAGTTCGGTCCCTATCTGCCGTGGGCGTTTGAGAATTGAGAGGGGTTGCTCCTAGTACGAGAGGACCGGAGTGAACGAACCGCTGGTGTTCGGGTTGTCATGCCAATGGCACTGCCCGGTAGCTACGTTCGGAACTGATAAGCGCTGAAAGCATCTAAGCGCGAAGCAGGCCTCGAGATGAGTTCTCACTAGACTTTTAAAGTCTCTGAAGGGCCGTTGAAGACTACAACGTTGATAGGCAGGATGTGGAAGTGGTG
>NZ_JACSOG010000074.1:0-2814 GCF_014349195.1 Pseudoalteromonas sp. BZK2 | reverse complement strand
TTGCGAGTTGCGAGTTGCGAGTTGCGAGTTGCGAGTTGCGAGTTGCGAGTTGCGAGTTGCGAGTTGCGAGTTGCGAGTTGCGAGTTGCGAGTTGCGAGTATACAAGGGTAAATTAATTATTTTTATGTAAGTACATTAATTTACCTAACATTTTACCAATTTCTTCACACTCATTTGTTATGAGTAAGTAGTTTTCCTTGTGCAAGTAACCCAATTCAAAAGCAAGCATAACTTGTGTTTTGAGTTCACCGACGGAGCCTTTAGCTATAGAAAGGAAATGAGCTCTTTCTTTTTTGGAAAAGCGCTCATACCCTTCAGCGATGTTACTTGGAATTGAAACCGAGCAGCGACACATTTGATCTTTTAAACTAAAATCTTTGAGTAAATAAAAACTTCTATAAACTAAAAGACTTAATTGAAAAGATCTTTTCCATACATCTAATCTCTCGTAGTACATAGCCACTCCTTGGCATCAGTATCTGACTCGTATCTCGATTCTCGTTTCTCGTTTCTCGTATTCCGTTTCTCGCCCCCCGCTACTGCGAGTCGCTACTATTTATAACTCTCATACGCTTCTTTCATTCGCGCTAGGTTGCTATAAATATAGCTCGAAGTTAAACGGCCACGTTTAAACATTGTATTGTCTAAAGTGACTTGAGTTGAAGGAGCGTAACCTTGGTTAAATACCAAGGTGTTTAATTTCCCAATTTGCGTTGATAGGCCAACTCGCCACATTTCACGGCCTTTTAACTGGCCAAACGGTGTGACTTTCATGTCTTTACGTGGTGTAAGTGGGATACTAACTCCTACACCTGCTTTTTGCGCATCAGTGTCCTCATAGAATACAGCTATGTAGCTATCACCAAACCAAAAACGACTTTCAAGTTTTACACCACTGTCACCATAAAAATACTTACCTGCCGTAGCATGCAGGGTAATGTCTTGCTCTACCCAGTTGTATAGGTATGTGAGTGTTTCGTACTCACGTGAGGCACGATAGTCTGCATAATCAAAATAACCGATTTTGGCACTTACTTTGTGTCGGCCTTCGGGGCTTAACCAAGCCGTTTCGTTAATAATAGCTTTGTAATCAAAGTAGTCTTTAAAGAAACCAATTTGTGTTTGGTTATAAAAACCATATGGTAACGCAAAGGTTTGGTGCAGCATCGCATTTACAATACCTTCATCTAGGCTGTAATTATCAAATACACCGTTATCTTCATAGTCACTGCTTTCATCTAAAATAGTTTGGCCGGTAACCTTTATACCACCACCTTGCCATAACGGCACGTCAAGCTCGGCACGTAAACCTACAGAGTAGTCAAATACGCCAAATTCTGTTGCATAAGTATTAGATAAAGCAGGGCTTAAAGTTAAGCGCGGTTTAAAGTAAGGGCTTGCCTCTGCTTTACCGGCCCATACTACACCTTCAGGTATAGTTGCTTTACCTTGCTGTACATTTAAATCAGGGCTTACACCTTTTTCGATAAATAAGCGGTAGTTATCAACCTCGCCCTGAATCGCAATTAAAGGGATATCTGTTTTAGAAAGTTGTACGTTAAAGTGCGTATTTTCATTTGTTACACTTTCAGCAATACGGCCTAGTACCACACCAATTGCATCAATATCGTTACGGTTAAATACCGAGTTTTCAAAGTTTACGAATACAGTTTTCAGATTATAGCCAACTACTACATTTTCAAAGCCATCGTTTATTAACGCTTGTTTTAATTCGATCACTTGGCTATTTAAACTTGAGTTGGCTAGTTGTTGCGTATTGGCTGTTGGTGCTTGTTTTACACTTGCTACTGTAACTGCCTTTGCTTGTTCAGCTAATTCTGGCGCCATGGCTGTTTGTATAAAACCGATACCATGATCATCAATTTTAGCAATTGGTTGAGATGCAACTGGAGCCACATAAGGTGCGGCTTTAACTTTTTTATAATTCTGTTTATCTTCGCTTGAAAGCGGCATGCTAAAGTTAACACCCCAATAGGTGTCTTGTTCTGAGTAATCTGTGTTACTATAAAAACGGCTGGTAAAGGTTAGCTCGCCAATATCATAAAGCCACTTTTTAGGAATAGTGATTTTAGCACCCGCATTAAATGCCTCTGCATCATGCTCTGCTTGTAAACTAAACCAATCAAAAACTTGATACTCAACACCTGCAAACATTCCATCCATTTGCCCATGCAGACTATCACTTTTAGCTGCACCAGCAGAAAACCTAAAATCCCATAACTCTTTAGAAGCCACTACATAATAAGTTCTGTATTTGTTTTCATAACCACCGATATCTCGACCACCAATAGCAAGACTGAACCAATCTTTTGGAATATAAGGAATTTGAAACTTTGCATTAAAAGATAAGTCTCTGATTTGTTTTCTACCTTCTCCTACAAACAAATTATCGTGCATTGTATTAGTAGCTATTAGACCACTAACCTCTAAACTGTCATATAAGCCTGCACTAACAATAAAATTATGCCCATCTATATATTTATCACCATTAATATCTAACTGATTATTATACCCAAACCCTACAACCCCTTTATCTTGGATTTCAGCATTTGGGGTATTGATTAAACCGGTATAACCAGCAAAAGATTGATGAGAATTCATTTTTTCAGCAAAAACAAATGGTGAACTTAGAGCTATTGCACTACCTAAAAAGACATTTAGCTTAGACATAAACTATTCCGAGTTAAAATTATAAAAATCCTTAAATTAGATTAAATATAACATTAGAAGTGAAAAACGAGAAGTTAATAGCGAGGGTGCTAGGTGCTAGGTGCTAGGTGCTAGGTGCTAGGT
>NZ_JACSOG010000073.1:0-3540 GCF_014349195.1 Pseudoalteromonas sp. BZK2 | reverse complement strand
AAGCAACTATAGCCTTGTATTAAAAGCTCTTTATATTTATTTTCGGTAAGCGTTAACGACTCATTTAAAACAAAACTGTTACCGGTTCTAAAGTTCAGGTTGCTTGCATCTAAACTCGTGTAACCTTGGCGGATACTGCTTATATCCCCCAACTCTTTAATAATGGGTGACTGTCCTTTGTTGTTTATTGCAATATCTATCTGATAATCACCTAGCTCACTCTTTACAGTTACATCATCTATTAGTAAGTCTACCCAATTGTCTTTAGCATTAAATGGAATAGCGTGGTACTGGGCTATTTTAGCGCTTTTCCATTCCTGTGAAGTTATTGAATCAATAGTCTTTTTATAT
Organism: Pseudoalteromonas sp. BZK2; assembly: GCF_014349195.1. Classification (NCBI taxonomy): domain Bacteria; kingdom Pseudomonadati; phylum Pseudomonadota; class Gammaproteobacteria; order Alteromonadales; family Pseudoalteromonadaceae; genus Pseudoalteromonas; species Pseudoalteromonas sp. BZK2. The sequence goes on along the minus strand of NZ_JACSOG010000073.1, from coordinate 3,189 downwards.
AAAACACGGTTAACTTTACGGGCTATTTGTCGGTTTGGGTCGTTTGGGTAAGCACCTGATTCAATTAATATAGTTCGGATACCTTTTTCCGAAAAAGTATCTCCAAAACTGCGATAAGAGTAACTGTCGTTGTACTTCCCCAAGTGCCCTGGGATCATGGTTTCAACCGTTTTGGCTAAATGAGCAATAAATTGCATAGCCTCACCACGAATTTTATTCACTTCTCTTGCTTCATTATAGGCGGGTGCTAGCACTGAAATAGTGGCTTGTTCTCCCATTTTTCCGGCACCGTAATAGGCATTCTGATCATGTAAATTAAAGCCGAAATCAGGTTTGAATTCATCAGCCGCAGTCATGAGTATTTGTCCTTCTTTTGTGCGAAGGGCTTTTGCATCACGATTTAAATCAATACCTTGTGCATTATGGCGAGTTTGAGCTGCCGCGCCGTCTGGGTTCACCATAGGGATAATGAGAAGAGTTACTTTTTGTTGCCAGCTTTCTAGCCATTGTGCGTTTTCATCTGCGGTTATAAAGCTTAAAAAATCCATTAGTGCGGCAGTAGCTGTGTTTTCGTCGCCGTGCATTTGGCTCCACATCATCACTTTGATTGGGCCGGTGCCGATTTTTAGAGAATTAAGTGCCTGTCCTTGGAAAGAGGTGCCGATTTGTTTTAGTGTAACGCTTGGGTGTTTTGCTGCGCTTTTTAAGTGTGGCTCTATATCGGCGTAGTAAATCGCAGGTTTATCTAAGCCAGCTACAGCGGTGTCTTCAATCGTATTTGCAAGTGTACTGGTACTTAGTGCTAAAAGGGCTGTGGCGAGTACATATAGGTGCATAATTATCTCTTTTATTCTTTATTTTGACATTCTGTAGAATATTATATTTTAGCGCCTTTGGCTAATCCTTGTTCAGTATTAAAGCTTCGATTGCTACTGACTAAGTATGCTTTAAATCGCTATTTTTATGCTATTTTCTTTTTCTTCATAGCTTTACGCTATATAAAATACAGTATTACTTTTAAGTACTTAGCTTCAATAGGTTTGTTTTTTTACAGTTTATTATCAAATGGCTAAACAATACTTAACCGTGTGCTGTAAAATTCTACTTGTACCGTCTGTTGACTTTGTTATACTCCACATCGAAATTTCAGTAATTACTGAAACTTTATTGATGAAGATCATGTTACCGCATTAAAAAATAGGGTAAGCCATTTACCTAAAATGCAGTAAAAGCGATAAAAGGCGTGAGTTTTGCGAGCAATTAATCAGTCACAAGGTGTCAAACAGTCTAGCTTAGCTAGGTTGCAATTGGCTGCGCGTGCGTTTTTTGCTGGCAAAGAACTAATGTCAGTTTTAGCCTTGTTGCTGATTAATTCAGCCATGCTAATCAATGGTACATTAGAAGATGCTCACGGGCTAAGAAGTTTATTAAGTGAAGGTGCTTTATACGAAACCCCATTACTTAATGTGTTGAGTTTTTTAGCTTACCCTGTGGTGTCTTGCCAATTACTTATTGGTTTATGCTGGTTGGTCTTCCATTTCTTCCCTGCGCGTCGTGCAGGTGTCATTTTACGTAAAGCGGCCTTCGCTGCGCGTGAAACGATAAAGTCTTTAGTAGTACACAGCGCTCATGGCTGTCGTGCTCCTCCTCGTGTAAGTGGTTGTCTGTAAATAAGCTTTGTTGCTTAAGTTCAGCCATTTTAGTCATTTTCTAAGTTGTCTTTACTAAGCACCTAGTGGGTTTTTTACGCCCAAATTTCAGTCAGCCAACCTAATAAAATCTCTCACTTTTTAGCGTGCCGATTTGTCGTGCTTGTTAGTCAGCTGAGGGATATCTGTAGCATCAGTTGCAGAAAAGCGTCGTGTTCTTATTTCGACAAGTGTTAACTTTTAGGTTGTAGGATATTCCTTTGTCAATTCGAAACCTTTGTAATATTGCTCTAGCGTCTTTAGTGCTGGCTTTGTCTGGCTGTAAAGGCGGGGTACTCGATCCAAAAGGTCAAATTGGTGTCGACGAGAAGTATTTAATTATCGTAGCTACGGTGTTAATGCTGATTGTTGTGATTCCAGTTATTGCCATGACAATTTATTTTGCATGGAAATACCGTGATGGACGAGATCAAGAAATTTACGCTCCAAAGTGGGCGCACTCTAATAAGATTGAAGCTGTAGTTTGGACCATTCCTATCATCATCGTTGCGATTTTAGGTGTGATCACGTGGCAGTCAACGCAACAACTTGACCCATATAAACCACTTGAGGGTAAAGGTAAGCACCTTACTGTTGAGGTTGTTTCTTTGAACTGGAAATGGCTATTCATTTATCCAGAGCAAGGCATCGCCACAGTGAATGAGCTTGTTTTTCCTGCCAATGTGCCAGTGCAGTACAAGATCACCTCAGAAAGCACCATGAACTCGTTTTTCATTCCACAGCTTGGTAGCCAAATTTATTCAATGGCAGGCATGGAAACAAAGCTTCACTTAATCGCTGATGAGCCGGGTACTTTTAAAGGCTTTTCTGCTAACTACAGTGGTGCAGGTTTCACTGGTATGAAGTTCGATGCCATTGCAACAGCCACAGAAGCTGATTTCGATGCTTGGGTAAACAAAGTAAAAAATACTGGTTCTGCATTGACTAAGCAAAGCTATGTTGAACTTGCAAAACCAAGTGAATACGACCCAGTTAAATACTATGCCAGCGTAGATAAAGATATGTTCCATTCAATCGTAATGAAATATATGCAAGCGCATGGCTCTCACGGTGCAATGCAACACGCTATGCCAGAGCACTCAGCTCATAAGAAGCACAGCGAGGACGAGGAATAATCATGTCGTTGTTAGGTAAATTAACATTAGACGCAATCCCGTTTCATGAACCAATTATCATGGTTACCATGACGGTTGTTGCTGTCTTAGGTCTGTTAGTGGCAGGCTTAGTAACAAAATATAAAAAGTGGGGCGTGATTTGGCACGACTGGATCACCTCAATTGACCATAAGCGTTTAGGTGTTATGTACATCATTCTTGCGCTTATCATGCTTTTCCGTGGTTTCGCGGATGCCATTATGATGCGACTGCAATTAGCAATGGCTACTGGCGGTGCAAGTGGTTACTTACCACCAGAGCACTATGACCAAATATTTACGGCACACGGGGTGATCATGATCATCTTTATGGCGATGACGTTTATT
>NZ_JACSOG010000072.1:0-4535 GCF_014349195.1 Pseudoalteromonas sp. BZK2 | reverse complement strand
AGTATCCGCTGTGCCCGCCGATATAAAGGCATAAGTTGGGTAATGTATAGGTCAAAAATTATGGTAAGCAATGTCAATAATGGTCAACAACAGCCTTCTGTGTTGACAAATACCAAGCAAAAAAAGCTTGATTTACAAAAAGATAATGCTAATGCAGCTACTGCTAAATCAGCCGCACCTAAAGCAAGTGCAGATTCTGTCAGTTTAACACCTCAGGCAAAGCAGCTTAAATCACTGCAAGAAAAAGCAGAGCAGTCTTCTGGTTTTGATAGCAATAAAGTGGCTGAGCTGAAAAAAGCGATCAGCGAAGGTAAATACCAAATTGATGCTGAAAAGCTAGCAAAGAACATCGCTGCATTCGAGTTTGATGTCTATGGCTGATCATAATCATTTAATAGCCAGCAAACTAACACAGCAAGTTTCGTGCTTGGAGTCTATTGCTGCGTTGTTAGATGATGAATTGACAGCCATTGCTGCAAAACGTGGCGAAGGATTAAAGAGTATTGCCCAACAAAAAATTTCTTTGCTCCAACAAATCCAAACCATAGATAAAGAAGTGCAAAAGCTTGTCGCGCACAACGAATCGCAAGATGATGACGTGAGTGCACTTATTAAGCAAGTTAACACTCTCCTAGCAAGCTGCAAAAAGAAAAACGATGTAAACGCCCATGCGGCTCACCAAGCACAGTTAAGTGTTAAACAACTTAAAGACATTCTAATCGGTGCGCCTTCATCGATGACCTACGACCAAGGCGGCAGCGTAATTCAAGGCGATAAAAAAATCGTCCACAATTTGAAAGCCTAAACCCAAATATTATTCTTTTAAAAAAACGCGATAACTAAGTTAGTTATCGCGTTTTTTAATGTTTGCAGAATTATACCAATCCACGATATCACTCAATTAAGCAAGGTACTGTAAGAAAAGCGCATTTCAGCGCTTTTCTTTTATTGATTAAATATCTACAGATTTATTTCCATCTTCGATTAGTTTCTTAATCATGTCCTCTGATTCACTCTGAATATCACTTGCAGGTTGTGAACTTATTGAGTCATTAGGATCAAAAGCTAGACTTTGCTGTTCGCTATCGATATTCAATGCCAGTACCTCACTTTGTTCTGAGTCACTTAAAACATCATCGATTGTTACTTCAAGCGGAGCAGAGTTAGAGTGCAATGTCGGTTCTGTATCCGCTTTAGCTAATATCACGCTTAAATCAATACTTTCACCGAGCTGCTCAGCGCCTGAAGTTGAACTTTCATTTTCTGGTGGCTCTTCAGAGTTCTCTAAGCCTGCTAAAACAGGTTCTTCTCCAAGAGATATGATGCCGCTATCAGGCTCTGATTCAATCACACCTGTACCGACTAAATCGTTAGAGGTGTTCTTGACGATATACTCACCAGTTTCAGTATCAACAATAGCAAAGTAATATTCATTCCCTAAATCAAGAAAAGAAAGCCCTATGCTCCAGTCACCGTCGCTATCAGTTGTGGTGCTTGGCGAAGAACTAAGAACTGAAGCGTCGATAATATTGAGTAAATTAAGGCCGATTAAGTTAGAGCCAATGGCATAAACCTCAGTTCCCGGCTCAGCAGTGCCTTCGGCGAAAGGTAAGAGTAAACCTAATATACCTGGATTATAGTTAGTAACATCAAAAGCATCTAAGCTAGGGTCATTACTATAATCAATACTCGATATAGTGGTTGTATTATCTGCAGCATCTGTCGCAGAGGCCTCAACATATGCGAGAGTTAATAAAGAGACTGACAAATTAAGCACTTGCCAATCACCATTAGCGTCAACGGTGGCTGTGTAAGGAACTCCTATACCACCTCCAATTAGGTAGTTTGTAATGGTAATAACACTTCCTTCAGGCAAATCTGAAGTACCAGAAAGCGATACCAAGTTACCTAATAAGAATGACGGCGTGATTGATAACTCTGGAGCTACAGTGTCAACTTCTCCGCCCGTTTTACTATCAGTTCCTGTGTTACCTGCGGTATCTGTGATGCTTGCAGTGACCGAATACACTCCATCAGCTAACGCTTGACCTGCTTCAACTTGCCAATTGCCACTTGCATCAGTTGTGGTAGTAACTGTATGTTGTAAACCGCCTGCGGCAGTGAACACAATTACTACTGTACTATTTGCAGCATCAGATGTGCCGCTGATAACAGGTGTTGAGTCGTTTGTGAGTATTAAACTGCTTTGATCAATGCTCACAATCGGTGACGTAGTATCAACCGCAGACGTTGTACTTACTGAACCATCATTCCCAGCTGTATCAGTCACAACAGCGGTTACCGTATACTGTCCTTCGGCAAGCGCTTGGGTTGCTTCAACTTGCCAGTTAAGGCTTGAATCAAGCGTTGTTTCAACACTATGACTAACACCTGCTGCATCAACGAAGGTGACAACCACTCGATTACCAGCGACTGCTCCTGTTGCACTGCCAGAAGCGAGCGGTGTTAAATCGGTTGCAACAGCAATCGTGTCTATAACAACATCAGGCGCAGTGATATCTATAATGCCAGACACCGAAGTGGTTGCGCTATTACCTGCAGCATCAGAGATACTGGCTTCAACCGTGTATGCTCCTTCAGCTATTGAGGAAGGTAATGCCACAGACCAATTACCTGATGCATTAACAATAGCAGAAGCAGTAACATCATTACCTAAACTATCAGACACAACTAACGTGACAACGGTGCCCTGAGGTGCATCACTGGTACCACTAATTGTCGGTGTAGTATCATTTGTAATTGCTGGTGCATTAACCAAGATTGATGGCGCCGTGAGATCTATCTCACCAACCTTTGATGCTGTTCCAGTTAAACCATTTTCAGTTACACTTGCATCTACCGTGTATTGTCCTTCACTGAGTACAGTAGCAAGCTCAACACTCCAAATACCACCCGTTACCGTTGTAGTTATTGTTTGTGTATTTCCAAGTGCATCTTCAACATTTATTGTAACTTGTGTGCCGTCTACTGCATCACTGGTACCTGAGATGATGGGGGTTGTATCATTTGTAATTGCCAACGTGCCAATAGATACTGTTGGTGCATTAGTGTCTAATGTTGCATTGTCTGTGGCAGTCGTCGTGTTATTTGCAGCATCAGTGATGCTTGCAGTAATAGTAACTGAACCATCGTCAAGTGGTGTAACAACATCAACTGACCAAGTACCATCAATTTGCACTGTAGCTGATAATGAATAAATATTCCCACCGTTAGAAACACTCAAAGAGACTATGCTACCTGCAGGTTCATTACTTGTACCGCTAATTGTAGGTGTAGAATCATTTGTCGTTCCTAAGCTATTAATAGTGAGCGAAGGAGCAAGTGTATCTATAGAACCAGATTCAGTATCACTGCCAATATTACCCGCAACATCCGTTATTGACGCTGTTACAGTATAGTTTCCATCAGGTAACGCGGCTGGTGTAACTTGCCATGTTCCATCTCCCAACACTGTCGCAGTCAGTGTTTGGGTATCACTATTGCTGTCTGTAATCGTGACAGATACTTGAGTTCCCGGCGATTCTGTTGATGTACCTGAAATAACTGGCAAACTTGAGTTTCCAATTCCCAATACGTCAAGCAATACAACAGGCGTAACTGTATCAACTGTTATTGATGCTGTTGCAGTTTGCGTGTTGTTTGCATCATCCGTTATGCTAGCCGTAATCGTGTAACTACCATCAACGATGTCGACAGGTACTACAAGCTGCCATGTGCCATCTGTATCAACCGTCGTAGTCAGAGTTTGACCCGCTATTTCAACAACCACTGAACCACCTATCTCATTACTACTACCCGAGATAGTTGGTCGAGCTTCAGCTGTGCCACCAATAGCATTTACGCTTAAAGTTGGTGCTATACTATCCAGTACACCTGTTGTTTGTTCAGTTGTTAAATTACCCACCTGGTCTCGAACCGATGCTGTTACTGTGAATGTGCCATCAGCAAGTTCTGCTGGTACATCAACAGACCAAGTTTGATCGCTTTGCACAGTTGCAGTAAAGCTTTGCGAATCTCCATTAGCGTCTTGAACAGTCACATTAATAACCGTTCCTTGACCCATATCCGTTGTACCCGAGATAGTTGGTGTTGTGTCATTAGTAAGTGCGGCAACAGACACTGTTAGTTCAGGTGCTACATTATCAAAATCAAGGGTGCTCACCGTTGCAGTGTTACCTGCTGCATCTGTTCCACTTGCTGTTACATAAGCTAAATTAAGCAGTGGTACAGTAATATTTGCTAAAGTCCAATCTCCATTCGCATCTGTAATGGCAGTGTATGTTAATCCAATTAATCCACCGACAAGGTGCTCAGTGATCGTGATCACACTTCCTTCTGGTAAGTCTGAAGTCCCAGACAAGCCAACCAAATTACCCAGTAAAAATGAAGGGATCACACGAATGTCAGGCGCTATAGTGTCGACTTCACCACTGTCACTGGCACTGCTGTTATTACCTGCTGCATCGCTGATACTAGCACTGACTGTGTAGTTGCCATCAGCTAAGGCTTGCCCT
>NZ_JACSOG010000071.1:0-5161 GCF_014349195.1 Pseudoalteromonas sp. BZK2 | reverse complement strand
TGATGACCAAAGGCAAAGTACAGGTTATTGTGATTGGGGGCTTGGCCTATTATAGGTAATGAGTCAGGCAATGATGGCCTACAGCCCATCCATGTAGTCGTGGCACTAAGAGGCTGGCTAGCTAATAACGCTTGTGCATGGGGCAGTAAAGCTAATGCACGTTTATTGTTAGCCTTTCTATTTATACCCGCAAACTCCACTGTGCCTGCCACTCTTAACCCTTGACTCATCGGGGTCATGATAAGACTCCGTTCAGCAGAAGCTACGGGCCGTGTTAGGCCATGGTTAATATTAACCATACAGTGGTAACCACGCTCGGTATCTAAAGGTGCTGTGTATCCAAGCGGCTCGATGAGAGAGGCACTCCAAGCACCCGCTGCGATCACGACTTTATCGAAATTGAGACTATCTTGTTCATCACTCACCATAAAACCTTCACTTTTAGGCGTGATAGCAACTACTTTCTGTTGACGAAATTGCCCTTTTAATAAACTGAACTTTTGCGCTAATTGGATACAAAATAAATGTGGTTCAATACTATGAGCAACGTCTTCAAATAATAAAGCGTGTTTTATTTTGTCGGATAAACTGGGCTCTAGAGCATGTACTTGCTTTGTATCAAGTAGCTTTACTTTAATTCCTTGCGCTTGATACATAGCCAAGGTGCGCTGCACATCAACCAATGGGGTTTTTTCAAAGGTAAGTAAACTCCCTTGTTTAGTAAGCAGGTGGCCCAGTTGATAGTTTGCTAATAATCTTTCATAAGCATGAATTGCATGTTCATTTAAGGCTTTGAGAGCGTGTGTATGTGCAATAAATCTGGCAGTAGGCATATTTTTAATAAACTGCCAAAACCAAGGGAGAGCTTTTATTGCATAGCGCCAATCAATGCGCAATGGTCCTAATGGGTTAAAAAGCATAGCAGGTAATTTTTTTAATAATGCTACCTGCGCTAGAGGAAATACCTGTTCGGTGGCAAAGTGCCCAGCATTACCTTTTGAACAGCCTTGCGCTAGGCCATTTTCATCGTATAGCGTCACTGCAAAGCCAGCTTGTTGTAACTGTAAAGCTGTGCAAATACCAATTACACCGGCACCGATCACGGCGACTCTTTGAGTTCTTGTATTGGTCAAAATTACCTTCCCCTGATGATAAAAGTAAAACGCTATACGTTTTTTAAAAAATAAATCGATATTGTATTTACTGACAAGTAGTAAGAAAAAGCTCTACAAGCTCTTTCTAACTCATTTTTAGTTATAACTTTTAATTAGTTATGTGTAATTGGTTATTTGTAATCTTTTAAGGGTGTGTACCTATAAATTTAATATTAAAATAGGATATTGATTATTGTATACAATATACTTATCATATCAAGCATAAATTCAGTTCGGAATAGGCAAATGAAAACCAATTGGCATGGTGCAAACCCAGCAATAGCTGCTCAGTTTAATAGTGATGAGTTAGTTAACTCTACATGGCAACTAGTTGGCAGCGCTATAGTAAAAGCTATAGCAGATTTTAAACTACTGGTTGTAAATGAAAAAACTTCTTCATCAACGCTTAACGATACTGCGAAAGCGTATTGTGTTGATGTAAATAAACCTAAATTGGATTAAGTGATGCGCAAAGGAACATTTTTTTGTATAGATGGCCATACTTGCGGTAACCCTGTGCGGCTTATAACAAGTGGCCACCCTCTGTTACAGGGAAATACCATGAGCGAAAAGCGCCAGGACTTTTTAGCTAACCATGACTGGATCCGTCAAGCGCTCATGTTTGAGCCCAGAGGTCACGATATGATGTCGGGCGGTTTTTTATACCCACCTACTAGCGAAGATGGTGATGCAGCCATTTTATTTGTAGAAACTTCCGGCTGCTTACCTATGTGTGGTCACGGTACAATGGGTATTGTTACCTTCGCCTTAGAGCATGGTTTGCTACATGCTAAAACCCCCGGTACTTTAAAACTGGATACGCCAGCAGGACGAGTTCAGGTCAATTATGAAATGACTGGTGGTAAAGTGCAGTGGGTTAAAATTTACAATGTGCCTGCTTATTTAGCGCATCAGTCTATATGTATCAATATTCCAGAGTTGGGCGAATTAAAGGTTGATATCGCCTTTGGTGGTAACTTTTATATTATTGTTGAACCACAGGGCAACTTTAAAGGTATTGAACATTTTAGTGCAGGGCAATTACTCAAATACAGCCCATTAGTGCGTGATGCTATTAATACCAAAATACAATGTATCCATCCGCTCGACTCTACCGTTCAAGGTGCTAGCCATGTGTTATGGACTGGCTCACCCAAAAATTCCAACTCAGATGCGGCTAATGCGGTTTTTTATGGAGATAAAGCCATTGACCGCTCACCATGCGGAACAGGCACTAGCGCCCGCATGGCTCAGTTGTTTAGTAAAGGCTTATTGCAGCAAGGCGATGCATTTATTCATGAAAGTTATATTGGCAGCCAGTTTATTGGCTGTATAGAGCAGGTGTCTGAAGTGGCAGGTCAAACTGCTATTTTACCTAGCATTCGCGGCTGGTCTCGGGTAACCGGAACGAGCACCATTACAGTAGATGACGACGACCCATATGCCTATGGGTTTCAAGTAATTTAACGAGGAGAAAAGCATGACATTAACAGGACAAAGCCTAATTGCCGGACAATGGCAAGGTCGCGCTGAGCAAGGTGAATTTCAAGCCTTTTCACCGGCTAAAAATCAACCATTATCGACACGCTACTTTAATGTAACGAGTACTCAGTTAAATACGGCAGTTGATGCTGCTGATAATGCTTTTATCGAGTACAGAAAAACGAGTTTTAGTCAGCGTGCAGATTTTTTAGAGTGTATTGCAGAGCAAATTTTAGCACTTGGCGATGATTTACTAACGCAAACCGCGCAAGAAACCAATTTACCTATGGCACGCTTACAAGGTGAGCGAATGCGCACGGTTAATCAGTTAAAAGCATTTGCCTGTGCACTGCGTGAAAACCCAGACTCACCACTAGGTTTAAAGCTGCTTGATGAAGCTGATAGTAATCGCTCGCCACTACCTAAACCTCGTACAGAGCTTAATTACTTACCTCTTGGGCCTGTAGCTGTATTTGGTGCGTCTAATTTTCCGTATGCATTTTCAACACTCGGGGGGGATACCGCCGCCGCACTTGCAGCAGGCTGCCCAGTGGTTGTTAAAAATCATACTGCGCATCCAGGCACTGGGGAGCTAATGGCCCGTGCAGCGCTTGCTGCGATTAAAGAATGTGATATGCCGCTAGGTGTATTTTCAATGCTGCAAAGTGATGTTTACGATATTTCGCATCAATTAGTCGCGGCGCCAGCTATTAAAGCTGTTGGTTTTACGGGGTCATTTAATGTCGCACGTTTACTACAAGAAACAATTGCCAAGCGTTCAGAGCCTATTCCGTTTTATGGCGAGCTCGGCAGTATAAACCCACAAATAGTTTTACCAAAAAAAGCTCAAAATGAAGGTAAAGCTATGGCTGAAGCGCTATGCCAATCAATGCTAATGGGTAATGGCCAATTTTGTACCAGTCCTGGCTTATGGCTGGTACCAACGGGCTGTGATGAATTAGAAGCCGAGGTAGCCAACTGCATTAGTGCAGCCGCCTCAGATACTTTATTAACCCCAGGTATTGTGAAGACCTTTAAAAAGCAAGTTAGCCAGCGCAGTGAGCTTGAAAACGTAGAGCTTATTGCAAAAGGCGCACTTACAGAAGACTTTCATGGTAATGCCCATGTATTTGCCTGTAATGTTGATACCTATTTAGCAACCCCTGCATTACGTGAAGAAGTATTTGGCCCAGCGGCTTTATTGGTTCGCTATATAAGCATAGAGCAGTTAAGTTTACTAGTAGCAGCGCTTGAAGGGCAGCTTACGGCAAGTGTGCATGACAGCGCTGATGATTTAGCTAAAGCTGAACACGTTATAGAAGAGCTGAAATACAAAGTAGGGCGTTTAATACACAATCAAATGCCAACCGGCGTAGAAGTATGTGGCTCAATGAACCATGGTGGACCATTTCCAAGCTCCACAGATGTACGTAGCACTTCCGTTGGGTTAAATGCAATGTTGAGATTTTTGCGACCAATTTGCTATCAGTCTTAGTTAATTGTAGCGGGAGTGCAAATTGCATTTCCCGCTACCTCTTTATTATGAAGGATTCTAACTTGGCATGCATGTTTTCATAGGTATAATGCATACTAAATGCAATTTATAGAAATTACTATGGCCATAGAACATAAAACTCGAACTCAGCTTGTTACAGAAGCTATTCGTGAAAAAATTCTTTCAGGTGAAATCAAAGCGGGTGATCCGCTACGCCAAGCTGCATTAGCCACAGAGCTAAACGTGAGTCGAATACCGGTGCGTGAAGCTTTGCTACAACTAGAAGCCGAAGGGCTGGTTAACTTTGAAGCTCATAAAGGAGCCACTGCCACACAGCTTTCGGCGTCGCAAATTGACGAAATTTTTGACCTCAGAGCACTTCTTGAAGCTGAGCTATTAAAACATTCAATACAAAGCTTAACTGATCAAGACTTAATTGATGCCGAGCTTATTTTAACTGAACTTGAAAGTGCCATGGATGCCGGCGATACCCACCTTGCCACTGGCGATTTAAACAGCCAGTTTCATGCTAAATTATACAGCCGCGCCGCGCGCCCACAAACCCGTGAGTTGGTTGATATGTACAGCAAAAACTCAGAGCGCTATGTACGTATGCATATTTTATTGGCAGGCGGTTTAACAAAAGCTCCTGAAGAGCACCGTACTTTACTCGAGTTATGCAGAAAAAAAGACTGTCAAAATGCCTGTGAATATCTAAAAAATCATATTGTTAAAGCTAAAAACGATATAAAAAAATTACTTATAAAATTAGAAGGTGAAAAAAGTAATTAAAAAATATATCAGGCAACTAGTACAGGCTACTAAACTCTAATTTATAACTTTAGGCATCGCTTTAGCTTTTCAGCAGCAATAAGACAGTAGCGATGTCTTCCTCCCTTTTTATTATTCCAATTAGCACCATAAATAGCTCCTTTTTGTTGGGTCGAAAGTCCATAAATTTTTTTTATTATTAAGATCAGTTGGTTATTTTTAAATGTGAATTTAATGTATATTTAATATTGTATACAAT
>NZ_JACSOG010000070.1:0-5435 GCF_014349195.1 Pseudoalteromonas sp. BZK2 | reverse complement strand
TTGGTAACTTGGTAACTTGGTAACTTGGTAACTTGGTAACTTGGTAACTTGGTAACTTGGTAACTTGGTAACTTGGTAACTTGGTAACTTGGTAACTTGCTAACTTGCTCTGCTTCCAATCTCACACAAAACGCTGTAAGTTGCTTGTTACTAAGAATAAAACACACAAAGCATATGCAATCAGCAGTATCAAATTGGCAATCTAAATTAAATGCATTAGGGCCGGGAATTTTAATGGCCACAGCCGCCATTGGTGGCTCACATCTAGTAGCATCAACACAAGCTGGGTCGTTATTCGGCTGGCAGCTATTTTGGCTAATCATTGTAGTAAACGTATTGAAGTATCCATTCTTTCGATTTGGCATGGAATACACGCTCGCGACTAAACAAAGTTTAGTTGAGGGCTACAAGCAAAAAGGGCCGGGGTATTTTTATAGTTTTATTGCGCTCAATATTGTCGCCGCGGTAGTAAATACTGCGGGGGTTTTATTATTAACGGCCAGCCTGCTGCACTACGCATTGCCTGTCACAATTTCTGTAACCTTATTATGTTGGCTGATTTTGGCTGTGTGTTTGCTCATTTTATTATTAGGGCACTTTAAGGCGCTCGATAATGTTTCAAAGCTCATTATGGGGTTGCTAACAGTTACCACTTTAGCTGCGCTTGTTGTTGCTATTAATAATGGCCCGATGGCGCCTGTTGACTATGTAGGCCCGTCGCCGTATGAACTTGCCATGCTTGGCTTTATGGTCGCGCTCATGGGCTGGATGCCTGCACCTATTGAAATATCAGCAATCAGCTCACTGTGGCTAAAAGAAAAGCAGCATCAACAAGCCGTGACAAAGCAACAAGGCTTGTTTGATTTTAATTTGGGCTACTGGCTTACCGCAGCACTTGCGTTAGTGTTTTTTTCATTAGGTGTGTTAGTGCAATATGGCCAAGCACAAGCTGTACAATTAGGTGGAGTCGCTTTTGCAAAGCAGCTAATTGATATGTATGCCCTCACTATGGGCGAGTGGGCAAGGCCACTGGTTTCAGGTATCGCTTTTTTATGTATGTTTGGCACCACGCTAACAGTGCTTGATGGCTACGCTAGAACATTAAATGAGTCACATAAACTGCTACCGATTAAACAATCTAAACACAGTTTAAATATGTGGTTATTACTGCAAGCATTTGCAGGTATGGCAGTGATTTTATTCTTTAAATCAGCCCTTGGCCCAATGCTTACTTTTGCTATGACCCTGGCTTTTGTAACCACTCCCGTATTTGCATGGCTGAACTTTAGTTTAGTACGCTCAGAACCCAGCATTCATCACTCACCTTTATTACGCAGCCTAAGCTGGCTAGGTTTAGCTTATTTGGTGGGCTTTGCGCTAGTGTTTTTGGTTTGGAAAGTAATGTAAAGGGAGCTGTCAGCTTTCAGCCGTCAGTTTATAGCTGATCGAGAAGGGGCTTAGTTATTTGTGTTTATAAACAATTGTAACTTTACACTCACTTCTCGGTTTTTATGCTGTTTGACGGCTGACGGCTGACGGCTGACGGCTCTAACTCAACTCCCTAATCGCATTACTAATCCCGTCTAGCGTGAGTGGGTACATGCGGTTGTCCATTAACTGCTTTATAAAATCTATCGATTGATAATAGCGCCAGTGTTCAACGGGTTGTGGGTTGAGCCAAGTGACTTTATCAAAGTGATTGGTTATGCGGTTTAGCCAAGCGCTGCCGGGTTCTTCATTCCAATGCTCAACGCTGCCACCGGGGTAGGCTATTTCGTAGGGACCCATGGTGGCGTCACCAACAAAGATCACCTTGTAGTCGCTGGTGAACTTGTTAATCAAGGTCATGGTATCAATTACGTTAGAGTGACGACGTTCATTGTCTTGCCAAACATGCTCATACAAACAGTTATGAAAATAGTAAAACTCAAGGTGTTTAAACTCGCTGTGGGCGGCGCTAAATAACTCTTCGCAGGTATGAATGTAATCATCCATTGAACCGCCAATATCAAACAGCATCAATACTTTTACCGCATTATGGCGCTCTGGAGCCATTTTTACATCGAGCATGCCGCCTTGTTTTGCGGTTGCGCGAATGGTCTCGGTTAAATCGAGAGTATCGCTGGCACCAGTACGGGCAAATTTACGCAGTTTTTTTAGAGCGAGTTTAATGGTGCGTGAGCCAATTTCACGGTCACTATCAAGGTTTCGGTAGCTGCGTTTATCCCATACTTTAACGGCACGGCGATGTCGGTTACCGTCTTGGCCTATGCGCACACCTTCAGGGTTATACCCATAGGCGCCAAATGGCGAAGTACCACCGGTACCCACCCACTTATTACCTCCAGCGTGGCGCTTTTGCTGCTCTTCAAGGCGTTGCTTGAGGGTTTCCATGAGTTTATCAAGGCCGCCCATGGCTTGTAATTGCGCCTTTTCTTCTTCGCTTAAATGCTTTTCAAACTCTTTGCGCAGCCAATCATCAGGCAAGTCGTGTTGCTGTTTTAAACTTTCGAGCAGATCAAGGTCGGCCACGCCACTAAAGTAATCTGCAAAGGCTTTATCAAAACGATCAAAGTGAGTTTCGTCTTTTACCATGATGGTACGCGCCAAATAATAAAACGCGTCAACGTCGGCAAAAATAACCCCTTGCTTGAGCGCATTGATCAAATCAAGTAGCTCTCGCAAACTAACAGGTAAGCGGTATTCGCGAAGCTTGAAGAAAAACGCAATTAACATATTAACGGCGGCTCATAAACGCAAGTTTTTCGACTAAGCTAATGTCTTGCTCGTTTTTTAATAACGCGCCAAACATGGGCATTAAGCCGCCTTTTTGGCTTTTATCATGCAGTGTTTTAGCATCAATATCTTCGGCCATCAGTAGCTTTAACCAGTCGAGTAATTCGCTGGTTGATGGTTTTTTCTTAATGCCGTTTACGTCACGTAGATTAAAGAACACCTCAAGTGCTTGGCGTACTAAATCTTGTTTAACATGCGGGTGATGCACATCGATAATTTGCGCCATTTCTTCACTACTAGGAAAATCAATGTAATGGAAAAAACAACGACGTAAAAAGGCATCTGGCAGCTCTTTTTCGTTATTCGACGTAATGATCACAATCGGACGTTGCTTTGCAATAACTCGCTCGCCGGTCTCATAAACATGAAACTCCATCTTATCGAGCTCTAATAGCAAGTCGTTGGGAAATTCAATATCGGCTTTGTCGATTTCATCAATCAATAGCACAGGACGCTTGTTATGTTGCTCACCATAGGTAAAGGCTTGCCATAATTTCCCTTTTACAATGTAGTTGCTGATATCGTGCACTCGCTCGTCACCTAACTGGCTGTCGCGAAGACGCGATACCGCATCATATTCATACAGGCCTTGCTGCGCCTTAGTGGTTGATTTGATGTGCCATTGAATTAGCGTAGTGTCTAAGCTTTTTGCAAGCTCCTCGGCCAGCATGGTTTTACCTGTGCCGGGTTCACCTTTTATAAGCAGGGGTTTTTCGAGCAAGATCGCTGCGTTAACCGCTTGTTTTAATGAGTTACTGGCAATGTAGTTATCGGTTGAATTAAAAAGCACGATGTCACCTTATCTGGTCTGAGCAGTGATTAATAACGTCATGATGCCACAGTTAGTCGGCGTCTGAAAGGTATGCAAAACGCGGTATCGTTTTACCCTCGACAGTGACGGTTTCTGTAAACATACTAAGCGGGCGTGCCCACATCCCAAATTCGCCGTATAGCGCTTGATAAATTACCAGGAGCTCATTCGTTTCGCTATGAGTAGCAACATATTCAACTTTGTATTTTGGACCTTTGTAATGTTGGTAGATACCGGGTTTGATTGTCATGTGTTTATCTCGCATCTTGGAGTCATTTGGGTATAATTGCAGTTTGCACATTTTACGCTGAAACAAACTGCCTAAACTATGAATTATATTTCGTTAGATGAATACAAAAAAGCCTGGGTTTTTCGTCATAAAGATATGCCGATAAGCAGCGAAGACGCAGCACAAATTAAACCAATGAGCGCTGAACGTGCTGCGGTTTTATGGACTACTATGGTGAGCCGCGAGCATGATCACCCTGACTTTTTTGATAAAACAGATTGGTGCGGCAAAGACGACAGCTTTTCAGAGACCATTAACTGGGAAAGTGCATGGGAAGCTGGCGACGAACAGTTACCAGAAGAAATCCTTAACCACTTAGCGTGGGAAGCAAACACCACTGTTTATTTTTGCATGGCTCGCGACAACATCATTGAAACCAGCTTTGCTGTTTTTAAACGTTGTTGGCAAAACTTTATGTTTTTAGCTGATGGTAGTTTGCTACTAGGTAAAAAGCGTGATGCAATGGTGCAGTTTTTAGAATCTGGTAATGCAAAATTGGGTAAAAAAGGCGCAGTAAAGTAGCGCTCAATAAACGCTCTATGCTATAAAACAGTCAAGCAATTGTTTTATAAGAGCGCGCATTGTCTAAACCAACTTCACAGAGCGAACACTCGCAACAAGCCGAAATTTGGCAAACTGATGCCGAGCGAGCTTTGTATGCGCAGTTATGTAATGCATTTTATGCTCGTGAGATCCCGCGTTTAGTTGATGAACCTGATACAGCAAGGCTAAAACGTTTATTAGCAAGCCTGCCTTACTATATTGAGCGTTTAGCTATGCGTATTGTCAGTGGTGATGCGCCACTACAGCTCGATTCACAAAATGGCAGTTGGCTTGAAAAACAAAAAACAACGCCGCCTGTTTATAATAAAAAAGACTCAAAAGACTTTTATAGTCAACATGCTAAGCGCGGGTTAATTGTTCCCGTGCTAATTAATGACGAGCAATGTACAACCGTGCGCATAGACAGCTTAGATCAAGTAAGCGACAATAAGGTACATTGCAACGAGCTTGGTTGGTTTGATACTTCCGGTGAATCGCTAGAAAACGCGCATATTCAATTGCTTAAGCCCGCAAAAGCGGTGATGGCGGCGGCGTGTTGCGGTCATCAATGGCAATTTAATAAACGCATCACACCTAAGCGTTTGTCATTACGAGAAATGCTACTAGCAAGCAATATAAATTGGCGTAATTTAAAACGCCCTTTGACTTAATTTAACCGCGAAGGAGTGTTCAATGCGGGTTTTTCAATTCGCCTTGTTATGTTTGGCTTTATTTCTGCAATATCGTTTATGGTTTGGCCATAATGGTGTGCAAGATTACACTCGTTTGAAACAAGCGGTTACCTCTCATCAAGACACTAACGCGAAATTATTAAAGCGCAATACTGTACTTAAAGCAGATATAAAAGATCTAAAGCTTGGTCAAGAAGGTATCGAAGAGCGCGCGCGTAATGAATTAGGAATGATTAAACCTGGCGAAACCTTTATTCGCGTTTTGCCGGGCCAACAACAAAATGAAAATTAAGCAAACTATAAC
>NZ_JACSOG010000069.1:0-5765 GCF_014349195.1 Pseudoalteromonas sp. BZK2 | reverse complement strand
GTTGATTACATTTATCCTGACTGGAAAAGCCGATTAGAACAACAAGCACAGTGGCAAGTACAAGGCAAAATGGCATTTATTAGTACAGAGCAGCGCCAGTCAGCCAATTTAAATTGGCAACATGATGAGCAATACAGCGACATGGTACTTACCAGTTTTATTGGTACCCGTATTCTGTCTTTAAAGCAAAATGCACAAGGTGCTGAACTTGAGTATGACGACAATGTATATACCGACCGTGATGCCTCAATGTTGTTATATCGTTTAACCGGTTTTTCAATCCCATTAGATAATGCCGCAAAGTGGCTAAAAGGCACCGTCGAGAGCGACCAAGCAAGCTATGATGAGCAAGGCCGTTTAAAAAGTCTTATTTGGCAAGCTCACAATGGTCAACAGTGGCAAGTAACCTATTCAGACTTCATCAAACAAGATGGTTATTGGCTTCCTGTTAAGCTAAGCCTTAAAAACAATAAAATTCGTATTAAAATTCAACTTAATGATTGGCAGTTAAATTAATCATGACACACGCTTCAACCGCCCCGCTAACGTTAATAGCACCTGCAAAACTTAATTTATTCCTTCATATAAATGGTCGCCGTAAAGATGGCTACCATGAACTCGAAACCTTATTTACCTTTTTAGAATTTGGTGATGACTTAACATTTACTGTCAACAACGAGCCAAATATTACAGTAACCGGTGATACAAACGGTATTGAGCTTGCAGATAACCTTATATATAAAGCAGCCCGTTTATTACAACAGCACTGTGATTGCCAACAAGGCGCTTCAATAAAGCTATTAAAACGTTTGCCTATGGGCGGCGGTGTTGGCGGCGGCTCATCTGATGCCGCCACTACCCTGCTTGCTCTTAATAAACTATGGGGCTGTGATTTATCACTTACAGAATTAGCTCAGCTTGGGGTGAAATTAGGCGCTGATGTACCAGTATTTATCAATGGTCACACTGCCATTGCCCATGGGATTGGCGAGCAACTAGAAAATATTGAATTACCGCAAAGTTGGTTCTGTGTAGTGCATCCAGGGCAGCATGTGAGCACCGCGAAAATTTTTACCCACCCAGATTTAAAGCGCGACACACCTAAGCTAAAAGCAGACTGGCAAACAGAAAATTTAGGCAATGATTGCGAGGCTTTAGTTAAAAAGCTCTGCCCCGAGGTTGAAAAAGCCCTGCAGTGGTTGCTAAAATACGCCCCGTCAAAGATGACTGGTACAGGCGCTTGCTGCTTTGCTGAGTTTTCAACCGAGGCACAAGCACAACAAGTTTTAGCTCAATTACCAGAAAAATGGACAGGTTTTGTTGCAAGTAGTGCTACACTTTCTCCTGCTCATACAGCATTAAATGCTCACTTTGAAATGAAGTAACGTACAAGTAAATGTTAACCTGCTTTGGTGCCTACCATAGCCTGTTAGTCCCAAAATTCAGTGCCTGAGGAACCCTACCGTGCCTGACATGAAGCTCTTCGCTGGTAACGCAACACCTGAGCTAGCTCAAAAAGTTGCAAAACGTTTGTATATTGAATTAGGCGATGCTGTTGTTGGCCGTTTTAGTGACGGTGAGATCAGTGTTCAAATTAATGAAAATGTTCGTGGCTCTGACGTTTTCATTGTCCAATCAACCTGTAACCCTACTAACGATAACTTAATGGAGCTTATCGTTATGGTTGATGCCCTACGTCGTGCGTCTGCTGGACGTATTACTGCCGTTATCCCTTACTTTGGTTATTCACGTCAAGACCGCCGCGTGCGTTCTGCGCGTGTACCAATTACAGCTAAAGTAGTTGCAGATTTCCTTTCAAGTGTTGGTGTTGACCGCGTTCTAACGGTTGATTTACACGCTGAACAAATCCAAGGTTTCTTCGACGTACCAGTTGATAACGTATTTGGTAGCCCAGTTCTACTTGAAGATATGAAAGAACGCGACTTCGATGACGTTGTTGTTGTTTCTCCTGATATCGGTGGTGTTGTTCGTGCTCGTGCAATCGCTAAGCTATTAAACGACACAGACCTTGCAATTATCGACAAGCGTCGTCCACAAGCAAACGTTTCACAAGTAATGCACATTATTGGTGACGTTGAAGGTCGTGACTGTATTATCGTTGATGACATGATCGATACCGGTGGCACTTTATGTAAAGCAGCAGCAGCGCTTAAAGAACACGGTGCAAAACGCGTATTTGCTTACGCCACTCACCCAGTACTTTCTGGTAATGCAGCTGAGAACATTCGTAACTCAGTCATTGATGAAGTTATCGTGACTGACTCAATTACACTGTCTGATGAGCTTAAAGCAATTGATAAAATCAAAGTGCTTACACTTGCAGATATGCTTGCTGAAACAATCCGTCGTATCAGCAACGAAGAATCTATTTCAGCGATGTTTGAACACTAATCAACATTACTGTAATACTAAAAAAAGCACCGTCTAGGTGCTTTTTTTGTAGTCGTTATTTATTTTCCCTGAAAGGGGTGGTATGATAGCGCGCCTTTTGGCTAGGGACCTTGGTCGCAAAGGCCCTAAGACTATTAATTATTGGAGACATTATGTCAACTTACACATACAATGCAGAATTACGTACAGAAACAGGTACTGGTGCGAGCCGCCGCCTACGCCGTGAAGATAAAGTTCCTGCAATCCTTTACGGTGCTGACAAAGAAGCTGCATCAATCGTTCTTGCACACAAAGATATGATCAAAGCGCAAGAAGACGAAGGTTTCTACACGCACATCCTTACTTTAAACATCGGTGGCGAGTCAGTTGAAGCTATCCTTAAAGATATTCAACGTCACCCGTACAAGCCTAAGATCACTCACTTAGACTTCCAACGTGTAGATGCTACTCACAAACTTCACACTAAAGTGCCTGTACACTTCATCGGTGAAGAGAAAGTAACTAAAGCTGGTAACACTGTTGTTCACCAATTAACTGAAATCGAAATCACGTGTCTTCCTAAAGCACTTCCTGAGTTCATTGAAGTTAACGTTTCAGATTTAGTAGCTGGTGATTCAATCCACCTTTCTGACCTTAAACTTCCTTCAGGTGTTTCATCTGTTGAGCTAACTAAAGGCGCTGATCACGATCAGTCAGTTGTTACTGTTAAAGCTAACAAAGCAGCTCCAGCTGAAGAAGAAGCTTCAGAAGACGCTGCAGAATAATTTTTAAGGTGTAAACACCTTGAATTCTATTCAAATGCTTGTGGGCCTGGCTAATCCAGGCCCCGAATACGCAAACACACGCCATAATGCAGGTGCTTGGTTCATCGAAGAACTGGCTGCACGTTATAACTGCACACTCAAACATGATCCTAAATATCACGGCCTCACCGGCAAAGTGATTATTCAAGGCCAAGAATTTAAATTACTGATCCCTACAACTTATATGAATTTAAGTGGTAAGGCGGTGAGTAGTCTCGCTAATTTCTTTAAAATCCCTGTTGAGAACATTCTCGTTGCTCATGACGAAATGGACTTAGATCCTGGGATTGCAAAACTTAAAAAAGGTGGCGGCCACGGCGGTCATAATGGTTTAAAAGATATTATTGCGAAAATGGCAAACCAAAAAGATTTCATGCGCCTTCGCATAGGCATTGGTCATCCAGGTCACCGAGAAATGGTAACAGGCTGGGTGCTAGGTAAAGCCGCGAAAGACGATCAAGAAAAAATGGACGCCGCCGTTGACGAAGCAGTTCGTTGTATGGAAATACTTGCAAAAGATGGTGTGTTAAAAGCACAAAACAGACTACATTCATTTAAACCTTAATCCGTTTTAATGAAATTACACAAGGTATCTTACTATGGGTTTTAAATGTGGCATCGTTGGTTTGCCAAACGTTGGTAAATCAACTCTATTTAATGCACTAACTAAAGCGGGTATTGAAGCCGCTAACTTCCCTTTCTGTACCATTGAGCCTAACACGGGTGTGGTACCGGTTCCTGATGCGCGCTTAAATGATTTAGCCGCTATCGTAAATCCTCAGCGTATTTTACCAACGACGATGGAATTCGTTGATATTGCAGGTCTAGTAAAAGGCGCATCGAAAGGTGAAGGTTTAGGTAACCAATTCTTAGCAAACATTCGTGAAACAGATGCGATTGGTCACGTTGTTCGTTGTTTTGAAGACGAAAACATTGTTCACGTTGCTGGCACAATTGACCCTGCTGATGATATCGACGTAATTAACACTGAATTAGTACTTGCTGATATGGACAGTGCTGATAAAGCGATTGTTCGTAATGCTAAAAAAGCAAAAGGCGGCGACAAAGACGCTAAAGAGCAAAATGCTGTTTTAGAAAAAGTAAAAGTACACTTAGATGAAGGTTTAACGTTACGTTCTTTAGAACTAACAAAAGAAGAAAAAGCAGCGATTAAGCCGCTTAACTTCTTAACAATCAAACCTACCATGTATATTGCTAACGTGGCAGAAGATGGTTTTGAAAATAACCCTTACCTAGACAAAGTACGTGAAATTGCTGCTGCAGAAGATGCGGTTGTTATTCCAGTATGTGCAGCGATTGAATCTGAGTTATCTGAACTTGAAGAAGAAGATAAACTAGAATTTATGGCTGACCTAGGTTTAGAAGAGCCAGGTCTTAACTTAGTGATCCGTGGTGGTTACGAGTTACTTAAATTACAAACCTACTTCACTGCTGGCGTTAAAGAAGTACGTGCATGGACAATCCCAGTAGGTGCGACTGCACCACAAGCTGCGGGTAAAATCCACACTGACTTTGAGCGTGGCTTTATCCGTGCACAAACTATTGCATTTGACGACTACATTGCGTTTAAAGGCGAAAGCGGTGCTAAAGAAGCTGGTAAGATGCGTCAAGAAGGTAAAGAGTACATCGTTAAAGACGGCGATGTGATGAACTTCTTATTTAACGTATAAGCATATTTGCTCATTCGATTTTAAAAGGCTCGTTATTACGAGCCTTTTTTATTGTCTAAATATTACTAACCCTTCCTAAAACATCAAAGCATGGTGAGTAATACTTCTGCAGCCTTACCTCTGCTTGTTCTTTTTAGTGATGTACGGTGTTATTTATGCTTAACAGTGAATCGTCGTCGAAAGCAAATGAGTGATAACAACAGTTAATTGAGGGGATTTCAAAGCTCGCTAGCAATTTTGCGACCTATTGACTGCTCGATTAGCAAATTGTGGGGATTTTAAAAGTAAAAATAAGCCCCCTTAGTGACAAAATAGCCTATATAAATTCATTCGCTTTCGCTTTTTTATGTTTAAATCACCTAAAAGATCACGCTAACTAATTTTGAAACTTGATTTTTGTATGAAAATCAAGCAGCTTTAAATGTACGTTTTAAAACTCTTACGATGCGTTTGGGAATTAAACTCATAAATTGCAGTCAAAAAAACAGCAATTTAAATGAAATTTCGCCACTTAGCTTAATTTTAATGCAAACAAACACTGATAAGCATTTTTTTGCAAAAAAGGTGTTGACGGATTTAGGTCATATCAGCATAATACGCCCCGCACTCAGCGATGAAGTGCTAACAAAAAAGATGGCTAAGTAGCTCAGTTGGTTAGAGCACATCACTCATAATGATGGGGTCACAGGTTCAAATCCCGTCTTAGCCACCATTCTTTTTGTTGCTCAATGAAGAGTTTAAAATAACTACCAGTACTTTAAGTACGAATGATGCGGGAGTGGCGGAATTGGTAGACGCGCTGGATTTAGGTTCCAGTAACTTCGGTTGTGAGAGTTCAAGTCTCTCCTTCCGCACCATG
>NZ_JACSOG010000068.1:0-7233 GCF_014349195.1 Pseudoalteromonas sp. BZK2 | reverse complement strand
TTCCTTGAGGAGAGAAGCCATATCTTTGTAAAACAGGAATGTTTTATCGTATTCATATCGACGCATATTTTCAGACAACAACAGATTCCAAATGCCACGAGCTGTCGCACCAAACTTAATTGCAAAGGTTCATTTCTTCAAAGTCAAAACACCCCTTTAGCTTTTTTCTGGTATTTAAACTAACTATAAATTGAACTACTTGGATGTAAAGTTGATAAATAAACATTCAATTGTACTTACGTTGCAAAAGTGTCGCCAAAGCTGACAACTTCAATATTGATGAGTGTATTGAAAGGTAATTAAATTAGGCCAAAGGTAGCTGAATACCAAGAGAAAGAAAGCAACATCAACTCAGTTAACGCTGGACTAAACAATGGTAATCTAAAGAGGAGGCAAAAGCCACTTTCTTGCGAAAGTGGCTTTTGTCCTATTGTTAAGCTTAGGACAAAGTTAGCTCTTGAATAAGACGAATAGGCTCACCATCAACATTTAAAATGGCCTTTACAGAAATCTGTTGTGGTTTGTCAGTTTTTGTTACTTTGAAGGTGTATGTTTTTTGTTCATAAGGTGCTATATCAACACTTTTCTGTTGAGATTTTGCGGGGGTGGCTTGCTCGAATAATGTTGAGGTTAGAATAATGTCCCCAGTTGTTTCTCCAGAATAAGGCCCAGATAAATTAAACGCTACTAACCAATGGTCTTCATGCTCTTTCGTTTTTACTATATTGAACTCAACGCCATTAAACGGGGTTACTCGCCTTGAGAGCGTAGTTTGGTGCGTTAACGACTTCCATTTGAGAGTTTGCGCAATAGTAATCTTATCAGCATTTATTTCTGTTGGCAGTGAGATATTATGTGTTCCTGAAGTCAAGTTGCGTTTTAGCTGATGAGTTTTGCTTGGCTTATCAGCGCTATCTATGAGTGTTACTTGTGCAGTAATTTCTAAAGGGGAATCAGTTGGATTGACAACTCTTAAAAAAGGCTTCTGTTGGTGATAATAAATATCAGATTTAACCCCGGAAAGTGTACTAAAACCAGCATTATTTAATGTGGCTATATATTGACTTTCTAAGGCCTCTAGTTCAGAACTGACTTCATCGTGCAGCTCTATAGAGGGTAATTTTGCTAAAATATTACTCAACTCAAGATCGCATTGTGGTATAAACCCCTCGTGTTGCTGGCAGGTTTTAAAAACTCGGTTTAGTAGATCATAATTTTTAAAAAGCCAAGGGTTTGTAAGCGCATTCTCTGCTGTGATAGGCAACAAGCGAGAAGGGGTAGGATTAAATAAGTACGGGGTGATTTTATGATTGTTATTTTGACCTAACAAGCTGATCTTTTCGCTGTTAAGTGTTGCTATCATTTGCTTATTCAGGGGAATAGAAAACTGCTGGGTTACTTTCTTACTACCACGTTGAGCGTGTAAGTTAACGCGTAACTGTGCTTGCTCGAGCGTTAAGTTTATTGCAAGTTTCTTATCTGCAATTAATGCATCTTTTATCTCAGGTGTCAGGGCTATTTGCTTTGTTTTAAAGTTATCGTAGTTTTGTACATTTATAATTAAGTGGCTGCTATCTTCAACAAGCAGCATCAGCAATTGATCATCACTTGCCTGCTCTTCACCAACAAAAGTACGGCGATATTTTTGGTTTTTTTGGTTACGCTTTCCTTGTAGTGCTATGCCAATTTTTCCTCGATGTAATTGAGCAGATTCGAACTCGATTAGCGCGGCCACTTGGTTTTTATTTGCTACATCAATGAGTGAACTCGGCTTTGGCGCTGGAAAGTCCATGACTGGGTGGTTGGCAGCTGAGGGGGGATTAATATCTAATCGTGATAACGCCGTTGATTGAGTATTACGTAGCCAGTAAGCATTACCGTCTTGCTCCCAAGGCCCTGATACAATATGGAAACTAGGCTGGATATTTTCTACAAAATCAGCAAAACCTTGTTCTATTTCCGACCAATTTTTAAAAGTACTTTTAAGCAGTGAGTTAGCTGTTGAAAGTGTGGCTTCGCTGTGTGGGTTCGCTAATCTGAGCTCTTCAATAAAGTGAGCAAAGTACTGTGCCCGTTCAGGAGAGCTTAAAAGATAATGAATAATAAAAAAATTAAGTCCACGTTTTAGTGCTGGATCGTCATTTATTTCTTCAATTGTAGGTTTATTTGCGCTGTAATATTGTTTTAAACCGGTTTCAATGTAATTCATTGGGGCGCGATCAAATACCATGACGGTGAGTTGTTTTTGCTTAGGATCATAAACATGGTGAGCAATCGAATCAGCTAAACCTTCGGTGATCCAATTAGGTGCCCACGTTGAATGGCCGTTTAATGCCATATGAAAAGCATGCATGGTTTCGTGAATAACTATATAACGCTGATGGTGCTCACGGTGGCTGGGGAAATTATATCCGGCACGGTTATAAAACATGGTTTCACCACCGGCCGTTTTATGTACGCCACGTAAAAAACCATCATCAAGCATGGCTTCTCGTACACGGGAGCGACTACTACCATAAACAACTGCAATGCGTTGGCGCTCAATATTTGGGGGAGCCATACCAAATAAAGCAACATAATGTGGATATGCCATTTCAAGTAGCTCTAAGTATAGCGTGACCTTCTCTTTGGGTAGATCACTCTTTAGCGCAAAGTGCTTACTTACCCACCAGTTGTAGCCCCGACTATTTCCTATTTTGCCATCGCTGTATGTATATGGAATTGTTTTTCCTAAAAACTCAATATCGATATTATTGAGTGTGCTGGTATAGCCCTGGACGGTAATGTTTGCTTGCATTTTACTTGGGCCGCTTTTTATGTTGCCGATATCAGGTTTATTATTCGCACTAGTATTAGGCGTGGGCTGACAGGCAGTGAGTAGTAAAGTTAATAATGTGAGAGATATAATTTTTGTCATTATAGTTGCTTTGTTTGTATATTGTATGCAATATAAAATACTGCGTTTAATTGAAAAAGTAAACTATGAATAATAACCAACAATTACAATCAGCAGCACAGCAGGAAACTGGCAAAAATAAACAAACTTGGCGTAGCTTTGGGTTAGGTTTCTACTTGGCTAATACCATGGAAATTTTTGAGCGTTTAGCTTGGTATGGCTTTTTTGCAGTATCGTCGGTGTATATGACCACACCCATTGAGCAAGGGGGGGTCGGATTTAGTGATGCAGAGCGAGGCGCCGTACAGGGGATAATTCCGTTTTTTTTATACTTATTACCTGTGATCACTGGGGCTTTTGCCGATCGCTATGGCTATAAAAAAATGTTTACATGCTCATTTGTTGTGATGGCGCCAAGCTATTACTTCTTAGGTCAAGTGACTGATTTTAATTCGTTCTTTATGATTTTAATGTTAGTCGCTTTTGGTGCATCCTGCTTTAAACCTGTGGTAGTAGGCACTATTAGTCAAAATACTAACGACAGTAACCGAGGATTAGGCTTTGGTATTTTTTACACTATGGTTAATTTGGGGGGCTTCATTGGCCCGTTAGTGGCTGGGTATTTAAGGACTATTAGTTGGGATGCGGTATTTATTATGTCGGCATCTTGGATTGTTATTAATTTTATTCCATTGCTTTTTTACCGTGAGTCAAGCAGTAAACTACGTAGCAGCATAGGTGCGGCAGCGGTTTTACAGCAAGCTCAACATGTTTTGGGTAACAGCCGTTTCGCATTATTACTGTTTACCAGTGTAATTATTTTAATGACGGGGGGAGTTAGCTGGTTAACATACACTCAAGCTTTTTCACTAATTACGATTTGGTTAGCTGCGAACTGGTTATGGGATAAGTGCGTAAGCGTGCAAAAAGCGTCTAAATGGTATCTACAACCGGTGAGGGTTAGCAATCGTAGTTTTGCACTATATTTAGCAATATTAACGGGGTTTTGGACGGTATATAACCAACTTTTTTATACTCTACCTCTGTTTATACGTGACTATATTGATACTCAAGATTTAGTTGCACTCTTGAGTTACTTTGGTCAATCAGCAGTGGATTTTTTTGCTTATGTTGATATTCAAGCTTTAAGTAACAAACTGCAAACACTGGCTGCTACTCAAAGTCTAACACCAGTCAAAGAGATAAATTTAGAGGCAGTGCGTCTAGACTTAGTCCACTTAAAAGTCAATGTTCCTGTTGCTGAAATAGCGCTATTTTTTAAACAAGCCAGTGCTTCTAGCTTTTCGGCTGAGCAAAGTATGCAATTGGCGCAGCAGTGGCTTAAATACCGACAGGTAAACCCTGAATACCTGATTAATTTAGATTTTGCAGCTATTGTTCTGTTACAAATAATAGTAAGTGTTAAATGCCAGCATTTTAAAGTTATATCTGTCCTAATAAGCGGTTTAATTGTCACAGCAGGTGCTTTTTTAGTGTTGTTATTAATGAGCGCGGGGGTATTACTAAGCCAATTGGGCGGTTTAGTAGTGGTAACGGTTATATTATTAATTGCTTTTGGTGAAATGCTCACCTCTCCAAAAA
Source organism: Pseudoalteromonas sp. BZK2 (assembly GCF_014349195.1). Lineage (NCBI taxonomy): Bacteria > Pseudomonadati > Pseudomonadota > Gammaproteobacteria > Alteromonadales > Pseudoalteromonadaceae > Pseudoalteromonas > Pseudoalteromonas sp. BZK2. The sequence goes on along the minus strand of NZ_JACSOG010000068.1, from coordinate 2,735 downwards.
GCCAAGAGTATGTAGCGAGCATAGCTCCAACAGGCAGTGCTGCTATGTTTATGGGTTATTACTTTGTATCTATGGCATTAGGCTTTTTATTTGCTGGATTTTTGTCTGGGTGGAGTTATGGTTACCTAGTCAAAGAGATAAAATCCCCCGAAATCATGTGGCTATTATTTGCAGGCATTGCACTAGTTACCGGATTTGGTTTTTATTTATTAGCGCGATACAAAAGGGTTAAATAAATGATTTTTAAAAACCTGTTTATTTTAATCACCGTGCTTTTAATCAGTCATTGTGAGGCTGCTGCTAGTGAGGTGGTTGATTATAAAAACTTAATAGATAGAACCGGAAGCCCATATTATATGCAGGACTTTGAGCAAGGCGGCCACCAACGTTTTAGCCCTCTTTTTGATCTAGGCGCGTGGCATGGACATTTGCTACCAACAGATGAAAACGTCGGTGCGTTCACCGGGCCTGCTATTGTTACTGAGGAGTATTTAAATTTTATAGCGCCTTATCTAGAAAAGCTGACTGTTTATAAAGGCCAGAAAATTGACGTGGCCAATAAAGTGAAACTAGCAATGCGGGCTTACAGCTTACCCGGCGCGTTAGTGCAAGAGCTAAGCGGTGACGGGGTAAACATAATACTTACTTTGCGATTTGTGACAAATCGCACTTCATTAGTTAAAACACAGATCAAAACCACAGAGCCTATTACATTACATTTTGCAGGACAGCTTATAAACCATTTACTTGATAACAATGGCACTGAAAGAGAGGGGCGTTCGCCATTTGTGGTTTATCCGGAATTAAATCCCCAATGGCAAGTCACCAACAATAGTATTGCGATTAGTTTTGGCAAAGTAAGGGCGCATGGACACATACTCACTTCGGGGAGCTCACAGTTATTGCTTAAAAAAACGTTAGCGGTTAGAACACGTCATGACGACCTAAGTTACTCAAGCACAACGCACATAAAAAACAATCGTACATTCTACACAAGCTATTCATATTTATTAAATAATCAAGAAGCGGTACGTGAAAAAGAGGTTATTGATAAAATTTTAAAGCAACCCGAACATCATTTATCACTTAGTAAATTACGTTGGCAAGAGTATATAAATAAAGCCACACAGCCAATTAGTAACAAGCAACCAGCTCTACAAAAACTTGCAGTAAAAAGTGTTGAAACGTTAATTGGAAATTGGCGCAGTAAAGCTGGTGCAGTAGGTTTTGATACCGTTAGTCCAGCCGTGACCGGTCGCTGGTTTTCAGGTAATCAAACTTGGCCTTGGGATAGCTACAAGCAGGCATATGCACTGGTAACATTTAATCCAGAGCTTGCTAAACAAAATTTGAATGCTGTGTTTGAGCATCAAATAACGCCAAACGATGCTGTCAGGCCATGGGATGCTGGATTTATACCTGACTTAGTGGCCTATAATTTTAGTGCAAAACGCGGTGGGGACGGCACAAATTGGAATGAGCGTAATACTAAGCCAAGCTTGGCAGCTTGGGCTGTGTGGCAGGTGTTTGAAAATACAGGCGATACTCAGTGGCTCGCGCACATATACCCTAAACTAGTTGCTTATCGTGAATGGTGGCTACGCAATCGTGATCATAATAAAAACGGTGTGCCAGAGTATGGTGCCACTGTTGATAAAGCTCATAATACTCGTGACGGCAAGTTATTATTTAAAGTAAAAACCTCGGCAGGTTGGCGAACAAGAAGTGGCTTAAAAAACTATAGGACTTACCTAAGCGATGAAGCAACCTTAGAAATTAAAGTTCCGGCACAAACAGCCGCATCTTGGGAATCTGGTCGTGATGATGCTGCTGTGTTTGGTTTTATAAATAATCAACAGTTAAATCGTTATATAAAAAACGGCGGGATTCGTGGTGACTGGCACGTTGGTTTTGCAGAAAATCGTAATGAGACAGGTACACTAGTTGGGTATTCATTATTGCAAGAATCTGTGGATCAAGCCTCTTATATGGCTGCTGATAACCGTTATTTAAGTAAAATAGCGAAGCAGCTTAAGTTACCGCACCAAGCAAGTTACTTTTTAAGGCAAGCCGCTCAGTTAAGGGATTATATCAATCGGTGCATGTTTGATAAAAATACAGGCTTCTACTACGACATTGAAATAGCAGATACCCCCTTAGCGAATGGTTGCGCTGGGAGGACTTTAGTAAAAAGAGGCAAAGGTCCTGAAGGGTGGTCACCGTTGTTTAATCAAGTAGCGAGTATTGAACAGGCAAGTGATGTGGTAAAAACAATGCTTGATAATAATGAGTTTAATACTTACGTTCCGCTTGGCAGTGCTGCGCTGACTAATCCGGCTTTCGGTGCGGATATTTATTGGCGTGGACGAGTATGGCTTGATCAAGCTTACTTTGGGTTAGTAGGTATGAGTCATTACGGTTATTGCAAACAAGCTCAGCAATTAAGTGAAAAGCTATTAAATCATGCCAATGGTTTGCTTTCTAATGCGCCAATACGTGAGAATTATAATCCGCTTAATGGTGAGCAACAAGGAGCGCCTAACTTTTCATGGAGCGCAGCACACTTATTACTAATTGCTCAAAAGCAAGGTAAATGGTGCCAATAATTGGCACTGTTTAATTCAGTTCACCAGACTAATCACACTATGGCATAAATTAATCACCACTGCTTAAGCTTCACAAATTACATGAGAATTAACACAAATAGAATATTGTATACAATATTCTATTTGTGT
>NZ_JACSOG010000067.1:0-7867 GCF_014349195.1 Pseudoalteromonas sp. BZK2 | reverse complement strand
GTGGTTAGTGGTTAGTGGTTAGTGGTTAGTGGTTAGTGGTTAGTGGTTAGTGGTTAGTGGTTAGTGGTTAGTGGTTAGTGGTTAGTGGTTAGTGGTTAGGACAAAGTAAAACTAATATCATCTATAGCAAGCTTTTTGTTTAATTAAACAAAAATAAAAACACCCTCTCGATCAACTGATATCTAACTTCTGAAATCTAACTACTAAAAACCCCGCTTCGCGGGGTTTTTAGTTATTTTTCTGGCGTTAGCCCAAAGTGTAAATAAGCGATGTCTGAAACCAGGCGTCCGCGCGGTGTGCGTTGTATAAAGCCTTGTTGAATTAAAAACGGCTCTATCACATCTTCAATGGTTTCTTTTTCTTCACCAATTGCAGCCGCTAGGTTATCAAGGCCAACGGGGCCGCCCATAAATTTTTCGATAATAGCTAGCAAGTATTTTCTATCCATGTAGTCAAAACCGCTTTTATCGACATCAATCATATCGAGGGCTTGCTCGGCAACTGTAGCATTCACTTTACCGTCTGATTTCACTTGGGTGTAATCACGAACGCGGCGTAATAAACGATTAGCTATGCGAGGTGTACCACGTGAGCGCTTGGCGATTTCTGTAGCGCCTTCATCACACATGGTTAAGTCTAAAAAGCTTGCTGAACGGGCAACAATTTTTGAGAGGTCTTCAACTGAATAAAACTCTAATCGCTGTACGATGCCAAAACGGTCTCTAAGTGGTGAGGTGAGTGAGCCAGCACGAGTTGTTGCGCCAATTAAAGTAAATGGCGGTAAATCAAGCTTGATTGAACGTGCTGCAGGGCCTTCACCTATCATGATATCCAGCTGATAATCTTCCATTGCTGGATACAAAATCTCTTCGACTTGCGGGCTCAAACGGTGAATTTCGTCAATAAACAGTACGTCACCTTCTTCAAGGTTCGTTAAAAGTGCGGCTAAATCCCCTGCTTTTTCAAGCACTGGCCCCGACGTTGTTTTAATATTAACGTTAAGCTCGTTGGCAACAATGTTTGCAAGTGTGGTTTTACCAAGACCCGGTGGACCAAATATTAATAAGTGATCCAGCGCTTCGCCACGATGGCGAGCAGCCTCAATAAAAATTTCCATTTGCTGCTTAACATGCGGCTGGCCGGTGTAATCGGTTAACAGTTTTGGTCGTATGGCACGATCAACACTGTCTTCGTTACTTTGTTCACTCGCATCTATTAAGCGATCTGCTTCAATCATGGTTTACTCACAACATTGATTTTAGAGCTTCTTTAATTAGAACCTCGGTCGTCATATCTGGTTTGTTCACTGTTTTAACCGCTTTTTGTGCTTGCGGTAGCTTATAGCCTAATGCCACAAGTGCTGATACAGCATCATCAGCAGCATTATTTGCTACTAGGGTATCATCACTTGATGGCTCAATGACGGCATTATCGCTAAATGGTGTAAATAAGTCATTACCCCAATTTTTAAGCCTGTCTTTCATTTCGAGCACTAAACGCTCAGCCGTTTTTTTACCAACGCCCGGTAGTTTAACCAGTGTGGTCGCATCTTTATTATTAACACAACTTACAAATTGCTGCGCCGACATACCCGATAAAATAGCTAGACCAAGCTTTGGCCCTACACCATTAGCTTTTAAAAGCTCTCTAAATAAAGCGCGTTCGGTTTTGTTGTTAAAGCCAAATAATAGCTGGGCATCTTCACGTACCACAAAATGGGTATAAATAATCGCTTGCTCACCCACTGCCGGTAAATCATAAAAGCAAGTCATGGGCATTTGCACTTCGTAGCCTACACCACTTACTTCGATAAGAATTTCTGGTGGCTGCTTTTCAACAAGTAAGCCATTTAATCGACCAATCATATTACTTCCTTAATCGTCCTCTTACGGTTTTGCTCGCACTGCCCGCAAGTTTTATTAAATTTTGTTCTGAGTGTGCATGACAAATAGCAATTGCTAAAGCATCTGCGGCATCGGCTTGAGGGGTACCTGGCAGCTTTAAAATGTTTTTAACCATATGCTGTACTTGAGACTTATCGGCTCCGCCATTGCCTACAACGGCCTGCTTAATTTGCCTAGCTGAATATTCATAAACTGGCAGCTCTGCCATTGAAGCACCAACGATAGCAGCGCCGCGTGCTTGACCGAGCTTAAGCGCTGAGTCTGGGTTGTGTGCCATAAACACTTTTTCGATAGCAAAACTGTCTGGGGAGAATTGCTCTACCAATTGACTGATCCCTTGGTAAATCATTTTTAAGCGTATCGGAAAATCGTGATCGGCCAATTTAATGCAGCCACTGCCTAAATAAGTGAACTTAGCACCTTGGTGAGCAATCACGCCGTACCCTGTTAATCGTGAACCAGGATCAATCCCTAAAATAATCGCCAACTAACTGACTCGTCTATTATCATTATTATCTGCGGTTAATAATGCCAGAGCACTGTATAAATTACCAGTAACCAATTGCAATTCATAAAAAATGCCCGCAATTGCGAGCATTTTATAGTCAACCTTTAATTAAGACATTTACGCGAGCGAGCGTAATAAGCCTTGGGTATTTTTTCGCATTGTGCGGGCTATCATCAAATAACCTAAACATGCCACAAATAAGCCTCCGACTGCTGGGCCAATAACCCAAATATGAGGGTGGAACTTACCTGCTAAATCGAACATTTGTTTTTGCACTATTAACAGAGCGATGTCACTGACAATGGCAGCGACTAAACCTGCAGTAACGCCTAATAGTAAAAATTCATATAAGGTGGCATTTTTAATTAAGCGCCCTTTCGCACCTAAAGTTCGCAAAATAACAATCTCTTGCATTCGCTCACCCAAACTTGCTTGTACTTGTGAAATAAGTACTAAAGCGCCACAGGCAACCACAATCGCTAGTACAAAGCCAATCGCTAACGATACTTGCTCTATGGTTGAGCGAATTTGTTTAATGAAGCTTTCAACATCTATCACGTTAACCGTTGGGTATTGACGCATTAGCTCATTAAACTCACGTTTTTTCTCTGCTTTTACATTCACTGATGAAATATATGTAGCCGGGAAACTCGCTAGCACATCTGGGCTTAAAATAATAAAGAAGTTAGGTTTAAGCGTGGTCCAATTAACCTTACGTACACTGGTAATTTTTGCGTCAAACGACTGCGCGCCAATTAAGAAAGTAAGCGTATCGCCTATTTTTACATCAAGGCGCTCAAGCATCGACTCTTCGACCGATGCCTCAGCTACTGAGTCTTCACTAAACCATGCACCGTCGATAAGCTCGTTTTGATTAGGCAAGTCTTTACGCCAAGTTAGGTTTAACTCACGGCCAATACCAGAGCGGGCTTCTTCATCTTTCTTTTCGTTGTCTTCTTGTGATACTTCGCGGGCAACCAACTCACCATTGACGGCGTTTACACGGCCACGAACAACAGGATAGAAATCAGACGTTGGCATATCGTTTTGCGCTAAGAAGCTAGTTATAGGCTCTAACTCTTGCTCAGTAATGTTCACTAAAAATGAATTAGGGGCATTTTCAGGAAGCTGAGACTGCCAATCCGAGATCATGTCGTTCTTAAGTACAATTAAAAACAGTAATAACTTGATAGCCAAAGCAAAGCTAATTAATTGTACTGCATTCACATTGGCACGCTTTTGAATTGACGCAATCGCCAATGACCAACTATTGCCCGGACTCAAGCCAAGTTTGCGGCCACCACCAAAAATAACCTTTGATAAGCCAAATAACACCGCAATTAAAAATGCCGTAGAAAGGAACAAAATTGCACTAATTTTGATGTTGTTACTAAATAACCACATCAGTAAAAACACAGTAAGCGCCGACATAGTAAGGTGCACTTTACTTACTAATAAACGGTCGCCTAAGTTACGGCGAAGCACACGCAGCGGCGGAATATCAAATAAATCGAGTAGCGGTTTAATTGAAAACATAACCGCACAAATCACGCCCGTGCTAATTGCGATGATCCAAGGTTTTGCCGATGCACTTGGCAGTGCTGAACCCATGGTTTGTGCTAAATAATCAGTGGCAATCGCTTGTAAACCATAACCAATCAGTAAACCGACTATCACCGACATTGAACATACAAGGCTCAAATGTAATAAATAGATTTTACGGATCATAGCGCGGCTACCGCCAAGCGTTTTCATCATAGCAACTGGGTCGTACTGACGCTCACAATAACGTTTTGCCGATACCGCAATAGCAACAGCTGCTAAAATAATGCCAAGTAAACCAGCTAGCAATAAATAGCTTTCGGCACGATTTAAACTATTAGAAATAGGTGACTGGCGGTCTTTAACGCCATACCAACGCTGGTTTTCTTTCATTTGTGGTTTTAACCACGCATAAAAGGTATCTAAGTTGTCTTTGTCGCCAGCATAAAGTTGGCGGTAAAACACTCGGCTGCCGGGCTGAATTACCTCAGTCACAGCAATGTCTGCTTCATTGATTAAGATTCGCTGGCTGCTCGAGAACACATTAAAGGGTGCATCAGGCTCTTCGGCTACAACATGACTAGCCGTAAACGTAGCAGCACCAAGTTCTACTTTATCGCCCACTTTAATGTTTAGCGCATAAAACACAGATTCACTTAACCACACTTCACCACGACTTGGGATATCAGAAGTTACTTGTGGTTGACCAGTCAGGCTAGTTTTTACTTTTAACTCGCCTTTTAACGGATAGGTGTTTGATACCGCTTTTACCGAGCCAAGTTGCATTTCGTCACCGGCAAATAACATGGTATCGAAGTAAGTTATTTTAGCGGTGCGTAAGTTTTCTTGGTTGGCTTTATCTAAAAACTCAGCAGGTAAAGCATGGTTACTTGCTAAAACGCGGTCAGCGGCAATAAAGGCGCTGCTTTTTTCTTCAATACTTTGACCAATGCGGTCGGTAACCATAGACAGTGTTAAAACAGTGAGAACAGCTAAGGCTATTGCTGCACTGATCACTGTTAATTCGCCACGCTTAAACTCACGTGAAAACAGTTTTAGTGCTAATTTAGCCCACATTCGCTTGCACTCCTTCGTTTTCTTTAACAGTTACTAGCTGCCCTGCTTCAATATGTAAAATTTGCTGGCACTTTTGTGCAAGCTGCTCATCATGGGTTACTAAAATAAGTGTCGTGCCGTGCTCTTTATTTAGCTCAAATAATAGAGACTCAATTAACTTACCGTTTTTGCTATCAAGGTTTGCTGATGGTTCATCGGCAAATAAGATTTTCGGTGTGCCAATAAATGCACGCGCAATTGCTACACGTTGCTGCTCACCACCAGATAATTGCGATGGGTAATGGCCAACACGATGACTTAAGCCTACCTTATCAAGTAACTCAAGGGCTTGTTGTTTAGCATCTTTGCTACCCGCAAGTTCTGCCGGAAGCATTACATTTTCAAGAGCTGTTAAGCTTTGTACAAGCATGAAAGACTGAAATACAAATCCTACTTTTTCAGCGCGAAGTGCTGCGCGTGCTTCTTCATCTAATTCGTGTAATGCGGCTCCGTCTAAATGAATACTGCCTCCAGTTGATTGGTCAAGGCCCGCCAATAAACTTAATAAAGTAGACTTACCCGAACCAGAGGTGCCCACCACGGCAACTGAGTCACCTGACTTGACATTAAAGCTGATGTCACTGAGGATGGTCAGGTCGCCCTCAACCGTGGTGACCGTTTTAGAAAGTCCTTTAACTTGAATGATGTTTAATTGAGAAAGCGCTGACATATGATGCATCCAATCCTACGTTTTATATTCGTTTTACTGTTAGTAATCAAACCACTTACGGCAGCAGCTGACAACACAATTTTAATTTTAGGTGACAGTTTAAGCGCCGCTTACGGTCTTAAACAAGAGCAAGGCTGGGTTAAATTGTTACAAGATAAGTACGATGAAAAAGACCAATCTGTATACCTAGTAAACGCCAGTATTAGCGGTGAAACCACAGGCGGTGCTCTAAGGCGACTCGACGCGTTACTGAGCGAATTTGAACCCACTCATGTACTCATTGAGCTTGGCGGAAACGATGGTTTACGAGGTTTCCCTATTAAACGCCTGCAAGCTAACTTACGTGATTTAATTGCAAAAAGCCAAAAAATTGGGGCGAAAACCGCCGTAATGGAAGTGCAAATTCCACCAAACTATGGCCCGCGTTACACAAAACTTTTCACCGATAGCTTTAAAACCATTGCCGATGAAACAGATTCTAAGCTCATGCCCTTTTTCATGCTCAGTATTGCAGGCCGCCCTGAACTTATGCAAAACGATAACCTGCACCCTAATGCCGATGCCCAACCATTAATACGCGACTTTATGTACAAAACGATCAACGATTGGCTAGACTAACCTCTAGCCCATTGATTTAATGTGGATTACCTGAACAATAAACAGGCAATCGAACTGCGGGGATATTGATTTTTATAAAAAAAGCCGTACTATGGCTTGAAACGTCGGCATATAGCGCAGCTTGGTAGCGCACTGTCATGGGGTGTCAGGGGTCGCAGGTTCAAATCCTGCTATGCCGACCATCTTTCTACACTCTATTCAATAAGTTACTGAACTTATCTATTTATTTTATCGCACCTTAAATATATATTCCTTTATTCATATCGCACATTTATCACACCATATTAATCTAAATTTATTTTGTCATTTTTAGGTTAGATTAGGTGTTGATTGTCGTTATATATAGTAAGGCAGCTAATGGCACCTTTGTTACCTTCCCAAAGATAGAATTTTATAAAAGCTTTTCAGATAAATAATGTGTAATAGACGGGCAATGAATTATAACAACTTATACATGACCTTTTGCTTTTAGCAATTAGGTTAGAAATGCTCCTGACTGATAGGTTTGAGCGAGAAGCAGACGGCCACTCTAACACGCTTTTGGACAAAAACACGTTAGAGTATTTAATCAGTAACGCCCGAATAATGGGCGGATTAGCTTGGCTATACTTAGCGAAGAATGAGCGCCAGCCAAGCGTGAGACGTCCATTATTAATTCGTTTGTTATGTAACGTTACCACGAAAAATGACTTACAGCTTCTTTATAGGAGGCTAACGCTTTGTATACAGCAAGTTTTACTCTCAACTTTTTGTAAAATACTTGATAGCAAAATACAGGTAAGAACCACACCACTAAAAGTAATACTTGAATAAAAAGAAGTACAAAAACAAATTCGTTGTAAATGCCATCTAACAAGAAGAAAGTTAAAACAAGTAAATTAAGCCCGACAAAAAGCCAGATACCCCAACGTGCATCTTTTATGAGTTCTCTTAATTCTTTGGTTTGACTCGGAGCTTTCACTTTCTTTAGTTACATAACGCCCCAATAATAAGTGAACCAAAAGCTGGCGGGCGATTTGCTCAGCAAATGGCATGACATGCCTTGGTGAATCTGATTCATTGTCTAGTTATATGGCTACTTAGCTAAACCAAAACCAACAATTATTAGTAATGAAAATATTAAGCCACCTAAGAGAATGTCCCATATTTTTGATAACACTCTAATGTGAAAATGCCTGAATTTCCGTATTTCAGGTGAGTTTTTACGCGCCATTGCTAATTCAATATAAGGCTTCAAACGTTTGCTGTATTCAACCTTATCTCTTTTAAACTGGGTAGCGGTTGTTTCATTATCTGATATGTAACGTTCAAAGTTACTAAAGTTAACCTTGATAGCCTCTACCTCTTCAAGCTCAACTTGATTGAGATATTTCTTCCATTCATCTTCCATCGACTACATTCCCTGAAAGCCATATAGACATAATGACTCCCACACGGTGCTAGCCTCCGCTTTTCGTGGGTTAGCTTAATACAAAGCCAGAGCCATAATTAGTTTGTCAAATAACTAAA
>NZ_JACSOG010000066.1:0-8248 GCF_014349195.1 Pseudoalteromonas sp. BZK2 | reverse complement strand
TTTAGTGTTCGAAGATTTAAACGTAAAAGCGATGCAAAAGTTCAATGGTAGTATGGTTGCAGATAACGTGATGGGTTTGATCACTCAGCTTTCAAAGTATAAAGCTGAGCTAGAAGGCAAGCTCTATCATGAAATAGGTCGTTTTGAAAAATCCACTGGAATTTGTTCGGAGTGCGGGCAACGCCATGTTTTAACATTGAATGATAGGCGTTTTACTTGTACGGCTTGCGGAGCGTATCAAAGCCGCGATCTAGCTGCTGCTAAAAGCATAGCTAGTAAAGGTGAATTAGATATAATTGCGGCTGGAATCGTCGCAAGGGTAACACCCGCATCTCAGCAGAAACAATCTGTTAAAACCAAAGTCTTCGAATTATCGAAGTTGGATTTTGGATCTGAGAAAAAAGAAGCTGCCTAGCTGTTAAGCTAGACTGTAGAAGCCCTGTGATCAGAGTGAATCGATGTCGCTGGGTAGTTCACGCTGTGCTCCAGCGAGTGACATCCGACTACCTTCCCTCTTATTCAATGGTGCTTTAGGGAGGGCTTTTATCCTCTCTGAAAGAGCATATAATTCTAAAGGCTCAGCACTTGGTTCAGGCATGACGCTACCCTTAGGCAACATTATTAAGGCACCAGCTGACTCAATACCTGACACTTCTAGTAATGCAAATGAATCGGGGTGGTCAACTTGCGGATCTTTTGCTAATAATTTGCGCGCGTTTTCTTCGGGTAAAAGATTATCAAAAAAGCTCTGAACAGGACGTTTAGTACCTGTGTCTAATGTCATTTCATTTTGAATTGGTATATCCGGTAACAAGGGGAAGTTTTTATCTGAGTTAACCCACTCTTGTGCATATTCAAATGCCCAAAAACCATTCACATCTTTAATTCACCCATTTTTTTGTACTTACAAATACTGTGAACGATCTATTCATTATCAACTATCTCATTAATGCGTTTGATTAGTTTATTTTGTGCTGAAGTATCTGATGGAGGCAGCGCAAAGTCTATTTTCATTTCAATACCAAGTGACTCCATCAAATCAAACAACCTGCTTACGGACAATGAACCACTCCCCTTTTCAAAGTCACCTACCGTATTGATACTATTGCCCGAAAATTCTCCAATTGTTTTTTGGTCTAATCCTTGGCTTTTTCTAACCGCAGATATTAATTTACCTAATTGCTTTGCTGAACTAACAGATATTTCCATTTTTAGCTCCAAAATTCACAGATAATTGTGAATAATAGAGGGATATAATCAATAGGGCAAAAAATTCACAATATTTTGTGAAAAATATAGAACAGCAGTCAAAAAACCAAAAACTCACAATATATTGTGAAAAACTGCAATTCATATAGATACCACAAATTGACTAGATAGACTCACAAGGAATAGAATAATAGTTACAATTTAGGAAAGAACTTAAAAAGGATTTTTATGTATGAATAAAATTAGAAGTTTATCCCATCTAATGGTTTTATTAACCACCTAAAAATATTGGCTAAAAAAACTCCAAATTCAGTGCTGCAGAACTCGCTTGAATATACGCCAAATACTGATGTCGCGGATCAGAAAATTTGATCCGGATATTACCGCTTTTAAACGTTATTTAAACAAGATTAGCGTTATTGCTAATGAATTACTTATGAGATTTGGATTAGTTAGTGGAGGCGCTTCAAGTATTACTAGCGAACTACAATTTTTGAAAATAAATAGGGTTCTAAAGCCTAAGGGTTTGATGTGTGCATAACAAATTGAGCTTCTAAATTGTTTAGTAGCTCAAAAGTGTTGATATAAGTTACTTTGAAGTGCTCACAAATGTTTGGGATTAAGATTTTTCTCTTGATCTTTTTGTCGAGCTTTTCGTGGGTAACTATCACTGATCCAGTTGTTATAGCTTTAGCAATTAACCAAGGGTCTGCCCCTCTCAGAAACTCTTCATGTGTTCCGTCTTTCATCTCGGTTAGAGACATTACATAATTCACCACATTTGCGAAGGCAAGTTGGGTTGCTTCATCATCATTAGATTCAAACAAATCTGGATGTTCTTTAGCCCATATCGCGAGTTCATCATTACCGTTGATCAGCTCTTTCTTTATGAATTCGATACTTGAAACGCCGTAATGCTTATTTGATCGCAATAACCACTGCCAATAGCCCGGACAAATTGTCATCGAATAGTATCGATTTTTCGCTTCAATAAATGTATTTGCATCTAGCAAGTAATTCATAAGGCAAGTTTGCTCGCGTACGTTTTAATTTTATTAGGTTGAATTCCCAATAAGCTCCCTGCATCCCGAAGTAGCATCCGCCCACTCATTGCTTCTGCAACAACTGCACTAGAAAATAAAGCACTGTTACGGGCACCCGCAGTAATGTTAAAGTCTCCTCCGCTGTTTTTTTTGCGTCTAAACGCTTTCATTTCACGTTGGTAAAATTCCCTATAAGTATCAGAGTCTATAGCGTTACAGTCGAAAGCCCGTTTAGCCACAACGAGTTTACTAACGTGAAATCTAGAACTAATTGCTACAACATTGTTTAGTAGGCTAACTAGCGGATTCCACATTTCATGGAATTCTTTCTCAGGGACTAAAAATTCGCCAGCTACAGCATTGCAGAACTTTTCTTCCTCAGCGTGTTCGTTGCCAAGATCAGAAACCCCACTACTGCCTATCCAAAGATGAGCTAACTCATGAATAAGTGTAAAAAGTCTTGCGGCTGGCGCGTCAGAGCTATTTATGAATATTACAGGCGCTAATTTGTCGGAGATGGCAAAGCCTCGAAACTCACTAACTTCGAGCTTTCTTCTGGTGTTATTACCTACAATGCCACTTCTCATAACAAGAATGCGGGAGTTTTCAGCAGCGTTGATTAGTTGACGTTGATAGTCTTCCCAAGAGCCTTTTTGAGGCAGTGGAACTCCTAATTCACCTCTTATGTCTTGAGCAACATCATAAATAGTATTTTTTGTAGAAAAGCGACCGACAAACGGCAATTCCTCTTCGCCAATTTGTCGCAAATACTCTTTATACCATTGTTGTTTATACATTACCTGCTTAATGATATCTCTCATTTCAACAGATACTTCATCACGATGCTTGTTACCTATAGTTCTGAGATCAGGTATAGGTAGTTCTTCTTTAGGAGGGTTAACTAAAAACAGGTAACCAAAAGGAATATTAGTGGCGCTTGCAATTTTCTGGGCTTGAACAAATGTTGGCTTAGATGTTCCAGCCTCCCATTCAACTACGCGTTCAACCTTTTTAATCCCTAATTTTTGAGCAAAGTCCTCCTTGCTTAAGCCGGCTCGTTGCCGTGCCCAAGTTACAAGTTGGGGATTAATTAATGCTTGCGTTGCCATGATCTCTACTACTTAATTTATTGTAACCACAATACATATTATAGGCGGTATTGTACATAATTTGTTATATTAGTCGCTAGCGGAATCAAGCAATTCGCCCGTTTCAAGGAAGGAGCCAGCTTAATCGCTGGCTCATCACAAGAGTTATAGTTTAGTATCAAGCGGTAATTCAGTGAAGCTCATGTCTTTTAAATGGTAATCGTATAAGTATTTACCTTTGTCTTTAGGGTTTTTGTAATACTTTTCGTTGTATTCGCTCTTATTTTCTTTTTCCCATTCCTCAAAAAATACGTATCGCAGTTCGCTAATATTCACACCATCATCAAAAGTTTGGCCAGTAATAAATTTATGCACTTTACCTTTATAAATAACTATATGAGAACCTGCGTACACACTCCTACTATAATCCCAATTACCTGAACTTAATTTTCTTGGGTGATACAAGTAAACATCATCCCCCATGTAACCGCTCATTAAATGCAACGAAACAAACTTTCCACTTGCCTCAAAAGTTACATATGCAGACTTACTTTCTTGATCATATGAAGAAACTCTTCCAAGCCCAAGGTATTGTCCGCAGGTACTCAGAACAAGAAGCAAATTTTCACATTGATTTTTGTTTTTATAGTTGATGATTCGCTGAGTATTTGTAGTCCTTTCTGACTCTATTTCAAGCCCTTTCTTGGCAGCAATTTCATCAAGCTTTTTCGAAGCTCTAGCAATAATACCTTCAGGGTTTGCAAGTACTGATTGGTCTACATTTTCAACTTTAACAATAAATTGGGCGCTCTTAGCTAAAGGCTCGTTTTCAATGATACTATCATTAATAGCTGTACTGGCTGCTCCAGTAAAATCTAACATTAACAACTGACCAAAAGCCATAACACTCGAACCAGGTACTTTGCGAGTCCCTGACTTTCCGTCAGCACTATCCATAAACTTATTGCTGCCAGCTAAGCGCATTGTTGTTTTTGCAAATGAGTCATTCTCATTTGCTTGAAAGTTATTAAACACGATTGGCTCTTTTGTTGATGAACAAGCTGATAAAGTTAATGCCATGACTGAAGCTAAAGCTATTTTAGTTATATTTTTCATAGATTTTTTCTTTTGTCCCGAAAGTAACTCTATCGTACTTTATTATTTATATTGCGCAACTTTATAATCACTAATCATTACGGAAGTAGCATGCCAATGGTCTCGGCACATATGAACAATCAATATCATCTGCATTTATAATACTTCTTGTTTCGATAGCCCTCTCAGCCAGTTCAGCGTCAACAGCTCTTTGTGTTGTTCTATCAACAGCGTTTTCTCGACCTTCATTATTAAGCATTCGACCAGAACCAGTCAGCTTATCAAGGTCTTGATCAAAATCAGCAATACCAGACTCGATCATTATGTTAATCCATTCGCTTAAATCAATTTTATTCCAGTCCAGGTTAGACAGTTGTTCAGGGGTTAACCCCGGACAATTCCTTAATTTTGAACCATCAACTTTTTCAGTTGTATATTCTTCTAAGTCATGGCCAAGCATTGGGGATGCTTGTTCCATTATTATTCGAGATAGGATAGAGTCATAACAACAATAATCTTGACGACGTAGATAACAGACACCTAAAGCATCTTCAGCACAGTATTTCTTACCCACGGGAATGCATTGTTTCGTAGCCAGCCTAACTCCCATATCCATTTCATACCCGTGGCAAGCAGTGAGCAAGTTCAAAGCGAGTTTAATATATTGATACACCATGTATGCAGCATATACATAGCCAATTACCGCTAAAGCTTGACTTGCCCCTTCTGATAGCACCACTGTAGATACTCCATCCTCAACGGTTTTTTTCATTAATGCCTGTGCTAACTCCTCTGGAATCGAATCATAAATGTAGCTCATAACCATCTGCTGTAGTTCTTCAATAGCTTGATCAGATAAAATATCCATTGCGGCCCCAGATGCATCAACCACCTCCCCTGCTGCATTACCTGCCGCAGTACTTGCCGCATCAGTAAATACTGTAGACACTGAAGACCAGGCGCTTGAAACAGCTTCACCAGCAGTTGTAGCTGCATTAGCAATAGGCTCTCTCAGGCTCTGATAGCCGCCTACTACAGCATTGCTGGTTCCATCTAGTCCAGCCACAAATGCATCAGCTTGAAGCATGCCATAAGCAGCTTGTGCATATTCATAAATATCAACACCATCAGGAGCCTCACAACAGTCATTACCTAAACCACTTGGCTCCCAAGAACAAAATTTGCCTTCACCTTCAAAAATAGTGCACGTTGATGGGTCTGTAGGATCTTCGCAGTTCATCCCATCCTCCATATGCTGAATTACTGTTGCCATAGCAAGAACATCTGCGAATTGATCATTAACCTCCCTATTTGATGTTTCACAATTCCCTCCAACACAAGGCAATGTAGCCGCACAGGTATTCTGTGTTACGGAGCTTGTTACTGTCGAAACAATTTCTTCATCACATTGATACTCAATAGTGTAAGCGAAGCAAATATCATCGGCGTCATCTCGCTCCCAAAGCCATCCTTCAGCACATGTTCTTTCAATTTCTTGGCATTGCGTATCAGTTTGGTAGGTAGCGCAGTGGTTTGGTTGAGATTCTATCTCATCCCAGGAATAACATTGGAATTCATCCTCTATCCCTGCTGCTTTTTCTTCCTCAGTGGCTCTCCGAGTTACAATACAGTAATCTTCACCTTTAGTAGGATCACAGTTGTATCCATCAAGGTTAACTCTCCAAGTTTTATTTCCTGTATCACCATTATAAAAAGGAGGGACTGTTTCTAATATTTCTGGGGGTAATCCAACGCTACCAACTTCGATATTTGTATAGCTATCAAATTTACAAAAACCTTCGAACCGGCTCTCAGCATCACCACTGGTGGTGTCACTAAACCCTGCTAAGCCATTGCTTTCCTTTAGCTCACTTTCAATCGCATCATAGCAACCGGCTGGATATTGCTTGTTTTCCCCGACTTCACCCGTAAACCTGTATCTTACTTGAGCGTTCAAAATCCATTTTGTGTCACCACCATCATCAGTTTTATCTTCAACTTGGACAATACCTTTTAAACCATTTGCACATGTTGGCGCTTGCAACTCTCGAATCCAAGTACTTTCATCAATGCTTCCATCTATAGTGGTGTTAGACCAAACACCAAGGCCTACCCTATTAATATTAGTATTATTAACTGTGCAGAAGTCTTCAAAACTTGGGCCTTCAAATTTCAACTCTGTTGCAATTGAATCAGTTGGGGCTATTGTCTTAGCAGTTTGCTGCTTTAGATCAAATTCTACTGTTAAAAATTGCTTGCCCTTACCCGCCATTTGAACAATTACGTCATATGCAACTGGTGTAGCTCTTTCAACTTCGCAATATAAGCTATTGCTTGCAAGTGGTTGCATACATAAATGATTTGTTGACTGTGTTGATGTAAATTCACGTGTTATGTCAACTGACTCATCTGTGCATGACGATAACCATGATCCGGTACCGTCAAGGGCATCATTCACTTCATTAAATCCGTAATTGAAAATACTGCTTCTTGGGTTTATTTCTGGAGGTTTATTGTCATTCTGAATTGATTGAATTGTTTGGTATACAGTTGCATCACTGGCAGTGCCTGTTTTCAAACTGTTTATTTTAGTTGTTCCTGAAGCATAAAACTCTGTCTCATTACCATAGTGACTGTCTGCATCAAATGTTGTTTGAGAGTGATTTAGCTCTGAGCTAGTGTACTCGTTTTGATTAGAAACATGCTCAGTAACTTTTGATTCATCAATAGTGCCCACATAATTACCACTATCATCTTTTGTAAGCGAAACTCCCCCATTACTATAATTTGTAATTAAACCTCCACTAGCATTAGTCGATGGAACAACAGCTGACTTTGACATGTCTCTCGCAACATTTACGCTATCTTCAATCCGCTGCTGTGCATTGTCACCAAAATTACCATAAGCAGACAAATCAACTGTTCTAGATGTCTGTGGGGTTAGGTAGTATTTTTGTATTATTTCATTTTCACGATTTGGATTTATGACTGTTTGATTTGGGTATTTTAATAACGTTTGATTTAAGCGCTGATCATCGGAGCGGTTATTTGTTGGATCATCTGTTTTGTATTTTTGTTTAATTTGGTCAAACCGCTCCTGTGCAGCAATAGCTTTTTCAAATGGAGTGGCAATCGCGAGTAACCCTGCCCATACCCCAATTGCTGATACAGTAATGGTTTGACCAACCATGCTTGCAATGATTGTATATCCGGTTAATTTTTTCTTAAAACACTTCATTCAACATAGAGCCATGACAATTGATTTGAAGCTATTTTAAAATCTATATTTCCATCTAAATCTGAATTTTAATTAGATTTTTGACTAAAACTTACTTTTTTAGTTTTCTCACAGTTTTATCGAAAATTCACCGAGAAAACCCCGTGATCAGAGCGAAGTGATATAGCGGGGATGAATCTGTATCGCCCCTGCTCTTGAATATATTTTCGTATTATCTCTGCACTAGCATTTCTTACAGAACACACAAAGTATCCATCAGACCAAAACGTTTTCTCTTTCCAAAATTGGTTTTTGAGGTAAGGAAATGATTTCCAGATTTTAGCGGTTGTGGCTTGCTTAATCCTCCTTGCGTGCTGGCCTACTGAATATCGAGTGCCGATTGTAATCAGCATATGAAAAAGACGCTCAGATACAACTACAGGCTAAACCCTACGCCAGAACAAGAAGTTAAGCTCATTGAGTTTGGTGCGACAGCGCGTGGCATTTGGAATCTGTTGTTGTCTGAAAATATGCGTCGATATGAATACGATAAAACATTCCTGTTTTACAAAGATATGGCTTCTCTCCTCAAGGAA
>NZ_JACSOG010000065.1:0-9614 GCF_014349195.1 Pseudoalteromonas sp. BZK2 | reverse complement strand
ATGGCAAAAGAAAAGTTTGAACGCGTAAAACCGCACGTAAACGTTGGTACAATCGGCCACGTTGACCACGGTAAAACAACTCTAACAGCAGCAATCACTAACGTACTTGCAAAAGTATACGGTGGTGTAGCTAAAGACTTCGCATCAATCGATAACGCTCCAGAAGAGCGTGAGCGTGGTATCACAATCTCAACTTCACACGTTGAGTACGATACTCCAACTCGTCACTACGCACACGTTGACTGTCCAGGACACGCCGATTATGTTAAAAACATGATCACTGGTGCTGCTCAAATGGACGGCGCAATCCTAGTAGTTGCTGCGACTGACGGTCCTATGCCACAAACTCGTGAGCACATCCTACTTTCTCGTCAGGTTGGTGTACCTTACATCATCGTATTCATGAACAAATGTGACATGGTTGACGACGAAGAGCTACTTGAGCTAGTTGAGATGGAAGTTCGTGAACTTCTTTCTGAGTACGACTTCCCAGGTGATGACTTACCACTAATCCAAGGTTCAGCGCTTAAAGCGTTAGAAGGCGAGAAAGAGTGGGAAGACAAAATCGTTGAGCTTGCAGAAGCACTAGATTCTTACATCCCAGAGCCAGAGCGTGACATCGATAAGCCATTCATCATGCCTATCGAAGACGTATTCTCAATCCAAGGTCGTGGTACTGTTGTAACTGGCCGTGTTGAAGCTGGTATCATCAACGTGAATGACGAAGTTGAAATCGTAGGTATCAAAGAAACTACGAAGACAACTTGTACAGGTGTTGAGATGTTCCGTAAGCTTCTAGACGAAGGTCGTGCGGGTGAGAACATCGGTGCACTTCTACGTGGTACTAAGCGTGAAGACGTTGAGCGTGGTCAAGTACTAGCTAAGCCTGGTTCAATCACTCCACACACGAAGTTCACTTCAGAAGTATACGTACTTTCTAAAGATGAAGGTGGTCGTCACACTCCATTCTTCAAAGGTTACCGTCCACAGTTCTACTTCCGTACAACTGACGTAACAGGTGACGTACAGTTACCAGACGGCGTTGAAATGGTAATGCCTGGTGACAACATCAAGATGACTGTAGAACTAATCTGCCCAATCGCGATGGACGAAGGTTTACGCTTCGCTATCCGTGAAGGTGGCCGTACAGTTGGTGCTGGTGTTGTTGCAACTATCGTTGAGTAATCAACTATAGTGATGCATTAAGCATTGAGAAAAACCCGAGCTTAGTCTCGGGTTTTTTTATGGGTGAAAAAGCTATCAGCTGTCAGACGTCAGATTAGATCGAGAGGGTTGTTTAGTGTGGTGTCTCACTCAGCATTCTGCCTGTTCATTCTTCAGGTAGGTTGGTTTGAGCGCAGCGAAACCCAACACAATACATGTAAACCTTTTCTTTGGTAAACCCAAACCACCATAAAACACTCCCAAGGTTATGCTTGACCTATAACCTAGAGCCTTTACCCTCGCTAACTCACATCTAAATCCAACCCCTTGATATCTATCTTGGTTATTCATCCCTAAATTGGGAAATGATTATGAATGTTAGCTGAACTGAACTACGCTTGATTAATAACTAATAATAAATGTGTAGATTTAGGGATGATCCGTTTTTTAATAGCGCTGTTAGCACTTCTGTTCTTACCTTCAGCTTGGTCTGCATTTCATAATTACGATATTGAGGATGGATTATCGCAAAGTGTTGTGTTCGATATTGTGCAAGATCAGCAAGGTTTTATGTGGTTTTCGACGCAGGCAGGTTTA
Source organism: Pseudoalteromonas sp. BZK2 (assembly GCF_014349195.1). Lineage (NCBI taxonomy): Bacteria > Pseudomonadati > Pseudomonadota > Gammaproteobacteria > Alteromonadales > Pseudoalteromonadaceae > Pseudoalteromonas > Pseudoalteromonas sp. BZK2. Next base: position 7,853 of record NZ_JACSOG010000065.1, on the reverse strand, counting down.
AACCGTTATGATGGCAATAAGTTTACCGTATTCACAGCCTCTGATGAGACAAATAGCCTAGCAAATAACTATATCTATCCATTGGCACTTGATAGCGAATCACAGCTGTTTATAGGTACGCGAAATAGTGGTGTAAACCAACTTGCATTACATAATTATCAATTTTCTGAGCCACTCTTAAAAGAGCGTCGCATCACCAGTTTATTGGTAGCGCAACAGCACGTTTATATTGGTACATACGACGGTAGCCTGTTTCGTTACGATAAGCGAACACAGCAACTTGAAAGGCTAATAACAGACTTAAAAAAGCCTATTTATGCGCTATCAAAAATTGCCGACATCCTTTGGATTGGTACCCATGGAGCTGGGTTACTTCATTATGATCTTATTAATAAACAACAAATTAATACTATTTTTTCTGGCTTTGCTGAGCCAATAGATATTCATGCCAGTATCTTTGCTATCAAACAGGCAGCTGATGGCAGTATTTGGTTGGCAAGTCAGGGTGGTGGCTTATACAAGATTGAGTTAAGCACTAAAACAATGACGCAGTGGCTTACCTCTAATGATGGCGGTGTTGGGCTTAGCAGTAATGAAATTCGTGATATTGAGTTTGATAGCCAAGGCCAAGTTTGGCTGGCAACGCGAGGTGGCGGGATTAATGTTTACGATCCAATTAATGCAAGCTTCACCGTTTTAGCACATGACCCATTTGATAAATATAGTCTTGCTCATAACCGGGTCTATAGTATCTACCGAGACAGTAGCGACATTATGTGGTTTGGTACTGCCAATGGGATCAGTAAGCTCGACCCAGCATCATTGCAATTTAGTAAGTTAAAAAAGCCAGCGCCACTTTCAAGTAACGATGCGTGGGCGCTATTTGAAGACTCAAAGCAACGTATTTGGTATGGCAGCTGGGGTGGCGGTATCGATATTCTTGAGCAGCAATTAAATCGTTTAGAGCGCATAACCACCGAAAGTTCACCGTATTCAATTAGTAGCAATGCAATTAAAGCCATTGCCGAAGATCGTAATGGCGATATATGGATTGGCAGTTGGCAGCAAGGGATTGATGTTTTGCATACCGATGGCAGCATCAGTCACTTTCGAGCAGGTGAAGGCGAGCATGGCTTAACTGAGAACAGTATATATGCTCTTTTAGTCGATGAGAAAAATAATGTCTGGGTTGGCACGAATGGTGGAGGGCTGTTTTGTTTTGATAGACAGCGTGGCAAATTTATTAGTTTTGCACAGCCTGTAGCGAATACACAACTTATAATTCCGACTGCGCGGGTGACGAGTTTATATAAAAGCTCGCAAGCAGAGCTGTGGATAGGCACAGATGGTGATGGGGCTTATCATTACAATGCTGCAACCGATACTCTCACTAATTATCGCAAAGGCGACTTGGCTTTATCTGATAATACAGTGCGTGCGTTTTTAGAAATTGACCAGCAAATGTGGCTCGCAACGTCGAACGGCTTAAATATTATTGATTTGAGCAACCAGCAAGTTCATCAGCTTAATGTCGCTCAAGGCCTTCCTAATCAAGTCGTTTATGCATTGTTAAAAGACAATGAAGATTGGGTTTGGCTCAGTACCAACAACGGCCTCGCTAAAATAGATCCTGCAACCATGAGCATTAAAAACTATAAAGCTCGCCATGGCTTACAAGGTAATGAATTTAATGCCGGTGCTTATTTAAAAACCCGTGATGGCCGCTTGATGTTTGGTGGCACACAGGGGGTGAGTGTCATTAATCCTGCTGACCTTGAAGTTAATACTATTGGCGGGCAATTGGCACTTACTAGTTTGCAATTTGATGATGAGGATGTGGTAAACGAAGGAGTCAGTCGTTTAGGCAGTTTATACCAAATAGAAAAAAGCCGTTCAGTGACTATTCCTGCGGGCATCAAACGGGTTCACTTTCAGATTAGTTACCTACACTACTCTGAGCCACAGACTAACCTGTACTCTTATCAGTTAGCGGGCTTTGAACAGCAATGGCGTAAAGCTACAGGGCCTTTTTTATCTGTTGATTATACTAACCTTCCTGCTGGTAAATATCAGTTGAAAGTTAATGCTAGTAGTGAAAGCGGGGCAAATGTGCTCACTCCATTACTGTTAAACATAACCGTTCTTGCTCCTTGGTGGCAAACTAGTGAGTTTTATCTGTTAGCGGCTATGCTGATTTTGGCGATGGTCTGGCTATTCACAGTGCTTTGGACTCGCCGGATACGCAAACAAAAATATTATCTGGAGCAAATTGTTAGTGAGCGTACCGACGAAATCGCAGAGCAAAAAACGCTCATCGAACAGCAAGCTGAAGCTCTGAGTGATTCACTCGAAAATAAAGTACGCTTCTTCACGCATGCATCTCATGAATTACGTACTCCTTTGAGTTTGTTGATTGCGCCGTTGCAAAAGCTAATAGCTGATGAGCGAATTACTGAAAAGCGTGAGCAGCTGAATTTGGTATTGCGAAATAGCCGGCGTTTAGAAAATTTGGTTGATAAGCTATTAACGCTGACTCGTTATGATGAGCGCCATGAAGAGATTATAAAAGTTGTGTCACTATCGGCAATTGCCAGAGAGGTCGCAGGGCAGTTTGCTGTGTTAGGTGAAAAGTCTATCGACTTTAAGGTCGATATTGAAGAAGCCGTATTTATCGAAAGCACCCGAGAAGGGGTGATCACGATTCTTACCAACCTTTTAAGCAATGCATTTAAATATACTCAGCAAGGTCAAGTCAGCTTAACTGTAAGCGTATCAGGTGAGCTTGCCAACATAGAAGTAACAGACACAGGTAAAGGTATCGCAGACGCTGAAAAAGGCAAAGTATTTGATACTTTCTACAGAGTGAGTAGTCATGCAAATGTAGAAGGTAGTGGCGTTGGCCTAGCCATCGTTAAGCGTTTGGTTGATAAGTACAAAGGCACGCTTGTGCTGGCAAGTCGCTTAGGGGAAGGAACTAGTTTTAAACTTTCATTTCAAGCAACGCAATTTGCAGCTCAAGCTTCTGCTGCAAGTATCAGTTCAAAATCAAATGAAGTGCAGAATAAAGCCAGTGTATTAATTATTGAAGACAACGATGAGTTACGCCATTACCTTAAATCTGAGTTACAACACCGCTACCAAGTTTTATTAGCGCAAGATGGCCAAGTTGGATTGCAAATAGCTTTGAGCCAAGTGCCAGATTTAATCATCACTGATTTAATGATGCCTAAAGTTGATGGCTTTACTGTGTTAGATTCATTACATAACTCGCCCGTTACATGCCATATCCCAGTAATTATTTTGACCGCAAAGGGCGATTATGAAACTCGAGTGAGTAGTTTGCAGCAACACGCGCTAGATGTGATCACTAAACCATTCGATAGAGAAGAGCTATTTTTAAAAATTGAGAATTGGCTAGGCTGGGTAGCTCAATATGCACAACAATCGAAATCTGAAAAGTCGCCACATAAAGCTCAGCAAAGAACGGCCTTTTCACTCGACCCGAGAGACAAAAAGCTGCTTGAAAAGTTAGCTGAATATGTTGCTGAGCATTTTCATCAGCAGGGCTTTTCTATGCTTGAATGTGCGAAGCACTTAGCATTGAGTGAGCGTCAATTCCAAAGAAAGTTAAAAGTATTGTTAAATATCACACCAAGTGAATATCTTCGCGAATATAGATTGCAAAGAGCTGCTGAGTTGTTACAGCAGGGTCGCCAAGTAAGTCTAGTTATAGATGATGTTGGTTTTTCTTCACGTTCGTATTTTTCTAAGTTTTTCAAAGAAAAATATGGTGTGACGGCAAAAGAATATCAATGTCAAAAACTTTAACCTACTGTTTTTTTAATTACATGTCGTATTTGAGTACATTTTTGTCGGCATTCAGTACACACAATTTGAATAACTCATCTACCATAAAATCTTAATGAAAAATGAACGGGAAAACATGCTTCGAAGTACTCAAATTGACGGGCAAACATAAAGTCTAATTTATGGTTAAAAGAGTGATCGAGCGCTGACCTTGTTCATACGTTTATTAAGATTTGCTTCCTTTGAGATTGGCAACTGCTCTGCAGTTGCCTCTTTTTAGTGAGCTATACCGCAATCAATGTAAGGATTAACATGATGAGCCCTCCAAATTTCAGGTCTATGAATTTTATAAAACAATTACTTTTCGCAGCCAGTATTATTAGCTTAACAGCTTGTGGTGGGAATAATAGCAATAACGAAGATGATACCCCTCCTGTTGCTGAAGAGAATAAAAGTCCAACAGTATCAATTAACAGTGACACAGAGTTATTAGAGGGAGAGGAGCTAGTTTTACAGGCGACAGCGACTGATAGTGACGGAAGTATTAGTCAATATGCTTGGACACAAGTATCTGGTCCTACCCTTGATCTTTCTGGTAGCGATACAAGCACCTTAACAATTACAGCACCTGCAGTTGAAGAAGATGCAGATATTGTTCTTGCTTTGACTGTAACAGATGATGACGATGCAACTGCAAGTGCAGAAGTTAATATAGCTCTGAAGCGCAAGGCACTAAAAATAACATTTGAAGGCATTGTAACTGATGAGCCAATTGTTAATTCTAGTGTTGTAGTTCAAATTGGTGATGAACAGTTTGAAGTAACCGCGGATGCCCAGGGTCGTTTTAGCGTAGATATTGAAGTGGATGACTCTGATGCAAATGAATTAGTGAAGCTAGTCGCATATGGTAATAATTCAATCAATCCCGGTGTAGAGTTTGTCTCACAGCTAAAATCAATTTCAACTTTGCTGGCGCAAGCAGGAGCTGATGGAAAACTTAGTAAAGAGGATAATTTTGGCGTTAATGTAACTAATGTTACTACCGCAGAGTTTGCATTATTGACTCGTGATGGTGCTGATATCAACTCCGAAGAAGCACTCGATGATGCATTGTTAGCTGTTGATGCGGATGAGAAGTTACTTTTAGCATCATTAATTAAAATTATTGTTGATAACGAAAACTATGAACTTCCTGAAGGCGTCGAATCAACCTTAGACCTTGTATCAAATTCTGAGGATATTGATAACTTTGTTAATACCGTAGAGAGCCAAGAACCGGGTCTAATTGAATCGACAAAAGAAGAAATTAAAGAAGATGATGAACTTGTAGATCAGACCGTTACTAGTATTGTGGGTGAGTATATTTTAATGCAGCCGCAATACTATAGAGCATCAACTGCGCAGTTAGAGTTTAAGGCTGATGGAACTGGCTATGCTAGTTTGATTGATGTCGATACAAGCTTTAATTGGTCTCAGCAAGAGCAGGATATTACAATTAATTTAGCTGAGCCTGTACTTATAAACTGCTCATTTAGCAATGATGAAAATGATCAGCAGCAGGAGGTATGTGAGTATTTAGTTGAGTTAGATCTAATTATTCTCTTGGAAAATGATGCTAATAGAACTGTAGAGTTTTCTCGCAAAACTGAAACTCGTTTCAGTAACAGCGGTGAAGTGTATAACAGCTCTGAATCTAATTATAACGCCACCCTTATTGAACAACGACAAACACTTGCAGTGACAGCAGATGAGCTTATTGGTACTTGGGTTATTGATAATTTGAGCGAGTTTGGTGGGTATAGTAGTGCTGTAAGTATTGAGCTACTTTCTGGTGGAACTGGGACGCTCACTGATAACGATAAAGCGCCTGTAAGTGTTACTTGGCAAGTCGATGAGAATCAACTGCTTATAAGTAATAGCGCAGAAAGTATCAATTATGACATCGCAATTTGGTTAGTTAAAAATGTACAAGTTGGTTATCAATTTGCTGCATCACTCGAAGCTAAAACAGATGATAGCTCGCGAACAGTTACTGGTTTAATGGTGAAAGATAACCAGCTTTCATTTACTGAAGCAGATCTACTTGGTAAATGGACTGTGTACCAAGGTTATAACTCACCACAAACAGACCTTCATTACGACGTTTATGACGATGGTTTAATGAATTTTAATTTGAATCAAAACTTTCGTTCTTGGCAAGTAAGTAGTGATGGAGAATTCTTACGTTATAACTATTTTACAAGTAATGGCATTCAGCCAATCTGCCCTGAAGATGATGTTTGCCAAGTATATAGTGAGTTTTCTCAACGTCTGCTAGCAACCAATAACGGGCAAAATTTTACTTACCGTAAGTATCGCTTTTTTAATTATGACGGAACCGAACGTCCAGAGGATTACTCATCACATCTTCGTAACTTCTCAGTTTCTAATGAATATGGCGTATCTAAATTTGCTCCCTACTGGTTAGAAGAAAACGCTAGCTATGATGAAAATGGTTATCCGATAAACGTTGGTTTTATTGAGCTTTATTCGCCAAGGGAACGTGGTGTTGAAACTATTAAAGTTGAGACAATCTATAACGATGAATTAGATGAATATAAACGTAGAATTAGCTTTTCATATCTTGGAGTTTTAACTGAATATGACTACAGCTTAGCCTCCGGCAAATTGATGTTTAATACATCGCAAGCAGAGGTTAGTGACTTTGATAGGTATTTCTTAACGGTTTGTGTTTATGCGCAGTCAGCGAGTTGTACTGAAGGTGATAAGCAAGCTTGGTTCTTTGATAAAGCGATGGCGGAAGCGCAGGTTGATATTGATCGCCCTGCAACAGAGCACCCGTTAGATGGCGCCTGGCAACTTGCCGATGAACCTGATGTTGCAGTGGTTTTACGTGATGGGAAGTGGATTCAGATTCAAGCAATGGCAGATGAAGGCGTTGATGATGCTCATCCGGGATTTGAGTTAGGCGATTTTACTTGGAATGAGAGTACAGGTGAGTTTGCTGTTGAACTAAGCGAAGATACCAATGGAAGTTTTGGGATTGACGATGCTGGCAGCATTATAGCGTCTGTCTCTGCAGATACACTTACTCTTGAAATTGAAGGGGAAGGTGATGTTGTACTAACACGTATTTATAGTCTGGGAAATCCACTAGTAGGTGCTTATTTCGATGGGTCGCTTGATGGTGACTTCTTTATGGGCATATTTAAAGAAGACGGTACTTTCTTAGAGCTTGCTCATGACACTGAAAATGATGAGCTGGGTATATCTGGAGGCTACTATAATTATGATATTGAGAATCAAAAAGTGTTTGTCGATTTCTATGAAAAAACATACGGTAGCCCAGTAGAAGAAGCTGACCCGCACTTTATTGTCAAAGCACAAGGCAACTTTTTACAATTTAAAGATGGCGATGACTTCGGTGTAATGCAAAGAATTACGCGAGTTATTGAGCAAGATTCTTTTACCGAAGTCGACTTAATTGGTACACATATTTTCACCTATATGGCCGAGAGTGGTGGTGTTGAAACATCATATGTTGTCATTGCAGAAGATGGCAGCGCTTCATTCGAATTAGATGGTGAAGTTCGTAGTGCGTCTTGGGAGCTGCATTTAGGATCTTTAATGATGTTTAGTGAGGCTACCGAGAGTCAGAATTATGGTTATGGCGTGTTAATGACTCCTATCACAACCGTTGATGGAGGATTTAGCGTTGAAACTTTAGGTTTTGAAGTACCAGAAAGCTATAACGACGATGATGACCCTGCATTACATACATTTTTGTCAGGCAGCTTAATTAAGCAGTAATTTATACCCAAACCACCTCAAGATGCAGAATTCAGCGTTTCACAGGTGCTTAAAATCAAGGCGTTACTTTGCAAGAATGGCAGTCCCTTTTAAGAAGTAACAACGATGAGAGTAAGTGCCTGCGAAGCGCCCAAAGAGTTGGTTTAAAAGCGATTTATACTGCGTTATTGATTTTAACAATAGAACCACTATTACTTGCAATCAATGCCTTGCCTAAATCGCTTTTAATTCCAACT
>NZ_JACSOG010000064.1:0-10562 GCF_014349195.1 Pseudoalteromonas sp. BZK2 | reverse complement strand
TGGTGCCCGGGGCCGGACTTGAACCGGCACGCTGTTACCAGCGAGGGATTTTAAATCCCTTGTGTCTACCAATTCCACCACCCGGGCATCGGGTTGCTCATAGAGCGCGTGGAGTGTTGAATGGAGGCGGAACCCGGAGTCGAACCGAGGTAGACGGATTTGCAATCCGCTGCATGGCCACTCTGCCATTCCGCCAAATTAGATAATTGGAGCGGCACACGAGGCTCGAACTCGTGACCTCAACCTTGGCAAGGTTGCGCTCTACCAACTGAGCTAGTGCCGCTTTCTTTATCTTGGGGGCTATGCCCTCTCAACACGGACGCATTCTACAGAGATTATTAAACGCGTCAATATAAAAAATGCTAGTTTTGAACTGTTTGCTTATTTTTTATCTAAAACGGTGTGTAATTAAACGTTTAGGATCAATTTTTGGTCAATTCTGACCATGCTGCCATTAAATACTGCAACATAGAACTAAGCGTTAACAATGTTGCGACGTACAAAAGGCCATAACTTAAGTAGATCATCCATGTATCAAACTGCCAGATCAAACCAATAATGGCTAGCATTTGTGCCGCAGTTTTAAACTTGCCCATGTTTGATACAGCTACGTTGTCACGTTTACCCTGCTCTGCCATCCATTCGCGTAAGGCAGAGATAACAATTTCACGGCTAATAATCACTAATGCCGGAATAGTCATATACAAACTTTGATAGTGGCTTGATAAAGCAACCAGTGCTGCACACACCATTACTTTGTCAGCAACCGGATCTAAGAACGCACCAAAAGGCGTTGACTGATTTAAACGACGCGCTAGATAGCCATCAAGGATATCTGTGATTGACGCAAGCCAGAAAACAAACGCAGCTGCAAAAAATGCCCATGAGAAAGGCAAATAAAATATCACCAAAAAAATGGGGATAAGAAAAAGTCTAAAGGTTGTGAGTGTGTTTGGAATATTCCACATAACTACTTGGAGATGTCTTTTTTTACTATATTCGCACGAAGGCTAAGCCTTGTCATGCAAATGATTAAATATCTTTTCAGCCATTTCAGGGCTGATCCCAGGAACTTGTTTTAATTGGTCTATATTAGCAGCTTTTACCCCTTGCATGCCCCCTAAATATTTTAATAATGCTTGTCGGCGTTTTTGTCCTACGCCGGTAATTTCTTCTAACAATGATTGTGTGCGTTGTTTTTGTCGTTTATTGCGATGCCCTGCAATAGCAAAACGGTGCGACTCATCACGAATATGCTGAATTAAATGCAGCGCTGGCGCATCTGAATCAAGTGGTATTGTTTTACGTCCGCCATCAATTAATAGCGTTTCTAAACCTGGTTTTCGACTAGTACCTTTTGCAACACCTACCAACAATGGCATTTTATTATGCGGCCAGTTTTCAAAATATTGCTCAGCACGAGATAATTGACCTTTACCACCATCGATAAAGATGACATCTGGAATTTTTTCTTCATCGACAACTTTGTTGTAGCGTTTATTAAGTGCAAATTCCATCGCAGCATAATCATCACCACCTGTGATGCCAGTAACATTAAATCGGCGATATTCTTTATTATTTGGCCCTTGCGAATCAAACACCACACAACTTGCTACCGTGTTTTCACCCATTGTATGGCTGATATCAAAACATTCCATGCGATTAATATCATCTAGACGTAATGTTTCTTTTAATTGTGCGTAACGTTTATTAATGGAGTCTTGGGTACTTTGCTTAACACTAATGCTATTAAGGGCATTTTTATTAGCAAGCTTTAAATACTGTGCCCGCTCACCGCGATTAGCAACTTTTAAACTCACTTTACGTTCAGAGATAGCCGTAAGCGCTTCACTTAATGGCTCACTTTCTTCAATACTGAACGGTAAGATAATTTCTTTGGCAATACGCCCCGTTGCACCGGGCGCTAAATAATATTGACCTAAAAACGAGGTTAGAATTTCTTCTTCACCGGAGTCTTTTGGTACTTTAGGGAAATAAGTTTTACTGCCTAGCACTTTGTGGTCGCGGATCATTAATAAGTGAACCGCATTTAAACCATTTAAATGCGCAAAACCCACTACATCCATTTCGGCATGATTACCTGAAATAGATTGTTGCTCCTGCATTTTTCGAAGCAACATGATTTGGTCACGGACTTTGGCCGCAAGCTCAAATTTAAGTTCTTTACTTGCTTGCTCCATCTTTGTGACTAAATCGGCGATAACTTCATGAGATTTACCCAGCAAAAACTTACGGACAAAATCAACTTCTTGTTGGTACTCTTCATCGGAGATTTTATTTACACACGGTGCTGAGCAGCGCTTTAACTGATATTGTAAACAGGGACGGCTTCTCGCTCGATAATAGGCATCTTCACATTGGCGAACCGGAAAAATTTTTTGCATTAAACGCAAACTTTCAGAAACCGCTCCCGCACTTGGGAATGGACCAAAATATTCGCCTTTAATTTTTCGGCTACCACGATGAAAAGCAAGTCGCGGGTGCTTATGATCTGTTAACAGAATATATGGATATGACTTATCATCTCGCAGCAAAATATTATAACGAGGCTGATATTTTTTTATTAGATTGTTTTCGAGTAATAAGGCTTCGGTTTCGGTGTTAGTCAGGGTGACTTCAATACCGCAAATATTACTGACTAAGACACGCGTTTTACTATCAGTTACATTGCTACGGAAGTAACTACTGACACGCTTTTTTAGATTTTTTGCCTTACCGACATAGATAACTTGCCCTTCACTATCAAGCATTCGGTAGACACCGGGCTCACTTGATAGTGTTTTTAAAAAACGGGCTGGTTCGAAATCAGACATTGAGCAAATTAATGCGAGCTATCAATGTCGATCATTTTATGACGAATTGCTAAATGGGTAAGTTCAACATCCCCCCCTACATTTAGCTTTTCAAACATGCGATAGCGATAGCTATTCACCGTTTTTGAACTGAGGTTCAAACGCTCTGCGATGTCTTGCGCTTTCTCACCTTTAGTGATCATCAGCATGATTTGCAGCTCACGCTCGGACAAACTCTGGAAAGGGTTTTCATCTGTCCGCCCACTTACCTGGGCAAGCGCAATTTGCTGCGCAATTTCAGGCGCAATATAACGTTGTCCTGCATTCACTGCACGAATGGCGTTAACCATTTCATCAGAACCGGCACCTTTAGTCAGATAACCGTGTGCACCGATTTGCATTACTTTACTTGGGAATGGGTCTTCACAATGCACAGTAAGCACAATAATTTTTACATCTGGGCAATAACGACAGATTTTCTTTGTCGCTTCTAAACCGCCAATACCTGGCATATTCATGTCCATCAACACGATATCTGGTGAATGTTGACGGCAAAATTGCACCGCTTCTTCACCGGTTTTAGCTTCACCCACCACTTTAAAACCGCGAACATCATCAAGTATACGTCTGATCCCTGTCCGTACAAGTTCATGGTCATCAACTAAAAGTACATTAATCAATGGAACACCCTCAAATAACCAAATAGCTGCTTTCGCACAATTTAATGTGCCACATTAGCACAGAAAAAGTGAAACGATAAATCAAAATATCGTTTCACTAATTAAATTTAAGCTGATGCTTTCTCGCTGAAACGATCAACCCATAGGGCAATGATACCATCACCTGTTACATTACAGGCAGTTCCAAAGCTATCTTGTGCTAAATAAAGTGCAATCATTAATGCAACCGCACCTTCATTAAAACCAAGCATACTTGTTAAAAGACCCAATGCCGACATAACTGCCCCACCTGGTGCGCCAGGCGCAGCAATCATTACAACGCCTAGCATCATAATAAATGGCAACATACCAAATAACGATGGTACATCCATATTCGGTGATAAGAACATGACAGCCATTGCACATGTCACAATCGTAATTGTTGAGCCCGATAAATGGATGGTTGCACATAAAGGTACTGTAAAGTTAGCCACATCTTCTTTTACATTATTTGCTTTACTTGAGCGAAGCGAAACAGGAATTGTTGCTGCACTCGACATTGTACCTAAAGCAGTAAAATAAGCGGGTAGCATATTTTTTACAAGCTCTAATGGATTACGCTTTAGTAAAATGCCTGTAGATACATATAAAACAGTTAGCCATAGCCAATGCATAATTAATGCAGCTAGCAAAACAATACCAAAGGTTTGTAGCGTATCAACCACCGTACCTGCAACGGTCATTTCCGCAAATACACCAGCAATGTAAAAAGGTAACGCAGGAATAATTACTTTTGCTAGTAAGCCATCAATCACATCACGGCCCTGATCTGATACTTTCTTTAAAGTATCAAGCTGTAATTGGCTCATACCAATACCAAAAATGAACGCCGCAGCAAGTGCTGTCATTACACTCATAAGAGGTGGAATTTCTAAATCAATAAAGCTGCCCACTTCGGTAGCAACTTCTGCTTCAAACGTTAAACCGCCATCAAACAATGGGATCATAGCGCTGACAAGTAAAAACGCTAAGGTTCCAGCAATAACGGTTGAACCATATGCAAAGCCAACTGTTTTTCCTAACAAGTGGCCTGACCCTTTTGGTAAACCAGCAATACCTGATGCGATAAAAAATAAAATAATTAACGGGATGGTAAAGGTGATCAACTGACCTATTATTTCTTTTACTGTGTAAAGGAGTTCAACACCTGTTAGTGGCACATATAAGCCCACTAAAATACCGGCAACAATACCAGCAATTAATTTTAGAATTAAATTCATAACGATCACTTCAATTTTTAGGTGGTAATCTTTTACCACGTTTTAGTTTACTTTTGTTATAAAACAGCCAAATTAACGTTTAACTGCGCAAATTACCACCACAGCTTGTTAGAATCTAATTTGAACGTAAATATATGCGCCCTGTCGCGTTGCATTTGTTAACAAAGTTGCAAATTAATAACATGCTCGCAGTTTTGAATACCCGTATAGTGCTTATGTATAAATCAATGTTAAGTGCCGCTCTATTGAGCGTGCCTTTTACCAGCTTGGCCACCAGCCAGCCTGTCACCCTTCCTTTTATTGCAGAGCAGGCAACAATCGATGGCCAGCTTAATGAACCAAGTTGGCAACGTGCAAAAAAAATTACCATAGGCAACGTTACTTGGCCTTATGAAAACAGTAAAAGCCCAGTTACCACCCACGCCTATGTTTATGAAGATGGCGAAACACTTTTTATTGGCTTTGAAGCGAATGACCCAAACCCAGAACTTATTCGTGCTTTTTATCGTGATCGTGATGCCGCCTGGGATGATGACTTAGTTGGCCTAAAAATAGATTCATACAATAACTCTCAATTAGCCTATCAATTTTTTATTAATCCTCTTGGCGTACAGCAAGACTCAATAGAAAATGAACTAACCAAGCAAGAAAGCTCATCATGGGATGGTATTTGGGATAGCGTCGGTGTTATTCATGATAAAGGCTATACAGTTGAAGTGGCCATTCCATTACGCGTATTGAATTTTGACGACAGCGTAGCGACTAAAACGATGGCAATGGAGTTTTTACGCTTTTTACCGCGCAGTGAACGGTTACGTATCTCAAATATGCAGATTGACCACGGGAACAATTGTTGGATTTGCCAAATGCCAAGTTACCAAGGCTTTGAACAAGCAAAGCAAGGCAATAACGTAGCGATTATTCCATCTTTGGTGCTTGGCAAAAATGAGACCCGTGATATTGATGGCGCTCAAGTAGCTGATTGGGAGTCAGAGAACAATACTGAAGCCAGCCTAGATGTTAAATGGGGGATCACCCCAGATATCACCTTAAATGCGACGATTAATCCTGACTTTTCTCAGGTTGAAGCAGATGTTGCACAATTGAGTGTGAACAATAACTTTAGTTTATTCTTCCCTGAAAAGCGTGCCTTCTTTTTAGATAACGCTGACTACTTTGCCTCTACACTTAACCTTATTCATACCCGTAATATTGCCCAGCCAGATTACGGCACGAAAATCACCGGCAGCAAAAATGGTCATACATTTGCCGGCTTCATTGCCAATGACGCGCAAACCAATGTGTTGATCCCTGGCAATTTAGGTTCATCTCTTGTCGCCCTAGACGAGAAAAGTGAAAACGGTGCCCTGCGTTATCGATACGATTTTGAATCAGGCTTATCACTTGGGTCAACTGCAACACACAGACAAAGTGATGACTATAAAAACACAGTTTATAGTTTGGATAGTAAATACAAACCAACAGTAAACGATGTGTTCTTAGTGCAAGTATTAAAGTCACAAACGCAATACAGCCAAGATTTTATCGACGAGTTATGTGATGGGGATAACTGCTCACAACCCGAGCAAGTGAGTTGTGAATTAAATAGTGACTGCGACTACAACGAAGGCGTACTGCGTGTTTTAAGTAAAGAGCAGCAATCAGGTACTGGTTACTACCTAAAGTATCAACACGACGAGAAATACTGGCGCGCATTTGCCGATTATAATTACCGCGATGCCGATTTGAGAGCTGACTTAGGCTTTATCTCACAAGTTGATTTTAAAAAGTTTACGACTGGTGGCGAATACCGCTGGTATGGCGATAAAGGCAATTGGTGGAATCGCGCTAACCTATATGCTGATTGGGATATTACTCACAACGAAAATAATGAACTTCTCGAAAAAGAAGCACAAACCAGCTTTTCAGTCAGCGGCCCGTTACAAAGCTTTTTTGAGGTCTCTGTTGAGCATCGTAATCGCACTGGCCTTCGCCACGACAAATCACGTTTAGATATCGACGGCAACACCGACTTGTTTAGCGAAAATGGCGTTGGCTTGTACAGTGACTTTAAACCCACCGCTGGGGTATTTGCTTCTTTATATATGTACACAGGTAATGCCGTTGATTTAGCTAATAACCGCGTTGGTGATAAGTTCCATATACGCCCTGTGCTGAATATGAACCTTGGTAAGCATTTTGAAGTGCGTTTACGTCATACTTATGAGCAACTTGAAGCCGATGGCAGTGAAGTATTTACCGCCAATTTAAGTGATGTGCGTTTAACTTACCAATTCAACGTGAATAGCTTTTTACGCCTTGCAGTCATTTATACCGATTTAGAACGCAATCAGGCTAATTACATAGATGATGTTGATAGCCAATATAAAAAGTTAGCCACTCAGCTACTGTATTCTTACAAGCTGAATCCGCAAACTGTATTCTTTGCTGGTTACTCTGATAATGGCTATCAAGATGATGAGCTGTCATCAATGACTAAAGAGCAGCGCACGTTATTTGCTAAATTTAGCTACGCTTGGTTGCTTTAAGACCTTATCAGCGCACCTTTTGGTGCGCCCTCCCCTTACTTTGTTTGCTTGTTCCTAAACTATATTAATTCCAACTGAAACTCGCACCTTGAGATGGTTTGGGTATCTAAGCCTATTCGCTATATGTTATAGCCAAACTTTACTTTCGTTTTTTATTCACCACAGTAAAGTGTGACTATTACAGATCAATAGCCTAAGCTCATTGATCACGATTGAATAAATTGCTTCCAAGGGAACAGTATGTCTAACATTTTTGAAGATAATTCATTAACGATTGGTAATACACCAATTGTAAAGCTTAACCGCGTAACATCAGGTAATGTTTTTGCTAAAGTAGAATCACGTAACCCAAGCTTCAGTGTTAAATGCCGTATTGGTGCTTCAATGATCTGGGAAGCAGAAAAGTCAGGTGTCTTAACTAAAGACAAAGAGTTAATCGAGCCGACTTCAGGCAACACAGGTATTGCACTAGCATTTGTAGCGGCTTCTCGTGGCTACAAACTAACTCTAACTATGCCTAACACAATGAGCCTTGAGCGTCGTAAATTATTAAAAGCGTTAGGTGCTAACCTAGTTTTAACTGATGGCGCTAAAGGCATGAATGGCGCAATTCAAAAAGCAAAAGAAATTCAAGCAAGTGAGCCTGAAAAGTACATTCTTTTACAACAGTTCGAAAACCCAGCTAACCCAAAAATTCACTTTGAAACAACAGGTCCTGAAATCTTTGAAGCAATGGACGGAAAAATCGACATTTTCGTAGCAGGTGTTGGTACTGGTGGTACTATTACAGGTGTTAGCCGTTACCTTAAACTAGAGAAAGGCTTAAATGTACAATCGGTTGCTGTTGAACCAACTAACTCGCCAGTTATTAGCCAAACTTTAGCTGGTGAAGAAATTAAACCGGGCCCTCATAAAATCCAAGGTATCGGTGCAGGCTTTATCCCTGGCAACCTTGATTTAGAAGTTGTAGATGCTGCAGAGCAAGTATCAAATGAAGATGCCATTGCCATGGCTCATGAACTGATGAAAAACGAAGGCATTTTAGTGGGTATTTCTTCAGGTGCCGCAGTAGTTGCTGCAAAGCGCCTTGCTGAAAAACCTGAAAACGCAGACAAAAACATTGTGGTAATTTTACCAAGTGCAACTGAGCGTTACTTATCAAGCCCATTATTTGCTGAAGAGTTCAGCGATAAAGAGCTTGTTCAGTAATCACCAAGAATCTCTTAGTTTTTAAAAAGGATGCAAACATGCATCCTTTTTTATTATCCTAAATAAATAAAACTATTAATTTTACCGAGTTAACTTTACATCATGCTCATTTAGTCACACACTTTATTTTAAGTTCACTCGAAAAACTACAACAATGAAAAATATACTTTTAATTTTTATCCTTTTAAGTAGCAGCATTCTTTCCGGTTGCGGCTCTGAAGATGCACCAAAAGGTGAAAAAAACACCCCAGGTAATGTAGCGACCCTCTATTTTGATGCTTTGTATAACCAAAACGATTTAAATAAAGCGATGGAATACGCCACGCCGAAAATGGCGCGAATTATGAAATCCTATGGTACCGCTGGGCAGTTCGCTCGCAACTTAGTCAATATGCAATACGATGAAGTGGTGATTGAAGTCGATATGACTAACATGAGCTTGCGCGAACAGTATGGCGATAAAGCCAACATCAATTTGATTTTTACGGGTTATTTTAATGGTAAGAAAATTGATGATATGCGCAGTGTGAAAATGATGCGTAAAAAAGGCAATTGGTACATAGAAAAAATAAATGCCGATCCGTTTGCGCGATAATTGATTACTAAAACTAAAAAGGGCCTGATGGCCCTTTTTTGTTTTAGAGTATTACTGCGAACTGATATTCGTATTACTCTTCGTCAAACTCTTGATGTTGACGTTGTGCAGGACGCGCTAAGATTTCAACATAAAACGATGTAAGCTCTTTTGCTTCAATATCGCTAATACATTTATTAATCTCTGCCACGTGAACGACATTGGCCTCATCCGCTGATTCACCAAACTTACAGTCAAACGCCCAATAGTCGGCACCTGCTGGGAGTGTTTTATTACGCTCACGTTTCAAGTATTTTTTTACTTCGTGCTTGGCTGCATCAACCATACGAGGGTATTTAATTTTCTCGTGGTTTAGCGTGAATGTTTTCTTCATTATAGTCCTAGTAACTTGGTTCAATGACAATGGCATTAAGCCATAGACTGCTATTATAACAAGCGCATCTTAATTTAGCTGTACTTTTTATTAAGTTTATTCATAGTCTATGACAATTCGATTAAGCCTCGAATGCTAAGCTGTCGCCAAATGCAGAGGTTGATGTATCGCCTCATTAGTAAGACTATCATAAAATGCGGCAGCGTCGATTTGTGGGCGCTCAACGGGTTTGTTTTTTTCATAAAAGCGTTTTCTAACTGCTGGCTCACAGTTATCAATCACTTCTAGCGGCACATGTTGCTTATCATCACGAACATTCAAAGGCTCTGGATTTAAGCAATGACGTAATTTTATATCTGATAAACCACCTTGCAATAGTCTAAATGCATTTTCTTGCCCAATTAGCATGTCAAACTGTTCGGGAGCTAATGGTTGTGTAGGACCAGCACCTAATTCAGTACGCAGAGCTGACTCAGATACTTCAGGATTGCTTAATTCAGTTTTTGGTAGGTGAAACTGGCTAAAATCGAGCGCATCATGAGAAAGCATTGCGAGTAATAAAGCAAACTCTCCAGAGCGGTGCTCGTGAACACTTTTATTTAGACGATTATCGAGTTGACTCTCTGTGAGCAACAAACCATCAATTTGCATAGTCTTTAGCCAAATAGTTTCTTGATTAACCAGTTATCGGCATTTATGCATTTTTCTTTAGTTTTTTTCTTTACTTAAATAATCAGTTTGCTATTATCAGCGCCGTTGCATTGGAGGGGTTCCCGAGCGGCCAAAGGGATCAGACTGTAAATCTGACGGCTCAGCCTTCGCTGGTTCGAATCCAGCTCCCTCCACCACTTTTCTTCTCAGTGAAGTGGGGCCAAATGCAATAGTAAAAATTTGTGTGGAGGGGTTCCCGAGCGGCCAAAGGGATCAGACTGTAAATCTGACGGCTCAGCCTTCGCTGGTTCGAATCCAGCTCCCTCCACCACTCTTACTCTTTCTAGCTTTACTCTTTCTAGCTTTACTCTTTCTAGCTTTACTCTTTCTAGCTTTACTCTTTCTAGCTTTACTCTTTCTAGCTTTACTCTTT
>NZ_JACSOG010000063.1:0-10598 GCF_014349195.1 Pseudoalteromonas sp. BZK2 | reverse complement strand
AGGTGTTGTAAACATTACCTTATAATAACCTGGTCTATAGCTATACTTTTCCTCAATCAATACTTTTACACTGTAAAAATTTGGTATTACAAAGGTTCTGCTATCCAAGCATGACACTCTATTGTCTTTAACAATAAAATGTCTACCAGGGTGAGATTTAAGGTCTGTATTTACTTCAAGCGTATCCGGGTAAGTAAATCCACTTTTATGGCCAAACATTCCTTTTAATGACTTCTGTCTATCTTTATAGCTAAAGTTAATCTCAGTACCATTTAGCATGAGCACATCGTATAAGCAGACTGAGCCATCATCGAGGATATACGTTTCTAAAACGCCACTTTCAAAGCTTCCAATTGCAACTTTAGAGGCAAGCATTTCCTGAATTTTTTTGTCTAATGTGAAAGCATTTCCTTTAATATCTACAGCTTGTATTGAATTAATCGATTCTTGGCCAAGTTTTATATAAGCCCGCTTACCTTGCTGTACAGGAATAACAACAGGGTCATTTATTTTGCTAAGCTGTTCTGCAAAAGGCACGTCAAAGTCACACTTATACATAGGAGGCTTAAAATTGCTAAATGGCAAACACGGAACTTTAGTCTTTAATTGCTCGATAGGTTCATATCCATCAATAACCCTAGTTCGAAGCATGTTAGAGTAGTTCATTCGAGCAATGCCAAGGCAGTCGAATGGCAAGCGAGCCGTTTCTTTCATATAACTTATTTTTTGCTGGCCATAATACTCTCTAACTTCAAACTGTGTTTCGTCATCGCTTGCGAAAAATGCAATTTCACGCCAGTTCTCACGCTTTCCCGATTTATTTAAAATTTCTGACTCAACTTTAATCATTCAGATAACTCCAAAATCAAGGTTATAAAATTCGCACTGATCTTCTGATGCTTCATTCATTTCGGTATCTTCATTACTCACTTGGCGGTTATGTTGGCCTAGTACGATAATATTTGCAGGTGGTTCAATGATGTCATCTAGTTTTTTTAATGCTTCTTCAAGTTCTCCACCTTCTGTTGAAACGTACTGTGAAGTAATTACGCAGCTAGCAAACTTATCGTTATTAGCCTCTTTGTAGTACTTAAAGAAATCAGAGTAATATGAAGTTAATCGGCTTTTTAAAACGGGTAAGATTGGATGGCTAATTACGCTATCCTGCATTTCTAGTGTTTTCAAGGCACGAAGAATTAATGCAAAACCAGCCCATTCAAGTGTATTGTTGAATACATCCATACCCCCAAATACGTTGTTTTGCCATGCATCAAAAGCAGAGTGCATTTCATACTCATCCATATACCAAACTTTGCTTGTACCATTTTCAAACTCTAATAAATAGCAACCAGAGTATGAAGCCTCCTGAGTACTATCGCCTTTAACGTGAGATACTTTGTTTGAGCTAACATCAATTGAAAACTTATCGTTGTCATAAACCACTGCAAGTTCATAGCTTTTTACAATACCTTGAGTTTCAAGGTAGGCAATTACATTATCTGTATTTAGTGCAGGAAACAGACAATATGCAGTAGTGTAGGGATGTTTCCTAACTCTTATGTTTACTAGGTTAAGCAGCTCAGGACTAAGAGAGCCGATCAACATATCCATTTCTTTAATTGTCGCAACAACGTCATCTAGGGCGCACTCTTTAATCAAAGCGGAATAATGAGAATGTGAAGCCAAGTTGAACAATGTTTCCCACTGTTTAATATTGTCTGAAGTAGATTTGATTAGCTTTTCAATTTGAACTGATAACATTAGTACGCCTCACGTGAATAAGCACTTTCGAATTGTTCTTCATAAGCTTGCTGATTGGAGCTGTGCTGACAATCTTGATCATCAAACAACATTGGGTCATTCATAACACTATCTCTATAAATACAAGGGCAGAGAGTCTTCCAGTGACGTTTAATAAGGGTTTTCTCCCTCATTTGATCCACATGTACTGAAAGCCACGCTTCATTGCCCATCGCCTTACCTTGCTCTTCAATAGCTAAAATCTCCTCAGGAGGCATGACTGTAGTCTTAAAAGAACCATCAATTAGCTCCGTTTGACAATAGCCACCGGCTAATTGTCCACGCATTGCTTTAGATAGTACGGTTGTAGTGTGGGTAACTTTTGAATTTACACCGTTGTATTGGAAATTGTCTTTTTCATAAAAAACATTCGCATTAATTTGTTTTACTTTTCCAGAACGGTAAGCAAGTTTAAGAATTCCCTTGTAGCCTAATCCTAATTGAGTCACATATTGGCCTGATGATTCACTATATTCAGTTTTTAAAAAGCAAAGCTGCTCAGTAGGGCACAGTGAAAGGCCTATTTTTGCAGCTTATAAAAATGAACTGATTACGGACTCAACTGGAGTGTAAGGGAAGCTATATTCTACGTTTAATCCAGACATAACGATTTGATAGACGTAGTTTAGCTCTGTATTAAAGTCTAGCTTATAACCATTTTCGGAAAGATAAGCATCAAACTGGCCTTTGCATGCTGTTAATTTTCCGTACAATAAATTTTGATATTCTTGAAGTGATAAACTCATAACGCTCACCGTTGAACTTGGATATGTAATTAGAATATTTGATTTAAAAAATCGCGCTTATTACCAGTCAATAACAACGACCTCATCGTTTTTGGTGTATCCATACCAGTTTTCGCTATCTAAACATTCTTTAAGAGTTGCAATTGCTTTCTTCATGTCATTATGAGCAATCATCTGGCGGGTACGTTTCAACTCAAAAACCTCGCATATATCAGCCTCTAAATATTCAACACCGATAAAAGCAAACAATTTAACGGGAATACCTGCTAAATTCGCAACATACTTATAGAAACTCTCTTGAACGTCATATCGAAGGTCTCGGCATTGGAATCTAAACTTATTTGGATTGGCTGAACGAGTAGACTTAACATCACTGGCAATTGCATGCTTGTTAATGTAATCGAATTTTACTTTAAGCATTAATCCAGAGTCAGGATCTCGCGCTATTACAGTAAGTTCCGCAAAACCATTTGAAATTAATCGCTTAGCTCTAGCGTGAGATTTGAATGTATCCAAAATTCTATGGGCGTCATCCCAGACTAAACCATCTATTGGTGTCTTATGGGTTATGTGTGAAAGCGCTCCATCGTTGAAAGCAGCTAATAGGCTAGAACACTTATTTTCTTCCACCATTTTTACAGCTTCGTTGTAGGCTTTGACTCCAGCGCCTTTTATTATGGATTTTGCAATCAAATCATCAAAAATTAGGGTGTTTGGTTTAGCATCTAACAAGCGCTTAACTAACTCTGATTTAGTGCCTGAGACCTTTTGACCTGCGGCTTTTAATGCGTCCTTTAGCTCAGCACTTGTGTGAAGCGCTGTAGGATACTCAATGGCAAGAGGTACACGGAAATAGCGATCATAAAAACCAATTGGCTCTAATATTAACTCATGACCATAAGTGCCAGTATCAAGAGTGTTTCTTTGTGCAGCAGTTCGTTTTCTTTCCTCATTAGAAAAATATTGACGAAATACATGAGCTGGTGTGTTTTTCGCTAACTCTTTAATCAGAGATGAGCTATGAGCATCTAATTCGTGGTAAACAGAATTTGGCACACCGCTATAAATACCTTCAACAAGATCACCATTAGAGTCCAAAAAGTTTGGATTACCTAAATCATCGTATGCAGGCAGAATAGTGTTAAACCATTCTGTAGGTTTTTCTGTTTCTTGAACTTTTAGATTTGCTGATGCCATGTTCTTGCTCTACTTATTTAAAGTAGTAACATCATGTCATAGAGATTTTTTCGTGCTGAACTGAAGAAGAAAACCTATGATTCAAAGTTAATGATGAGAATTTTTAGTTCCATATAGATTAATATTATGGACAAGTGTATTACCCATCGACGCCGCTTCGCGTCGATTAATGAGTTTTCTCAGAGAATTTTGATAAGTTATTTTGCAGAAATAACGCAGCTGCTACAGTTGCCTTTATCCGATGAAAAATCGATATCCGCAAATTAATTATAACCTCCCTAATGTTGTTTGGTGGGGAGAAGAATACATTATGACAAAATGCTATACCTCTACCATGATTAATCAATATTTGCATAAGCATTAAAAGAAATAACACCCCAAATTGTTATCGATTCTTATTCGCGTTTGTGTTATTGTTTTGGTACCTTGGGAGCAATTAACACCTATCTCTTAGGATAAGCGTTTTGTGGGTTGGTTGGTGAAACTCTTGATACAAGGCTATAAATTGGTTTGTTGCTCTGAGTGAAAAATTACTACATGAATGTGCATTTTAATAAGGGAATAACTTGCAATACTTAAAGTCTGCGAGCCTAATCGTTTTTTGGCTATTTATATATTTCTATCTTAAATCTAATGGCTTCATTGAACAGGGTTTCATCCCTAATAACATTGAGTATGTGTTTGTTGGGTTGTTAGTCTATATAGAGGTTAGGTTACTTGTTATGAAATTAGATAGGAAATCTGAAATAAAAAAATGAAAAATATATAACAGTTTTTGCTTGCGTTACTTCCTTTTTTTGGGGTTGTCACTACTTTATGGTTTGTAAATTCAAATGATATAGGATTTTTTAACACTTATAGAAAATTAGATAACTTTTCTCTTTTGAGAAGTGAGCCTGAAAATGACGCTCCTAAAAAGATTATTGATTCCAAAATGAATACTGAAAAAACTCAAAAGGTAAAGCTGCCTAATTCTAATGTACTATGCATTGCGGATATATAGAGAATCAAAAAGTAGCGGTGTTACATTGACGGACTAATTAATAAAAATGTTAGATGCAGGTGAGCTCAGTGAGAGTGACATACAAAGGAGGAATGAAAAAGGTATTTCCATTTTAGATTCGATAATTCGTATGAAAGGACATGATGCGGGATTGCTTTTTAATAAATTGGCTGAAATGCAATTTGATCTTAACTTTTCCTCAATGCTTGATTATTCAGTAAGGCATAACCCTAAGAATTTTGAAGTTCTTATTAATTTAGGGTTAGATCCCTATAGCCGAAATGATGACAATACAACTTTGTTAAATAGCGCTTTAGCAAATGGAAATTATGAATTAGCAGAATATCTATCAATTTTGGGTGTAAAATTTGAAAAGTTTTCTATAAATAGTGAAGAAAACAGTTTTGATGATACTCATACAGAATCTGTTGTTTATTCATTATTACAAAGAGGCTCTTCATCAAATAATAAACCTGAAACAATAAAGTTCTTATTAGAACACAATTTATATACAAGCTCTGAAATTAATGAAGTTGTCAGTAATTTGTACGAAGTTGAGATCTTTAAAGTTGATGATAGGTTTAAACCTCTAAGAGACGCTCTATCTAAGCAGTAGGTAAGTTTTCAGTGTGAAGGTTAACCTTCACACTGACTTTTTGAAGCCATACTCATGAATTCATCAACTATCGTGCTTAGCTGTGGAAACCTAGTTTTAACCTCGTATAAGTACATCAAAAGCTTTTGATTGTTGGTTTTGCAATTCAGATAAAAAGGTATGGTTATTAAGTAGTCAGCAAGTGCTGGTGGTATGATTTCAACATGACCGGCATTGTTACGAAGCTCGAAAAACTCTAAGCCACTAATAGCAGAAATGTTAAGCTCATTTAGTTCATCACTTTTGCTCTTAACATACTCAATATCTGCCTTCATTGCCCAAAATGGTACCCAAGCTGAGTTGCTGAAGTTATTTATAAGTTTTTTATAATCACATTTTTCAGTTAGGCTACAATCTAAGAATTCTAAATTAGCTTCGTTGATGTCATAAGGTAATGATTTTACAGCCTCAAAACTGTCTTTTATGACACCAGTCTCTTCAGTAGAGGCAAACTTTATACGATGAAGCCAATATAAAACTAAACCATCAGCATACTCGCTGCTTAAACTTTTAAGGTTTATTCCAGCATAACTCTCAACAGGAATAAATTGGCCGTTCCAAGTAACCGGTTCAGAGAACAGAAATGTACCTTGGTTAAGCTTGCCATTAAAGTGATCGATAATAGTTGAGTAGTCAAAAGTTGGCTCTACACTAGAGTTGTCAGCGGGGTGACGTAATTGCAAATAAACTATTGATAAAATAGAGCAAAGTAAAATGGCAATGATAAACCACTTTGAGTTTTGATATTTTGAGTATTTATTCAGGTTTGTAAACATAAAAGCCCCCATATGTATGCTTAATAATGTACAGATATACGCAACATATAGAGGCAAAAAAAAATCTAATATTTTTAAAAATTTACTTTTTATTTTGAGGTTGCTCAGCTTTTCGTAGCTCTACCTCTTTTTTGATTTCAAGCTCTTTAAGCTCAACATCACGCTGGTGAGTGGCTTGAATTGCTTTTTGTTCATCGCTCTTTCTATTCTGCAGTCGCTTTTCAAGTTCATCGAATGCAACAGACATTTTCTCTTCTACTGTTTTAGCACGCAAAGACTGTATTTCTCGGTTATATTCTTCATAAGGCATTTTTACAAGAACATATGCATTTGCTACTCCATCAACATTATACAATTCACGCTTTACTCTCTGCGCACCGGCAACACTAACTTCTTCGACAATTGAATCAATAAGCATATTAATTTGAGTCTCAAGGTTTGAATTTAGAGTCTGGTTTTCATATGAACGCTCTTGGCCAGAGATAAGCTGCTTAAAGCTCTTTGCTACATCAAATTTAGCTCTGAGCTCGGCTGCTTTTAATGCAAAAGGAGGTTTGTTTGATGAACCGTATCCAACGCCAAATACACCTGTTGAGTCAGATTGTGATACATCTAAGTACCAATCTGGAATACTATTAATGAGTTGGTCCATTTTTTCGGTTTTTTTATCAACTTGCTTTTGGTGAGCAACTTCTATCTGTTCAATTTTTTCATGAATACCGTTACTAGAACATGCTGAAACTGTTAGTACAGTGATCGCGATTAATAGGTGACGTTTTAAAGTTTTCATGCATTTCTCCAAATTTGAATTTCAAAAGTAACGATACAGGATGTTTAAAAACGCGCATTTTTAGAAAAACTTAAATTTGATAAATCAGCAGGTCAGCATTTATGCTCCGTATAAACCCCAAATTTGTGGGGGTTATTGAAGAAACTAAAGGATTTTTGCATGAACAAATTCGCCATATTGTTTGGGTTGTCATTTATTTTTCCCAGCAAAGTATTCGCTGTAACTGGTGGAGGAAACCAAGGCGGCCCAGCATATGAAAGTTGGCAAGGGTTGATTATTAAAGATGAAAATCGTTGCTCTTCGTAGGTTAAGTTGTAGGCTCGACCATTCCGAGAGCGCCATTTGCTCCCTTACCTTTTCTAGATAGTAAATACTAACATCTAAACAAATGATGACCTGAGTGTGGCCAACTTAAAACTATTTTAATTTTAAGAGCTGTTAATTTCGTTACTTTTACATTATGCAAGTTTATCTTTAGTTTAGGGTGTATTTACATTTACGCATATCTACAGCTTTGTCCTTTCTAGCCATACTTCTCATCCTAAATATTTAATGACTTTGTTTTCTTAGTTGAAATATAGGTTAACTTCAGACCTTATTTCTTTCGTCAAACCATCAACAGGATCTACTTACACTGCTATGCAAATATAAAATATATTGTATACAATGATAATTTTATGTTACAAAAGTGTTTCTCTTTCCGGGTTGGATAGAGAAAACAATAATTATCAAAGGTAAATTATGAAAATAAAAACATTAATTCTGGCGCTACCTATACTTGGAGCAAGCTCTTTAGCTCAATCAGCTAACCTGCAAGAGCGCTTGTTTACACCAAAAAATGCAGAAGTTGAGCGCACACATCATCACGGTGTAGATCACCAACATAATGAAAAAGCCCCTATAGCTGAGTTGCAAAAGCAGCCACAACAACTTAATCAATTTATGATGCGCAGCCAAGCCGCCGTTGTCAGTTGTGATTTAGCTGCGATGGCAAGTGCAAGCACTAGTACAATTATCACTGAACTTAAAAGCCAAGGTGCTAGTTGTATTAATGAACTATTTAGTGCTCCATCCTCTATTCAGAGTCAAGTTTACAGTTCAGATAACATGTATGCCGTTGCAAATCATGCTAAGTCACTCTCACAGACTTATGCTGGTGGTGGAGATGTTGACTTAGAAGCGCTGTTTTTATATTTGCGTGCGGGTTTTTATGTTGAGTTTTACAACGGTGACGTGAATTTTAGTTCTTGGGTACAACCTGCAGTAGTTGATGCTATAGATGCATTTGTAAACAATAGCCACTTTTATGATGATAATGATGGACACGGTAAAACACTTGCTGAAGTTATCATAACTATGGATAGTGCTGAGCAGCAGCATCGTTACTTAAACGTGGTAAAGCAGTGGTTAACGCGCTTCAATGAGAGTTATGCTGCAAAATGGAATATGCGTAGTGCTGTTAATGGTATTTTCACGCTACTTTATCGTGGCCAGTGGAATGATGCATTTGTAACCGCTATCGGCACTGATACTGACTTAGTTGCTAAGCTAAGCGCATTTACTCAAAAGCAGTGGATGATAGACTCAGATGCACAGTACTTGATTGTTAACGCTGCCAGTGAACTAGCTCGTTTAAAACAATATTCAGGCACGCCAATACAAGCAAGTGTTGATACTGGTTTGAAAGCTATTTTTAGCACCTATAACAGTTTTGGTTATGGTGATGCAGTATGGCTTGCAGCAGCTGATTCTGTAAGTTATTACGCAGATTGTAATGACTACGGTATTTGTGGCTTTGTTGATGAACTAACTCAACAAGCGTTGTCACAAAATTATAGCTGTAGTAGTACTATAAAAATTCGCTCGCAAAATATGACGGCTATTCAACATGCAGCAGCATGTGATGCTATGGGCGCTGAAGAAGGGCTTTTTCATAATAAGCTAGCCACAAATAACACCCCTGTTGCTGATGACAACAATAACTTTTTACAAGTAAATATTTTTGACAGTAGTGACGATTATAGCAAGTACGCAGGTGCTATCTTTGGTATAAATACTAACAATGGCGGTATGTATTTAGAAGGTGACCCATCTGTAGCTGGCAACCAAGCTAATTTTATAGCTTATGAAGCAAGTTATGCCAATGCAGAGCACTATGTATGGAACTTAGAGCACGAGTATGTTCACTATTTAGATGGCCGTTTCGACTTATATGGTGACTTTAACGCACCCACAGAAGATATTGTCTGGTGGTCTGAAGGGGTTGCAGAGTATGTTGCTAATTTAAATAACAACGATGCTGCAAAAGCCACTATTAGTGATGGCTCGCGCTATACACTAGCGCAAGTTTTTGACACCACCTATGATGGATTTGATCAAGATCGAATTTATCGCTGGGGTTACTTAGCTGTTCGCTTTATGTTTGAACGTCACAACAACGAACTTGATGCCATGTTGGCTCATACCCGCACTGGTAATTGGAGTGCCTATAAATCAAAAACTGTAGAGTGGGCCAATAACTATGAGAATGAATTTGTACAGTGGTGCGATGACTTAGTTGCAGGTACGAGCACTAATACCCCACCAATAGCACAAATTAATGGCCCATATTCTGGCATGCAAAATAACAATATTAGCTTCACGAGTAATGGTAGTAATGATAGCGATGGTAGTATCGCCAGTTATCAATGGAACTTTGGCGATGGTAGCAGTTCAAATCTGGCAAATCCTACTCATAGTTACACAAGTGCAGGAGAATACACCATAACATTAACTGTGGTTGATAATGAAGGTGCAAGCCAAACTGTCACTACAGTAGCAACTATCGAAGCTGACAGTAGTGTTGATGATGGTGTGCTATTGAATAGCCAGCCAATTAACATCAGTGGCGCTCAAGATGAATTTTTATATTTCACTTTTGATGTTCCTTCAGGCGCCAGCGACCTTATGTTTAATTTAACTGGTGGTACAGGTGATGCGGATTTATATGTAAGTTTTGAAGCAGCACCGAGTGAAGCTATATATGATTGTCGCCCTTACATTGGTGGTAACGAAGAGTCGTGTGCTATAAATCCTGCACAAGTAGGCCGATACCATGTGATGGTTAGAGGTTATAATGCATTTGATAACGTTCAGTTAACAGCATCATTTACCCAAGTGACTTCTAACGTGCCAGATGTGTGTGCTAGTCAAGGTAGCCGAAGCAGTGGCCGCTTAAATGATGGCGAAGTAATTTGTCTAGGTAATAGCGATCCTATGTGGTTTAGCATTGCAGATGTTCAAGGCCAAAATGGTATTGCGATCACCACCGCTAATGGTAGTGGTGATTTAAGTCTAAGCTACGCTGCAAGTGGTTGGCCAAATGGTAACAATGAAGTGGCTGAGTCAAATAATAGCGGAAATGGAGAGTGTATTTATATTTCAGGCCAGAGTGAATACTGGGGCTACCTAAAAGTAGCTGGTAATAGCACTGGTGCAAGCTTAGTCGTCGACTTTAACAGTCAAGGGTGTCGTTAGTTAAGATGTGAACTATCCAGCGACATCGCTTCGCTCTGATCACTGGGCTTCTACAGTCTAGCTTAACGGCTAGGCTGCTTCTTTTTTCTCAGATCCAAAATCCAACTTCGATAAT
>NZ_JACSOG010000062.1:0-12116 GCF_014349195.1 Pseudoalteromonas sp. BZK2 | reverse complement strand
AATCATTTTGAGGGATTAAACCTGTCGCTACCTGCGTTAAAAATTTCTGATTTAGAACAACTAAATAACGAAATTTTTGCCTTGTTATCAACGAGGTTTCATTGCCTCAAAATAGACCACTTTATTAAGCGAATTGGTATAACTTTAACACAAATATTTAAATTAGAAGGAATTTGCCAGTATTAAAGCAATTAAAAAGAAAAAAGTATGATTAAAAATAGGCATAAAAAACGAGCCATTTGGGGCTCGTTTTTAATTTAAACAAAAGCTAATAACTAAAGGTTATTATTCTGGTTCATAGCCCAAATTAGGCGACAACCAACGCTCAGCTTCTGCAAGAGTCATGTTGGTACGCTTAGCGTAATCTTCAACCTGATCTTTTTGAATTTGCGCCACTGCGTAGTACTTAGCTTCAGGGTGAGAAAAATACCAACCAGATACCGCCGCACCCGGCCACATTGCATATGAACTTGTTAGCTTCATGCCGATACGCTGTTCTGTATCAAGTAACTGCCAGATTTTCTTCTTCTCTGTATGTTCAGGACAAGCAGGGTAACCTGGCGCTGGGCGAATACCTTGGTAGTTTTCACGAATAAGTTCATCGTTCGATAGGTTTTCATCGACCGAATAGCCCCAATACTCTTTACGTACTTGCTCATGCAGGTACTCAGCAAATGCCTCAGCCAAGCGATCTGCTACGGCTTTAACCATGATCTTATTATAATCATCTTGCTTAGCATCGAAGGCATCGGCAAGGTCGTCTTCTTCAAGACCACCAGTAACCGCAAACGCACCAAAGTAATCAGGGGTACCTTTAGGCGCAATATAATCAGCTAAACAGTAGTTAGCAAATTCGGTTTTTTCAGTTTGTTGGCGTAAATGACACGATGTAGTTAAAAGCGTTGTACGCGACTCATCGGTGTAAATCTCAATGTCATCCCCTACTCGGTTTGCAGGGAATAAACCAATGACACCTAAAGGTTGCAGCGCACCTGATTGCTCAAGCTCATCAAGCATTGCATTAGCATCAGCGAATAAGCTTTTAGCCTGCTCACCTACAATTTCATCTTCAAGAATACGTGGATACTTACCAGCGATTGACCACGTCATAAAATAAGGTGTCCAGTCGATGTACTGCCTTAACGTCGCAATCGAAACATCTTTAAACTCAGTCACACCCAGCTTTTTCGGCACAGGTGGCGTGTAGTTGTCCCAATCGAGTTTTACAGCGTTGTCGCGAGCACGCTGTAAAGTAACGGGTTTTGAGCGCGGCTTTTTACGTGCTTGTTGTTCACGTACTTTTTCATACTCAGCCTTGGTTTTCTCTAAAAATGCCGGCTTTAACTCTTTTGACAATAAGTTAGAAACCACCCCAACAGCGCGGCTGGCGTTATTGACATAAACCACACCTTTATCATACTGAGGCTCAATTTTAACCGCAGTATGCGCTTTAGAGGTTGTTGCACCACCAATCAGTAACGGTAATTCAAAACCACGACGGGTCATTTCTTTCGCAACATGCACCATTTCATCAAGTGATGGGGTAATAAGCCCTGATAAACCAATAATGTCGGCTTTTTCGTCAATGGCGGTTTGCAAGATTTTCTCTGCCGGCACCATCACACCAAGGTCGATAACCTCGTAGTTATTACATTGCAGTACCACGCCTACAATATTCTTTCCAATGTCATGTACGTCGCCCTTAACGGTTGCCATAACCACTTTACCATTGGTTGCGCCCTCTTCTTTTTCAGCTTCAATGAAAGGGTCAAGATAGGCAACGGCGCGCTTCATCACACGAGCTGACTTAACAACCTGTGGTAAGAACATTTTAC
This sequence comes from Pseudoalteromonas sp. BZK2, assembly GCF_014349195.1. NCBI lineage: Bacteria > Pseudomonadati > Pseudomonadota > Gammaproteobacteria > Alteromonadales > Pseudoalteromonadaceae > Pseudoalteromonas > Pseudoalteromonas sp. BZK2. The sequence goes on along the minus strand of NZ_JACSOG010000062.1, from coordinate 10,281 downwards.
CCGCGCCGAATAAGTCGCCTACAACGTTCATGCCGTCCATAAGTGGGCCTTCGATCACTTCGATAGGCTTAGCTTTGCCCTTGCGGCACTCTTCGGTATCTTCGTCGATGTACTCGGTAATACCTTTAACTAATGCATGTTCAAGGCGCTTTTCGACAGGCCAAGTACGCCACTCTAAATCTTCTACTTTCTCTGCTTGCGCCATACCAGAGTATTTTGGTGCAAGTTCAACAAGTCGTTCACCGGCACCTGGGTCGGTATTGAGGATCACATCTTCTACAGCTTTACGCAGCTCTTCGGGAATATCGTCGTAAACCGCTAATTGGCCCGCATTTACAATGCCCATGTCCATACCCGCTTTAATCGCATGGTATAAAAACACAGAGTGAATAGCCTCACGTACTGGGTTGTTACCACGGAACGAGAACGACACATTCGATACACCACCCGACACTTTACAGTGCGGTAAGCCTTGCTTAATTCGGCGCGTACCTTCAATAAACTCAACAGCGTAGTTATCGTGCTCTTCAATGCCCGTTGCGACGGCAAAAATGTTCGGGTCAAAAATAATGTCTTCTGGCGGAAAGCCAATATCATCAACGAGTATTTTGTAGCTACGCTGACAAATCTCGAACTTACGATCAGCGGTTTCTGCTTGCCCAGTTTCATCAAACGCCATTACAACCGCAGCAGCACCAAAGCGTTTAATTAACTTAGCTTGGCGGATGAACGGCTCTTCACCTTCTTTAAGTGAAATTGAGTTAACAATGGCCTTACCTTGAATACACTTTAAGCCTGCTTCGATCACGTCCCATTTAGATGAGTCGACCATGATAGGTACTTTTGAGATATCAGGCTCTGAGGCAATTAAGTTTAAAAACTTTACCATCGCCGCTTTCGAGTCCAACATGGCTTCATCCATGTTGATATCAATTACTTGCGCGCCATTTTCTACTTGTTCACGGGCAACATCGAGAGCGGTCTCGTAATCTTCTTCCATGATCAAGCGCTTAAACTTAGCCGAGCCTGTTACATTGGTACGCTCACCGACGTTAGTAAATACAGCAATTTGGTCAGTCATGTCGGTTTCCTAGTTTAAGTTACACGCTTCAAGGCCCGATAAGCGCATACGCACTTCAAGCTCAGGTAATTGGCGAGGTTTAACACCCTCAAGGCCTTTCGCAAACGCCTTAATATGAGCCGGTGTGGTGCCGCAACAACCACCTACAATATTGATAAAGCCAGACTTGCCCCAATCAATAATTTCTTTTGCCATTTCAGGAGCTTCTAAATCATATTCGCCAAACTCGTTTGGCAAACCTGCATTTGGGTGCACCGAGGTAAAGGTTTCACAAACGCGCGATAACTCTTCAACATATTGGCGCAGTAAGTCAGGGCCAAGGGCGCAGTTAAGGCCGATTGATAGCGGTTTAATATGGCGAATTGAGTTATAAAATGCTTCTGTGGTTTGCCCTGATAAAGTACGACCAGAAGCATCAGTAATGGTGCCTGAGATCATCACAGGTAAACTACGACCAGCTTGCTCGAATGCTTCTTCTACAGCAAACGAAGCCGCTTTTGCATTAAGGGTATCAAAGATGGTTTCTATTAAAATAAGATCAGCACCACCTTCCATTAATGCCAGTGTTGACTCAACATACGCAGCCACCAGCTTATCAAAGTTGATATTACGATAACCTGGGTCATTTACATCTGGTGAAATCGAACAGGTTTTTGACGTTGGCCCAAGTACACCGGCTACATAACGCGGTTTGCTAGGATCCTTTGCTTCAAGTTCATCACACACGCTGCGTGCAAGTTTCGCTGACTCGAAGTTGATTTCGCGGCTAAGGCTCGCCATGTCGTAATCTTCCATCGAAATAGTCGTGGCATTAAAGGTATTCGTTTCGATAATATCGGCACCGGCTTCTAAGTAAGCACGGTGAATATCAGCAATGATTTTTGGCTGAGTCAGGCTTAATAAATCGTTATTGCCTTTAATAAGTACATGCCAGTCTTTAAAGCGCTCACCGCGATAATCCTGTTCTTCTAATTTATATTCTTGGATCATGGTGCCCATCGCGCCATCGAGGATTAAAATTCGCTGTTTTAGCGCCTCGGTTAATTGTTCGCGTTTATTCACTGCATTACTCGGCATAGTTGTTAGTCCTTACATCTTGGCTAACTAAGTTAATATCATACGGTGTAGTTTGGTACACATAATAGTTTAACCAATTCGAAAACAATAAAAAGGCATGGCTTTGCCACGTTTTCGACGGTTCGTTGTCTGGGTTATCGTCAGGGAAGTAGTTTTCTGGCTTAGGCGCATCCGCTGATTTTTCTTGGTCGCGTAAATACTCCCCTTTTAAAGTATGAGCATCGTACTCTGGATGGCCAGTAATATACACTTGGCTGCCTGATTTATTTTTAATTAAGTAGGCACCTACTCGCTCTGATCCGGCTAACACCACCAGCTCCTCGCAGGCATTGATCTTATCGATATCAATATGACCATAACGAGAATGTGGCACTAAAAAGGTATCATCAAAGCCACGCGTTAGCGCTGCATGGTCAAAATAGCTTTTATGGGTAAATACGCCACTGAGTTTGTTTGGTTTCAGATCACGTTTGAGACCATAGTGGTGATAAAGCCCAGCATGGGCCGCCCAACACGAAAACAGCGTAGACGTCACATGCTGCTCTGCCCAATCTAAAATAACTTTTAGTTCGTCCCAGTAAGCAACTTCGTCATACTCTAAATGAGCAAGCGGCGCGCCCGTTATGATCATCGCATCGTAGTTATTATCTTTCACCTCTGAAAAATAACGATAAAACGTATCCATGTGCTGCTCAGAGTTACTACTGGTGCGATGGGTATCTAAGCGCAACAGCTCAACATTAACTTGCAGCGGTGAGTTTGCTAACAAGCGAATAAACTGCACTTCGGTTTCAACTTTGTTTGGCATTAAGTTTAAGATGGCCAAACGCATTGGGCGAATTTCTTGCGTTTTAGCACGACTTTTTGGCATTACAAACACGTTTTCTTGACGTAACTTTGCAATGGCAGGCAATTCATCTTTTACTGTAATGGGCATAGCTGGCTCCGAGCATACTTATCTGACTGCTAATTATGAACGGATAGTTAGAAATTTCAACCTCTAGATGTTTAGATGTCTAAATGAAATGGTGTTTCTGAGTGGTCATTAATTAAAATGTATGACTCTTTGAGTAAATAACACCTTGATATTAAGCCTATCATAAACGCTGAATTCTGTATTTTGAGGTAGTTTGGGTATACAATACTTACTGTTAATTTTTCTTATAAATTGAAGGCTCCTTTCATGGTGTTACCAGATAAGTTTATATTCTCGATGAGTCGAGTTTCTAAGGTTGTGCCACCTAAGCGCACTATCTTAAAAGATATTTCTTTACACTTTTTCCCAGGCGCAAAAATTGGTGTGCTAGGTCTAAACGGTGCAGGTAAATCAACGTTACTTCGCATTATGGCTGGTGTTGACCAAGACTTTGAAGGTGAAGCTCGCCCTCAACCAGGCACTAAAATCGGTTACTTACCGCAAGAACCTGTACTAGACGAAAGCAAAACAGTTCGCGAAACAGTAGAAGAAGCAGTAAGCGAAGTTAAAAATGCACTAAACCGCCTTGATGAAGTATACAACGAGTATGCAATGGACGGTGCTGACTTCGATGCACTTGCGAAAGAGCAAGGCGAATTAGAAGCTATCATCCAAGCGCACGACGGTCACAATATCGACAACGTGTTAGAGCGTGCAGCTGATGCATTACGCCTTCCACCTTGGGATGCAAAAATTGAACACCTTTCGGGTGGTGAGCGTCGCCGTGTTGCGATCTGTCGTTTACTACTTGAAAAACCAGATATGCTTATTCTTGACGAACCTACCAACCACTTAGACGCTGAGTCAGTTGCTTGGTTAGAGCGCTTCTTACACGACTACGAAGGTACCGTGGTTGCTGTAACCCACGACCGTTACTTCTTAGATAACGTAGCAGGTTGGATTTTAGAGCTTGACCGTGGTGAAGGTATTCCTTGGGAAGGTAACTACTCATCGTGGCTTGAGCAGAAAGATTTACGTTTACAACAAGAACAGAAATCTGAAAAAGCACGTCAAAAATCAATCGCACAAGAACTTGAATGGGTTCGTTCAAATCCGAAAGGCCGTCAAGCTAAGTCTAAAGCACGTATGGCACAGTTTTCTGAGCTTCAGCAAAACGATTACCAAAAGCGTAACGAAACGAATGAACTATTCATTCCACCGGGTCCACGCTTAGGTGACCAAGTTATCGAAGTGAAAGGCCTGAAGAAGAGCTTTGGCGACCGTGTATTAATCGATGACTTGAACTTTGCAATGCCGAAAGGCGCTATCGTAGGTATTATCGGTGCCAATGGTGCGGGTAAATCGACGCTATTCAAAATGCTAAGTGGTGAAGAAACGCCAGATAGCGGTGAGATCATTGTTGGTGACACTGTTGAGCTTGCAACGGTTGATCAGTTCCGTGGCGACATGGACGAAAGCAACACGGTTTTCCAAGAAATCTCTAACGGCCAAGACGTATTAAAAATTGGTAACTTTGAATTCCCAAGCCGTGCCTATGTTGGCCGCTTTAACTTCAAAGGTAACGACCAACAAAAATTCGTTAAAGACCTATCAGGTGGTGAGCGCAACCGTTTACACCTAGCTAAGCTATTAAAAGCAGGTGGTAACGTATTACTACTGGATGAGCCAACCAATGACCTAGACGTTGAAACACTACGTGCACTTGAGAACGCTATTTTAGAGTTCCCTGGCTGTGTAATGTGTATCTCGCATGACCGTTGGTTCCTTGACCGTATTGCTACACATATTCTTGATTACCGTGACGAAGGCCAAATTAACTTCTTCGATGGTAACTACACAGAATACGAAGAGTGGTTGAAGAAAACCTTAGGCGCCGAAGCAGCACAACCTAAGCGTATCAAATACAAAAAATTGGCTAATTAGCTGATACTCAAAAAGCCCCTACTTAGGGGCTTTTTTGTTGCAGTAAGCTTTACTATCACTCACTCCATTATGATCTATACTTATTAGATCACTAAAGTTGGAGATACAGCTATGAATGAACGCAGAGAGTTTTCGCGGGTATTATTTTCTTGCCCTGCGGTCCTTCGTATCGAAGATAACGACTATCACTGTCAGTTACTTGATTTATCTTTGCAAGGTGCGCTCATTACTAAAAGTGATTCATTTTTAGTGCCTATTCATAGTAAAGCTGACTTAATCTTTACCCTGCCAGAGTCAACTATCGAGATTAAAATGCAAGTGGAGCTGTGCCATGTTGAGCATCAGCATGCAGGCCTTCGCTGCGAACATATCGATATTGATAGTATAACTCACTTAAAACGATTGATTGAGCTCAATCTGGGTGATGAAGCATTATTACATCGCGAATTAGCTCATTTAATTCACGCACCAGAGTAAACTTTTGTCGGTAGATTCGTTATGCTGTAGCAAATTCAGCTATTCAATGAGCTATGCAGTTAAATCCCCACTTACCCTTGGTGTATCATCCAAATTACTCGTTTAGTTTCGATCCTAACCATCGCTTTGTGATGAGTAAGTTTGCTTATTTATATGAGCATGTACAAAACCTTGGATTAATAAATGACAACCTAACTCAACCGATGCTTGGCAGCCCTGAGCCCCTTGAATTAGTGCACTGCGAAAACTATATCCACGACCTTTGGCACAACCGCTTAGATGAAAAAGCGATGCGCCGTATTGGCTTACCTTGGTCAAAAGAGCTGATGGCACGTACCTTTACTGCGCCTCTAGGCACCTTACAAACAGCACGTTTAGCACTTAAACATGGCATTGCTTGCCACTTAGCGGGTGGCACTCACCATGCCCATACTGATTTTGGCTCAGGCTATTGCATGGTAAACGACCTCGCTTTTACCAGCGAAACTCTGATAAAAAGTGGTGAAGTAACCAATATACTTATTTTTGATTTAGATGTTCATCAAGGTGATGGTACCGCAGCAATGCTGGCGCATCAGCCCTATGCTTATACCTGCTCTATTCACTGTGAAAAGAATTTTCCGTTTCGAAAGTCGGCCAGCGATTTAGACATAGGTTTAGCGCCGAATGTCGCTGATAGTGAATACCTAGGCGTTGTTGACGATACGCTGAGTTATTTATTAAACACCCTAAACCCAGATTTAGTGCTTTATGATGCAGGTGTAGATGTATGGCAGCAAGATGGTTTAGGGAAACTTGATATAAGCTGGCAAGGGATAGCGCAACGCGACCATTTAGTCCTCAAGCGTTGCCTTGAGCACAATGTACCTGTCGCAACAGTTATTGGTGGTGGTTATGATAAAGACCATCGCCGTTTAGCGGTTCGCCATGGCATTGTGGTAGAGCAAGCTGCTCGATTTTAAAAAATAACAAAGAAAAAAGGCCCGGTGGAGAAAAAACCGGGCCTTTGCTACTGTAACATTGGGATATGTTAGCAACTTTTTTCTAAGTTAAAACAAGTAGCTGTGGAGCTACCGAATGGTAATCTAAAGCCATCGCTATGCTCAAAACCGTGATGTTTACAATTGAAAAAGCAAATACTTGGCGCGCCCAGCCGCTTACATCAATATTTCGACGATAGCCACGAAGCGCCATTAGCAACCACCAAAAACTCGTTGTACAGGCTACAGCCATAAAGGCTAAACCTGTATAACCACTAATGGTTAATAACATCACAACCAACGCATACACGGCGATATATAAAACAATGTGATGCTTTGCCTTCTCGATCCCCTGCGCTACTGGTAACACAGGAATTCTGGCCGCTTGGTAGTCGTTATAACGAAAAATTGCAATTGCATATGAATGAGGCATTTGCCATAGACTAAACATAACCAATAAAATCACAGCACCAGCATCAAACTGCCCAGTTACGGCACAATAACCCACTACAGGTGGTACTGCGCCAGATAAACTTCCTACAAAGGTGCCGTACACAGAACGACGTTTCATATATAAGCTGTACACACCTACGTAGATGACGTAACCAAAAGTAGCAAATAAGAGTGCCACTACGTTGGTATACACTGCTAATAATCCGAAACCAATAACACCAAGCACGATGCCATGTGCCATAGCCGCCTTTGCTGACATTTCGCCAGTCACTGTGACGCGTTTGCGAGTGCGCGCCATAGCAACATCAATATCACGATCAATTACGTTATTGATCGCGCATCCTGATGCCACTACTAAAGATAACCCTAGTAAGGTTGCGATCATTAACCATGGGTCAACATCACCACGAGAGGCTAGCAAGAATCCCCCCGCGACAGAGATCAAATTGCCCATGATAATGCCAGGTTTAGTGACATTTAAATAACGTCGAAACACTTCCTCGACTCCTCTAATTTTCAGCACAAACGCAATATTACGAAAGAAACTAGTTAGTAACAGACTGTGAGAACTGGAGACACAACCTCAGACTAACCAGCTCCTCTCGTAAATCTTTTTACCAATTACCAAGTAATTGTTATTAGTACATCATCATGGCGTTCGATTCGTAGATGATCCACACCGACAAACCAACCACCATTACAATGATTAAAGCACTAAAGATAAACGACAATGAACTTGCTTTGCCGTCTTCAGTTTTGAAGTTTAGGTGTAAGAAATATTTCAAATGCACCCAAATTTGCACAATCGCCATGCTCACGATGCACCATACAGTGGTCGTTTTAGAAAACGAACCACTCATCACAGCCCAAAATGGAATAGCCGTTAAAACCACTGACAGTAGAAAACCAATTAAATAGTCTTTAGCGCTGCCATGTGATTGATCATTATGTGCATGAACTTCTAAGTTATTAATTACATGTGATTCACTGTGACTCATTACATTGCTCCCATTAAATAAACAACGGTAAATACACAGATCCACACCACATCTAAGAAGTGCCAGAATAAGCTTAAACAACTTAGGCGTGTCACTGTTTGTGGGTTTAAACCACGGCGCACAACTTCAATCATCAGGACAGTCATCCAAATAAGACCCGCTGTAACGTGAAGACCATGTAAGCCCACTAAAGAGAAGAACGATGTTAAAAAGGCACTTTGCTGAGGGCCATTACCGTGCGCAATTAGGTGATGAAATTCGTACACTTCCATACCAATAAACACTGCACCAAAGGCAAAGGTAACCAGCAACCAAGTTAACGTAGCCGCCTTTTTCTGCCCGTGAGCAGAGATCATCGCAAAGCCAAATGTGATACTACTAAGTAGTAGAGCTGCGGTTTCAACCGCAACAAAATCAAGTTCAAAAATATCTTTACCCGACACACCGCCAGCAGTGTTCATGAACAATACTGCGTAGGTTGCAAAAAATGATGCAAACAACAGACAGTCAGTCATAAGATAAAGCCAGAAACCAAATACGGTGTTACCACCTGTATCGTGGTGCTCATGGTCGTGTGCATCAACATGACCGTGTGCGCCGTTTAAGGTGTCGAGTCCTGCAGAAATGCTACTCATGCATTCACCTCCTTAGTAGCGGCTGTGTTATGAGCCGTTTCTAGTTCAACAATTTCATCTGGTTGCACGTAGTAATCAACATCGCTGGTGTAACAACGTTTGATGAACACCACGATAGCACCCAGTAAACCAAAGGCTGCAAGCCACCAAATGTGCCAGATCATGGCAAAACAGAAGGTTGTTAAAGCTGCGCTCATTAATACACCTGCCGATGTATTTTTTGGCATATGAATTGGGCTATAAGAGGCTTCTTGCTTGTAGGCTAAGCCTTTTTCTTTCATGTCTGTCCACGCATCGATGTCATCAACATGAGGGATTTTCGCAAAGTTGTAGTACTGTGGAGGTGAAGCAGATGCCCACTCAAGGGTATGACCATTCCACGGATCGCCCGTTGTATCATCAAGTTGCTCGCGGTTTTTGAAGCTCACTACAAGTTGTACAACTTGGAACAAGATACCGAACATAATGATCACCGCACCGCCAGCTGCAATGTATAACCAAATGTTCCAATCAGGGTTGTTTGTGTGGTTTAAGCGACGTGTCATACCTAAGAAACCAAGTACGTATAACGGCATAAATGCCACGAAGAAACCAATTAACCAGCACCAGAAAGATCGTCTGCCCCAGCTCTCGTCAAGTTTGAAGCCCATTGCTTTAGGGAACCAAAACGCAAAACCAGCTAAATAACCAAATACCGCACCGCCAATGATGGTGTTATGGAAGTGAGCGATTAAGAATAAGCTGTTATGTAATACGTAGTCAGCACCAGGAATAGCAAGTAACACGCCGGTCATACCACCGATAGTGAACGTCACCATAAAACCTAAAGTCCAAAGGACAGGCACAGTAATACGTAAACGACCACGATACATAGTGAATAACCAGTTAAATAACTTAACCCCGGTCGGTACCGCAATAACCATGGTCATAACACCAAAGAAGGCATTAACGTTAGCGCTTGAGCCCATAGTAAAGAAGTGATGAAGCCAAACGATAAAACCTAAAATCGAAATTGCACCGCTTGCATAAACCATCGACTTATAACCAAACAGGCGTTTACCAGCAAACGTTGAGATAACTTCTGAGAAAATACCGAACGCAGGTAAGATCAGAATGTAAACTTCAGGGTGACCCCATGCCCAGAATAAGTTGATGTACATCATCGCGTTACCACCTAATTCATTCGTGAAGAAGTGGAAATCGAGATAACGATCAAGCGTTAACATAGCCAGTACAGCAGTTAAAATTGGGAACGATGCTGCAATTAAGATATTCGCCCACGTGCATGCCCAAGTAAAAATAGGCATTTTCATTAATGTCATGCCTGGTGCACGCATTTTAAATACAGTCGCTAAGAAGTTTACCGATGTTAATAAGGTACCCAAGCCGGATATCTGCAAGGCCCATATATAATAATCGACCCCGACACCTGGACTGAATGACAACTCTGACAACGGTGGATATGCCACCCAACCCGTTTTCGCAAACTCACCAAAGAATAATGAGATATTGATTAGGATTGCACCGCCAGCAGTTAACCAAAAGCTGAGGTTATTTAAGAATGGGAATGCAACATCACGGGCACCAATTTGCAGAGGTAAAATGATGTTCATTAAACCAATCATAAACGGCATCGCCATAAAGATGATCATGATCACCCCGTGTGCCGTAAATATTTGGTCATAGTGCTCTGGTGGTAAGTAACCACTTGCATCGCCAG
>NZ_JACSOG010000061.1:0-12180 GCF_014349195.1 Pseudoalteromonas sp. BZK2 | reverse complement strand
TGGTCTGATGGGTACTTTGTGTGTTCTGTAGGGAATGCAAGCGCAGAGACTATACGAAAATATATCCAAGAGCAGGGGTGACACCTATTCATCCCCGCGACATCACTTTGTTCTGATCACGGGGTTTTCTCGGTGAGTTTAGATAAACATTAAAATCATTACCTCAATGAACCAAACTAGAATACTATGACCTAGCTGTAACTTTGTTTCTAAAGGCCAAATTATTAAAAACACTCACTTCAACTTAAATTTTGCTACTAATTCCACTCTTACCACATAAAATATAGAACGGCATTGAATGAAATAATCATTAAATTTTCTCCACGATTTTTTTACTAAAAAAACCATATAGAACAACAACTAAAATATATTTATGCTTAATTATTCAGGGTGAATTCGCCAGAATATTCACTACAAAAATATAAATCCAATTTAATCAACTCAAGTAATCCTTAAATATTCGCCAGACCTGAAAAGCACAAAAAACTCTTTATTATCTGATGGTTACTTTAGTTTACTTCAAAATATTCAGGGTGAATTCGCCAGTTCTTCGTAGTCATTTATCCAAATGGACTGTATTCAAAAAGATAACGCTTTTTGCTAATTCCCTTTTTTAAAAACTCATTAACTGTTGGCAATAAGCTGATAATTCGAGCGTTCTTAAAAAAAGCAGATAGATTTATAGCTGACCAGCAAGGCCAGCAAGGCCAGCAAGGCCAGCAAACATTCATTGTTTGGTTATTATCTGTTGGAAGCAATGCAGAACTTGAAGATCATACTGTTAGTTTTAAATTAATAGTAACGCAAACAGTAAGTCGACTTACTCCAAAAGCCATACAAATTATTTGACAACTGATTGCCGACTATCACGTAAAGTTGACATCCAGGCTCTTCGATTACTTGTCGCGTCACTCCAACTTAAAAAACACTTAATGATTTCCTTAATAGTGAAAATGAAAGCTCACTATTATTACCATCGTTCACGCTTCATAAAGCAACTATAGCCGACAGAAGCTTACCGTTAGTTCTGGAAAGTGGTTCATTACAAATGAGCGCATTAACTCATGAGGTGATGCATTAGATGAGGACGATTACGAAGATGTTTCATTTCGACAACACCATGTCATTGTGTAATATTGATATTAACCTATCAAAGATCAATATTTTACCAACTAAGGGCTTTCACATGCCTAATGCTAAACATTTAGAGCTGTAAACATCAGAAATACACCATAATTAGTTTATTAAACAAGCATATCAACCATCGAGTTAGTAAAACTCTGCTTTATCCAAATCCATGAAAAAAAGCAAAAATCTGTAATTAATCTCCCCTTTTCATTCCATAACCATGATTACAATGACATATCTGTCAATTTAAAGAGTAAGTCACAATGTCACTAAAGAGAAAAATTACTGCTATTGGTCTATTAGCAGCAAGTCTTTTAAGCGTATCTTCAATGGCGAAATCAATTAATCCGAAAGAGTTAAAGCAAACTCTTTCTCAAAAAGGTGATATCGAAGGTATTCAAGAACTCCCTGTTGAAAACTTAATGCTAGTTAAGACTAAATCAGGACAAACATATTTTGTATCTAAGAATGGCCGCTTTGTCTTTCAAGGCCAGTTAATTGATACATGGTTTAGACGAACTATTGATGAGTTGAGCGAAGCAAAAAATGCTCACCGTGTTCCTCTTGAAAAAATGGGCGTAAAACTAGATGAGCTTGCAACACTATCATTTGGTAACCAAGACATACCCAAGCAAGCAACAATATTCGTTGACCCTAATTGCGGATACTGCCACGCCCTGTTCAATAAAATTCAGCAATCTCCAGAAAAGTACAATGTCGACTTTGTACTAACAGCGATGCTGGGCAGCCAATCTTTACTAGAGTCCAAACGCCTAAATTGCGCTGTTGATAAATCTAAAGCTGTCATCGACCTTATGAACAAGACAAAACTAGCAACAGAAATGAGAGAAGACTGCGATGCAAAAGCTGTTCAAAAAGCACCTATCGTTATGGGATTGCTTGAGGCTAGAGGAACCCCATTCTTAGTTCGTGAAGATGGTTTAACCTTTAATGGACTACCAAGCGATTTTGATGCGTGGCTTGAGATGGAGTAACTTGCAATGAAAGAAATCTTTAAAATCAGCTCAATTCTAGCCATAGTCTCATTATTTTCTGGGTGTTCAGCATTTACTATTGGTGAAGAGGAATTTTCATGTGCAGGTAAACCGGAACTTGGTCTTTGTAAAGGGCCGATGGAGGTTTATGAGTTAACCAACAATCAAGACCACCTTGAGCACATGATGACTGCAGAATATGCAAAAAACGAAGGTGCAAAAAAGTCAAATTCAGAAGGAAACCAAAAAGTCATTTACGTTAATAGTGAAGGGGAAGACATCACATACGTATATGAACCAAGAAGTTTGCGAAGACAAAACGCACAGGATTATGACAAAGCCAACATTGTTGGTATCGCTAGCAATGACACAATGTCATATTCGAAACAATCACACGATGAGTTAGATGACTTAAGAACTTTCAATTATGTTCCAAATGATATCGCGCCAGAGCCTCTCGCTGTTCTAGAAGAAGCTAAAGCAATGCGTATTTATGTTGCTGCTTGGGAAGATAAGTCTGGAGATTTGAATATTCCAGGCTTCGTTTATGTTGAATTACAACCAAGACGCTGGGTAACAGGCCATCAAGCTCAAATGCGCCCAAGTCGAGTATTACCATTTCAAACAATAAAGAAAAGCAAAGTAACAAGCCAAAGAAAAGAAACTATGGCCAAAGGTATCGATCCGTTGAGCATTTCTAGACCTCAGCCTGAGGCTAATAAGTAAAATAGGTGTATAGCATGCTGAATAAAATCCAAGAAGCTATCGAAAAGATATTGAATCCAGATATCGAAGAAACCCAGCATAATTTTGCTGGCCCCCTTTGGCGAAGCACCATTGAAGATCAACAAAAGCTTCTCGGAGGTAATAAAGCCGCAGAATTAAACTGTGTAATGGAATACATTAAAGAATATCAAATGTTCTTAATGGAAGGCGGTTACATTGGATTTGTTATCGCCTGCCAACCAACTAACGGGGTAAACAACGAAATAAGAACAGCCTACGAAGGCTTTCTATCTGATGAGTTTCCTCACAACACATTAATTCAACTAAGCCTAGCTGCTTTACCACGAATAGATGGCTTTCTAAATGGTTACAGGCAACTACGAGGGAAGCGGATTGGTGGTGAAGACGGTGAGCTTGCTGATGCAATGAGCGAATCAGTAATTAATTATTACTCTAAAGCAAGAAAAGAGTCTCTTGATAAAAAATCAGGTATCCGGCCAAGAGATTTTGAACATTGGATCACAGTAAAAATCCCAGTTAAAAACTTTATCCCTTCCGATAAAGAGCTCAAAGAGTTCCTAGAGATAAAAGATAGAACATATTCAATATTCGAAGGGTTAGGCTTAGCCCCATTAATTTTAAATGATGAAGAATGGCTTTCAAGAATGCAGACTTTCTTCAATCACTCACCTAATGCGCTTTGGCGAGATAAAGTAAAAATCAACAAGCTTGTCCCACTTGGTGCGCAAATATTAGAGCAGGGCGGAATAATTAACCGTGATGAATATGGTCTAGAATTTTCATCTTTAGATGAGAAGTCAAATGGATTTGCTTCAGTCATGACCCTCAAGCAAACACCCGATTACTTGAACTACGGTGATATTATAAACCTGCTAGGTGATTGGCGTTTTGGCAAGCGAACGGTTGCTTGGAACCCATATTTAATGACGCTTAACGTACAGTTACCAAGTATTCATTCGGCAAATGAAGAATTTGATCGCCGTAACAAATGGTTAAAAAAACAAGCAAAAGGAAAAATGCTGGAGTGGGTTTCAACCTTGAAAGACCAGGCACAAGATTATTTTGCAATCGAAGATGAACTGAAAAACTCAAGATTATGTAAAATTAGCCTAAGCATGATAGTCCTTGGTGAGAACAAGAAAGAAACATTCACTGCGACTAGGAAGCTGCAGGCATTCTTCAAACGCAAAGAGTATAAGTTCAACATAGAAACAATTTTGGCGCCTAGCACTTTCTTAAACGCTTTACCTCTTGGGCTTGATGATGAATATATAAAATTATCAGACCGGTTTGATGAATGGACGGCAAAAGGGGCTGTATTTTTATTACCACATAGCGCGAGTTGGAAAGGAAACACTTCACGGCCAATTCTAGAGTTTGTCACGCGCTTTGGGCAAATATTCGGTTTAGACATATTTGAAACAGATGGTTCCTTTAATGCACTTATTTGCGCTCGCTCTGGAGCTGGTAAGTCATTTTTCAATAATAAGCTAATCACTTCATATCTAGGCTCTGGTGTTAAAAGCCGGCTTGATGTGGGCAGCGATACTGACGGCGCTCAAGTGTTTGTTATTGACAAAGGTCGCTCATATGAAAACTTAGCAAGCCAGTATAAGAATGCTCAATTCATTGACTTCAATGAGAGCATGAAGTTTTCACTTGATCCATTTGCAAATATTGATGACTTTTATGGCAAAGAAGGTCAAGCAGCCATGGTTCATTCCTTGCTGAAAGCAATGGCGTCAGAATCAGGTGATTTAAGTGACTACCAATCTACAGAAATGCTTACAGTACTCACTGAACTTTGGAACCTTAAAGGGAAAGATTCATCAATCACAGACTTTTCTGAGCTGTGTGAAAAGCACCAAGATGTTGAAATAAAGAGGATAGGGCGCCAACTAAAACCATGGTGTGAAGGCGGAATTTTTGGAGACTTTTTTGGTAAGAAATACCCACCAATAAACTTCAAATCACGATTAATCGTTTGTGAGATGGATGAACTATCCTCGCAACCTCACTTATCACAATGTGTTCTGATGAGCCTTATCAACGCAGCTCAACATGCAATGTTTTTATCAGGCAACAAACAAAGAAAACTTTTCATTCTCGATGAAGCTTGGGAATACCTTAAAGACAAGCCGGGTAAAATCAATTATCTAGCCGAGTTCCTTGAAACTGGTTGGCGTCGATTCAGGAAAACACGTGCAGCTGGCATTTGTATCACACAGAGCTTACTTGATGCTTACCAGAGCCAAGCAGGGATGGCCATAGTTAACAATAGTCCATGGAAGTTTATGTTGGCCCAGGAACCGGAAGCCGTTGATAAACTCAAAGAGTTAAAAGCGTATGATGGTACAGATCAAGACTATGATTTAATGAAAAGCGTTCATACTGATAAGGGGCATTACTCAGAAATCTTAGTGAGATACGGGCAATCGAGGGAAATAGTTAAGCTTTTTGTAGATAAAGAAACCCAACTAGTTTACTCAACAGATCCAGATGACAGGGAGTTAGTAGACAAGTTTAAATCTCAAGGTTATTCAATTAAAGAAGCTCTAGAACTTGCAAATAAAGAGAAGGGAAGGGGGTAATCACCTCTGTCTGTATGTACACGTATATGTATGTGTACGCACAGATAAATTGCAGATGAAGCGAGTTGTTAAAACTTGCCCAATTCAATTAAGCACTGCTTTCGAAGACCGCAAATTTCATTGAACAATGATTTATTAAACTGTATTAGTTCAGACAAGATCTGAAACTTCGATTTGAAAAAATTGAGAGTTACCCGTTTTGATTAAGGTGTCGAATCTTTAAATCAAAACAAACAAAAAGGTAACTCTCATGTTGCATACTAACAATCCAATCATTAAACACAAAACGGGTTTACTTAATCTTGCTGAAGAATTAGGTAATGTTTCAAAAGCCTGTAAAGTTATGGGTGTTTCGCGGGATACATTTTATCGATATCAAGAACTCGTCGAAGACGGTGGACTTGATGCGTTAATTGATAAAAGTCGTAGAGCGCCAAACTTAAAAAATAGAGTTGATGAAGCAACTGAACAAGCCGTTATTAAATACGCTGTCGATTATCCAGCTCATGGTCAACACAGAACGAGTAATGAACTCA
Organism: Pseudoalteromonas sp. BZK2; assembly: GCF_014349195.1. Classification (NCBI taxonomy): domain Bacteria; kingdom Pseudomonadati; phylum Pseudomonadota; class Gammaproteobacteria; order Alteromonadales; family Pseudoalteromonadaceae; genus Pseudoalteromonas; species Pseudoalteromonas sp. BZK2. The sequence continues at coordinate 6,183 of NZ_JACSOG010000061.1, read as the reverse complement.
GAAAACAAGGCGTATTCGTTTCTGGCAGCGGTGTTCGTTCAATATGGCTACGTCATGACTTAGAGAATTTCAAAAAGCGTCTCAAGGCACTAGAAAATAAAGTGGCTAAGGAAGGTATCATTCTCACCGACGCCCAAGTAGCTGCGCTTGAAAAGAAAAAACATGATGACGAAGCGTGTGGTGAAATTGAAACGGCTCACCCAGGTTACCTAGGCTCTCAAGATACATTTTACGTGGGTAATCTCAAAGGCGTTGGGCGTATCTATCAACAAACCTTCGTTGATACATACAGCAAAGTAGCGTTCGCTAAGCTCTACACCACGAAAACGCCAATTACTGCGGCTGACATACTCAACGACAAAGTATTGCCGTACTTCGAACAGTACGAGCTTCCAATGCTACGTATTCTGACCGATAGAGGTACTGAATATTGTGGCAAAGTCGAACATCATGATTACCAGTTATATCTCGCTATTAATGATATCGATCATACAAAAACTAAAGCTATGTCACCGCAAACAAATGGTATCTGCGAACGCTTCCACAAGACGATACTCAATGAATTCTATCAAGTTACATTCCGTTAAAAGCTATATAGTTCATTAGAGGAATTGCAAAAGGATCTGGACGAATGGATGATTTATTACAATAATGACCGAACTCATCAAGGAAAAATGTGCTGTGGCAGAACGCCATTGGAAACATTATTAGATGGGAAATCGATTTGGGTTGAGAAGAATTTAGCTCAAATCTAAACTGACAGTCACCGATTGAAAAACGGGTAACTGTCAGATCAAGTCTGAGCTAGTACAGATTATAGTATTTAAATATTATGACTTAAACACATGAAACATTCATAATAATCTTCATCGTAAATTTTAAAGTCTATCCTTCTTCTTGGAGAGGGGTGAATATTATTCGTCAGATAGAAACAACCGAACTTACTCAATGTTAACTTTCTTAGCCCTAACCAGTAATCCTAACTTTGTTACATTACGCTTATAAATTGCAGTTTTATTTTTTAGCTAAATAAAAGTGGACTATTATATGTGTTCAGTACTACTCCAATTCGAATGTAAGCGTAAATTTAGCTCCACCATAACTACTATTCGACAATATAATATCCGCTCCATGAAGAACAACTATTTCTTTTACAATAGATAAACCAAGTCCAAACCCAGCTTTATCTGAGTGTTCTTCTTGTCGATAATATGGCTGAAACACCCTTTCATAATCTTCCTTCTTAATTCCCCGTCCATCATCTTCTATACAGATCTTAATGTTCCTACTTTTTTTTGACACCGTGATAAATATATTGTCATCACCATATTTATCGGCGTTTATCACTAAGTTTTTTATTGCTCTCGATAGCAAAATGTCATCTGCTATTAGATTACATGGGGAGTCAATTTTGAGGTGGATTTTACTCTTGCACTCTTGTTGAAGCTTTTCACAATTTAATGCTAGGAAATCTTCTATTTGTATTGGCTTCAGTTGTAATTTTAGTTCCGCTCTTTCCATTTCAGCATATTGGAATAACTCTTCGACCATTTCTTCCATAACGAAAATCTGCTTTTCTAAACCACTAAAGTGCTCTTGTGATGATTTATCTATTGTTTTGCTTAATAGTTCAATATATAAGTGCATTTTAAATAAAGGAGAGCGAACTTCATGCGCAATAGAAAGGGTTAATCGTCTATGACTGCTTAATAATCGCTCTAATTTCTCAGCCATATTATTTAAACAATAATTTAGCCTTCCCACTCTCTGGGAGCTTTTCGTAGGTACTCTCGCAGAAAGTTCCCCTTTGCTGATATTGACTACAGTCGTTTCAATTAATTGCAACTTTCGATACAAATTAAAAAACCAAATAAAGCAACACAGCGCAACCATGAAAACCAAAGTAAGAGCAATATGGTTATCTAACTTGCGTGTCAATTGAATCAACTTATTTGATTCATCTTCATACATTCTATAATACTGTTCGTTTGAGAAGACTTTAAAATAATCATAAAACTCATCATCAACCCAGACATCTTGAGATACTACTTTGTCACGAATGTTAAGAGGAATATCTGATTTCGATATCGGTTCAATAATAACTTTGTTACGTTCAGCGATTAATTGCAGGAGAAGCCCTTTTCTATCTTCTGATATGTGTTTTTCCAGCTCATTTAGTAAGGTAACTTCTGCGGAAAAGTTGTCAGCATCGATAATATTGTATACATCAACATACAGATAAGTATTTAATATATGTAACATTATAAAAAATAAATACAATGTAAACAGTAAACCAAAATACAAAGGTAAAAATAGTCTAGCCATGATAAAAACTTTTCAAGTTAGCGAAGTATAGTTCTCAAAGAAAACTTAGATTGCTTCTACATCAATTAGATGTGTGATTACCAAAAATCAGGAACAAACATATAACCTTTACCACGCACAGTAATTATCCCTTGTGGTCTAGAAGCATTATCTTTCAGCTTTTTTCTTATTTGAGAGACTTTATTATCAATCGATCGATTCACTCCATCATAGTCTATGTTTCTTAAAGATTTAATTAATTCTTCTCGGCTGACTACTTGCTCTGAGTTTTCGACAAGGTGCCATAACAATGAAAATTCAGACGGTGTTAAGTTAATTAACTGATTATCTAATTTACACCGTTTGAGTTGATTGCTTAGCCATAACGCCCCATAGGTTCGCTCTTTGTCAGAAGGTTGAATTAGAACTTCCTCTCGAATCAAAGCCTTTCGGGAAAGTAAATTTTTTATTTTTGCCAAAAGAACTCGTGGTAAAACGGGCTTTTGAATAAAATCATCAATTCCCATTTCAAGCGCCGCAACTTGATCCATATCGTCAGCACTTGCGGTGAGCATCAAAATTATACCCTTAAATTGTTTTCTTACCTGAACTCCTATGGTTAAACCGTCAACTTTAGGTAACATCAAATCCAATATAACCATATCAGGGGCATGAGTAAGAATAACTTCTACAGCGCTCTCCCCAGAATTAAGAGCTATTACATTAAACCCATACCCTGATAAATAGTTTGTTAGTAAATGAGAAAGCTCATCATCATCTTCTATTAAGAGTATTTTTGAAGAAAAGTTCATAACACTCAAAGTATTGTATATGATTAACAAACTATGAGTATAACACATACCGAAAAATAAGTGAGGGGATAACATCCCCGCTAACTACTTTATTTAATCATCTTTGAGTAAGTATTTTCTCATTTCTTCATCAGACATTTCGTGAATACTATCAAAAGGAGCTGCATTGATAGTAAAGAAGTAAAACTCAGGACCTAATTCATCACCTAACATTTCACGGAAATAAGTTAGTTGTGATTGGTGAGCAGGGTCATCTTCGCTCAACTGGTCAGCCGTTTTCCCAGATTCACAACACCAAGAATGTACGCCAACTATAGCACCGCTTTCATATAGACGCTGATAACCAGACGCAAATAAATCTACCCCTCCAGAATATATTCTAGAACCTTTCTCAACTTTTGTTGTTAACTGAGCATTACGGATCAACCTTCCTGTATGTGAGTTAATATCATCATCAACAGACCCACTAATATTTTGCAAGAGGAGAGTCGTGACTTCAGGATTATTATTTACAAGGTCTTGGATCTGTATGTAAGTCTTTGTGCCTAATTCACCTTTTACTGTTGCTACAGCACCTTCTATTGCTAGTGTAGTACTACCACTTGAAACTACAGAATCATTAACAACAAGGCGAACGTTGAAGTCTTGTTGAGTAATATTATTAAGTCTTCCAGTGTAAATGGCATTATCATCATCAAATTCAATCGATATGTCATAGCCAGCCAAATATGCGTCCACTTCCTTATGAGCAGCCCCTAGATCTTCAGTCCCAGTTTCTATAACATAGAGTTTAGCCAAGGGCACTCCTTCTATAAAGTCAAAGCCAAAAGACAAAAAACCTTTCTCATAGCTGGCATATACAACTTTCTCCTCTACATCAGTAGAATGAACCGATATATCATATTGCACTCCATCAATTTGCAGCTCCAATTGATCATACTTATATTTAAACTCTTCAACATATTCCGCAACGTCATCAGGATGAAGGTTATAAACAGCTTCAGGTTGAGTAGCTGTAGGTTCTGGCGCTGTTGTAATAAGTTCACTCTTAGTACTATTACTTCCACCACAAGCAACTAAAGCTAAGGCAAGTGCAATTGGGCAAGTATATTTCAAAATTGTGTTCATAGTGTCTCTAGTTCAGTTTCTCAAGTTAGAGTAAGTGTATTGGAAACCTATCATTACTGATATCACTCTTGTGTCTCGCAAATGTACGTAAAAAACTTACATTTAGTACGATGAATGATTAAACGACTCAATTCTTCTGTTAGCTTTTATAAATATGAAGTCTGTTGAGGCAGAGAATGAATCTCCATAAATTAAAATTCAATTGAAATATCAGGCATACAAATTTGGTAGCATAGAGGTGTATGAAGTTTTTATAATGAAAATTAATGGGTTATACTTGCTAACTATTAAACGACTTTGGAACACCGTCATACTCGATGGCTCTATTCCACAAGGCGAAGTAGAGCGCATGATAGATAACTCGTTTATGTTAGTTGTCAGTAAAATGACGAAAAAAGACCAGAAAGCGATACATGTGCATATATAAACTAACAGGCGATTATAATCTCTAGTTTTATTGATTAAACCTCACTCGAACAGCAAAACCATTACCATATGCAACAATACCTTGCGGTGCAGGTAGATACCATTTGTTCAGCATTCCCATATACAATGTAATTTGAGCTCTTTCATATAAATTTACTCCAGTATAGTTTCGAGACTTAAACTCACATACAACAAACCTAAGCTTTAATAGATTGAAGAATAGGGCATCTGGCATACCGACTAGATTCTTATTTTCTACCTTTATTGGTTTTCGCCCCCCAACATCACCACCAATAAATAGATAATAAAGAGGCACTTGTAGCTTTCTCTTGACGCTATACCCTTTTGCAATAAGTACGATCACTACGATAGAGAAAACTAGAAAAATTTGAATAATAAGTAACATATGAAACCTATAATAGTTAAAAACACAGCGCGTATTAGATTTGAACTTTTACCTGCCCGGGCGTGCTCTCGCGTGCCTCTTTTAGCCAGTTTTTTATCGAATGCACCACCTTTAGCTTTCCTAAATAATTCTCTATCTGAGTAATAAAGAGCTAATTGGGAGACTGGTATTGATTTTTTTGGGTTCATTTACACCTCCTTATGCCACTCATTATTTCACGTTAAAAAATTGAAGCAGAGATTAAAATAGAGAAAATTGAGTTTTTTTGAATTCCAGCGCAATTGTTTAACCAGGGTTTAATGGAAGACATACAAACACTAAAACAAGGCAAAGCTGTGATTTATTTAAACCAAGTCATCTAAAAAAACTGGTCCAAGAGCAACTATCTAAGTCTGGAATAGTTGATGCTTCTACGTATAGCTATGTAAATGAACTAAGCAAGTTGCTCTCTGATCACCGGCATGAAGCTCTATCCCTGGCACTTGTAGGGGAGCTGAAGCATAAAGCTAATTACTTAACTAACTTAGCTGAAAAATCGATGCAAATATATTTCATCCACTTTCTGGAAGATATTGTGATGGGAAGAAACTCAAGAGCTGCAGAGGACATCAAAGTTCGATGTGAATACTGTTCCGGGTTAGCATCACTTTCAGAATCAAAGCACATATTCAAAGGTAAAGATCACGGTTTAGTTTATCTTTGTGAAAACTACAAATCAGGGTGTGATTCATACGTTGCAGTGCACAAAGGAGATAACTTCCTCAAGGAACCCTGGCTAATGCCGGCACTAGAAGCGCAAGACAAAAGGCACACAAAATATTAGATGTACTTTGGAAAGAGTATGGTTTTGCAAGAGTGATGTGTACAGACAGTTGGCTAACTACCTAGAAGTTAAACCTAATGATTGTCATATTGGTAAATTTACCGAGCAACAATGTGAATCAGCGGTGAACTACCCAGCGACATCGGTTCACTCTGATCACTGGGCTTCTACAGCCTAGCTTAACAGCTAGGCAGCTTCTTTTTTCTCAGATCCAAAATCCAACTTCGATAATTCGAAGACTTTCGTTTTAACAGATTGTTTCTGCTGAGATGCGGGTGTTACCC
>NZ_JACSOG010000060.1:0-13691 GCF_014349195.1 Pseudoalteromonas sp. BZK2 | reverse complement strand
AAAATCAAGTAAGGAATTAACATGAGTATTTTTTCAGGCAAAGCCTAAATGATGATAACCACCTACTGAAGTAGGTGGTTTAGGGCCGAAAACAAAAAAAGCCGCAAAAGCGGCTTTTTTCAATTTTAAGCTGTGTTTAGCAATAGCCAAACGACATTAAACGTTTGTAACGCTGATCAAGCATTTCATCTAGTGAAAGGCCTTGTAAATCAGCTAGGTCACGTTTAAGTTGGTTTTTGAGATTACGCGCCATCGCATCGTAATTCCGATGTGCGCCACCAAGTGGCTCATCAATTACGTTGTTGATTAAATCAAGCTCTTTAACACGTGCAGCTGTTACACCCATGGCTTCTGCAGCTAATGGTGCCTTGTCTGCGCTTTTCCATAAGATTGATGCACAACCTTCTGGCGAAATTACAGAGTAAGTGCTGTATTGCAACATGTTAACGCGGTCGCCCACACCAATAGCTAATGCACCACCAGAACCACCTTCACCGATAACAGTACAGATAGTTGGTACTTTTAACGCAGCCATTACTTTAAGATTACGCGCAATTGCTTCACTTTGACCACGCTCTTCAGCGCCAACACCTGGGTATGCACCAGGGGTGTCGATAAAAGTCATGATTGGCATTTTGAAACGCTCAGCCATTTCCATTAAGCGTAATGCTTTACGGTAACCTTCTGGCTTTGGCATACCAAAGTTGCGTTTAATTTTTTCAGCCGTGTCACGCCCTTTTTGTTGGCCAATAACCATCACTGGTTGACCTTCAAAACGTGCAACACCACCTAAAATAGCTGGGTCGTTAGCAAAAGTACGGTCGCCTGCTAGTTCGTCAAATTCCGTGAAAATGCGCTCGATGTAATCACGAGTATAAGGACGCAACGGATGACGGGCTAACTGAGAAACCTGCCAAGCACCTAATTCAGAGAAAATTTTCTCTTTCATTTCAGCACTTTTCTCTTTTAATCGACTGACTTCCTCTTCTAATCCAAGGTCTAATTCGCCAGCGCGGCTTACATTTTGTAATTCTTCAATTTTTGCTTCTAATTCAGCGATTGGAAGCTCAAAATCAAGATAATTGAGGCTCATGCTCTAAACTACCTAATTAGTTAAATTCTAGTTCTACATCTTGCGCCGCCATCAGCGATAACTTGTGAATTAAGTCATCACTCGGCGTAACACACCATTCGGTTCCTAAAGTAATCTCAGCCAACGCATCCGGACGTTGATAGAATACTTTAATAGGACAAGTACCAAACTTATAAGGTTCCAGCACTTTTTGTAAATTATCGAAGAAGTTCGCCTCGATCTGCACCATATTCAAGGTCATTTTAATCGCTTTTATACGTTTTTCTCGCGCCTGTGCGATGGTGCATATGTCTCTAGCGGTCATTGTAATGCCACCAGAGAAGTTATCAAAGCTGACCTGTCCAGATATTACCAAGATATTGTTTACTTGCAGCAAATCTTGGTACATTTCAAACTGTTCTGGGAATAAGCGTACATCAATACGGGCACTCTTGTCATCTAAAGTTACAAGACCCCATCGATTTCCCTTTTTGTTTATCAAGGTACGAGCTGAGATCACTAAGCCTGCAGCCGTTGACTGGACATCGCGGTTAGTGGGTTGTAAATCGACCAGCCTTCCTGATGTATAATGCTTTAACTCTTTACGATACTGATTAATTGGGTGACCAGTTAAATACAGACCTAAAGTTTCTTTCTCACCGTCTAGCCACTCATTGTCGGTTAAATCTGTGGCTTTAATAAATGCTTGTTCAACTTCATCTGGCTCTGTAGCAAGTAAACCGAATAAATCGGCCTGCCCTAGTGACTCAGCCTTATGATGCTGATCGGCCGCCCGCATGGCATCTTTTAAGCTTGCGAGTAAGGTTGCACGGCCAGGCTGGGTTTTATCTGGGCCAAGTTGGTCGAGCGCTCCGGCATAAATAAGCTTTTCAACAACACGCTTGTTTAAACGCTTTAAGTCAACACGGGCACAAAAATCAAATAAGTCCTTAAACGGGCCACCTTCGCTACGAGCTTCTAAAATAGCTTCAACCGGTGCCTCACCAACCCCTTTAATGGCACCAATACCGTAAACAATTTCACCTTGTAGATTAACCGTAAACTTGTACTCACCGGCATTAACATCCGGCGGTAACAAGGTCAGTTTCATGTTTTCACATTCATCTACCAAGGTAACAATTTTATCGGTGTTATCCATATCTGCCGACATTACCGCAGCCATAAACTCTGCTGGGTAGTGGGTTTTCATCCACAGCGTTTGGTACGATACTAAGGCATAAGCAGCAGAGTGAGATTTATTAAAACCATAACCTGCGAACTTCTCTACCAAGTCGAAGATTTTCATTGCAAGTTCGCCGTCAACTCCGTTATTAACAGCGCCTTCTTCGAAGGTTGAACGTTGCTTTGCCATCTCCTCTGGCTTTTTCTTACCCATCGCACGACGCAGCATGTCAGCGCCACCTAGTGTATAACCAGCCAGTACCTGAGCAATCTGCATTACTTGTTCTTGATAAAGAATGATACCGTAGGTTGGCTCAAGGATTGGTTGCAAGCTATCGTGTTGCCACTGCGCATCTGGATAAGATAATTCTTCGCGGCCATGCTTACGGTCGATAAAGTTATCTACCATGCCTGATTGCAATGGACCTGGGCGAAATAGTGCTACCAGTGCGATCATATCCTCGAAGCAGTCGGGCTTTAGACGACGAATAAGGTCTTTCATACCACGAGATTCGAGCTGGAATACCGCGGTGGTTTCGGCGCGTAGCAGTAACTCAATACTTGGCTTATCATCAAGTGGAATAGCGTTGATATCAACGGGCTTTTTACCCTCACGAGCTAAGCGCTCGTTAGTCATATCAAGTGCCCACTGCAAGATGGTAAGTGTTCTAAGACCTAAGAAGTCAAACTTTACTAAACCTGCTGTCTCAACGTCATTTTTATCAAATTGCGTTACCGGGAATTTACCCTCATCATCACAATAAAGAGCGGCAAAGTCAGTGATTGTGGTGGGTGATATTACAACACCACCAGCGTGCTTACCCGCGTTACGTGTACAGCCTTCAAGGATGCGACACATATCAATAAGCTCTTTGACCTCTTCATCACCGTCGTAGGCTTCTTGTAAACGCGGCTCAACATCAAACGCTTTAGCCAAGGTCATGCCCGGATCGCCCGGTACTAGTTTAGAAATACGATCAACAAAGCCGTAAGGGTGACCAAGTACACGGCCTACGTCACGGATAACCGCTTTTGCAGCCATGGTACCAAAGGTAATGATCTGAGATACCGCGTCACGACCATAAAGCGCCGCTACGTGATCAATTACCTCATCACGCCTATCCATACAGAAATCGACGTCGAAATCGGGCATTGAGATACGTTCTGGGTTCAAGAAACGTTCGAATAGTAAGTCAAATTCGAGTGGATCGAGGTCGGTGATCTTCAGTGCATAAGCAACCAATGAACCCGCACCAGAACCACGCCCTGGACCTACCGGAATATTGTTATCTTTACTCCACTGAATGAACTCCATTACGATCAAGAAGTAACCTGGGAAACCCATTTGGTTGATTACGTCGAGCTCTATTTTCAGACGCTCATCATACTCGCCACGTTTTTCTTTTCGCTCTTGCTCATCTGGGAATAAAAACTGTAAACGCTCTTCAAGACCATCTTCAGAGACCTTAACCAAGAAGTCTTCAATTTTTAGCGAACCGGTTGGGTAATCTGGTAAGAAGTAAGTCCCGAGCTGCACGGTCACATTACAGCGCTTAGCAATTTCAACAGTGTTTTCTAAAGCCTCAGGAATATCGCTAAATAGCTCAGCCATTTGCTCAGCCGTTTTAAGGTATTGCTGCTCAGAAAAACGTTTTGGTCTACGTTTATCTTCTAGGGTGTAACCGTCATGGATTGCAACGCGGATTTCATGGGCTTCAAAGTTTTCTGGCTTTAAAAATACTACTTCGTTAGTTGCCACTACAGGTAACTGCTCTTTTGCGGCAAGCTCAACAGCTAAGTGCAAATAGTCTTCTTCTAAAGCACGTTCTGTACGAATAAGCTCAATGTAATAATGATCGCTAAAATGTTGCTTATAAAAGCTAACGACCGATTCTATAAGCCCAGGGTTACCTTTTAATAATGCTTTACCTAAGTCGCCATCTTTAGCGCCAGATAATAAAATTAGGCCGCTTTTGTGCTCCACCAGCCATTCACGGTCTACTACCGGGCGGTGAAATAAATGTCCGCGTTGGTACGCTTTAGAGATCAACAAGGTGAGGTTTTTATAGCCTTCGTTATCTTTCGCTAAGATGGTAATTCGGCTAGGTTCATCTTCAAATTCAGGGCTTCTGAGCCAAAAATCTGCGCCGACAATAGGCTTAATACCTGCGCCATGGGCAGCACCATAAAAACGCACCAAACCACATAAGTTCATCTGATCGGTGATAGCCAACGCAGGCATTTGCAGCTCTTCTGCTTTAGCGACAATCGGCTTAGTTTTAGCTAGGCCATCCACCATGGAGAAATCTGAGTGAACACGTAAGTGAACAAATTGCGGCGCAGGCATTACAGTTGCTCTCCTTTTAACGCCAAAATGCGCTGAACAGGTTTAAAGCTTTTACGATGTTCTGCAATTGCTCCGTATTGTTCGAGTGCTGCAAAGTGTGCTTTAGTTGGGTAGCCTTTATGGCCTGCAAAACCATAGTCAGGGTAACGCTTATCAAGCTCAATCATTTCTTCATCGCGGGCAACTTTCGCTAAAATAGATGCCGCTGAAATCTCTTCGACTAGGCTATCGCCTTTTACTACCGCCTGTGCTGGCACAGTTAATTGGCTCGGCACACGATTACCATCAATAAAAACAAACTCTGGCTTTACACTTAAACCTTCAACTGCGCGGCTCATCGCGAGCATGGTGGCATGTAAAATATTTAGCTCATCAATCTCAGTTGGGCTACAACGCCCAATGGCATAGCACAGGGCTTTTTCTTTTATTTCTGCCGCTAATAATTGACGTTTTTTGTCTGATAACTTTTTAGAATCGGCTAACCCGGCAATGGGTTTATTTGGGTCCAGTATTACCGCAGCAGTTACAACATCACCGACCAATGGACCACGGCCAACTTCATCTACACCAGCAATATAATTAACATTCGGTCGTTCAATTTGCATTTAGTAACTCCGCGACTGCTGCTGCAGCTTGTTCATTGGCATTTAATCTAATGTCTTTATGTATGGCTAAAAAGCGCGCCTTTAGTTCGCTGTTATCGGTATTAAGCATAGGAGTTAGCGCAGCCGATAGGTTTTCAACATTACACTCAGTTTGTAGGTACTCTGGGACGAGTTCCTCATCGGCTAATAAATTAGGCAACGAGAAATACTTAATGTTAAACGTGAATAAGGTTTTGAAAATCCAGTAACTCAATGGCTTAATTTTATAACCCACAACCATCGGCTTTTTATACAGCATACCTTCAAGTGTTGCGGTTCCTGAGGCAAGCAAAATGGCATCAGCGGCTTGCATTGCAAGATTTGACTGACCATCCAATAATTGCAGTTTTAGATCAGGGGCTGTTTTTTCTAAAATCTCACAAAACTGTGCTTTTCGTTTTTCATTGACTAACGGCACCACAATTTTGAGTTCAGGGTTTTGCGCTTGCAATTTAGCCGCTGTTTCAATGTAGGTTTCGCTTAAAAGCCCTACTTCAGAACCTCGGCTTCCAGGTAACAACGCAAGTACTTTATCAGTTTGTGCTAAACCTAGTTGGTTACGAGCCTCAGTTTGGTCGTGCTCAAGGGCAATATCATCAGCCAGAGTATGACCTACAAAGGTACAAGGTACATCGTGCTTATCATAAAAGGCTTTTTCGAACGGCAATAATGCCAACACTAAGTTAGTGGCGGCACTGATTTTATGAATGCGTTTTTCGCGCCACGCCCACACTGACGGGCTAACATATTGTACTGTTTTAATACCCGCCTCTTTTAGCGGCTTTTCAACACGTAAGTTAAAGTCAGGGGCATCTATACCAATAAATACATCTGGTGGGTTATCGATAAAATGCTGCACCAATTGTTTGCGTATTTTTAGTAGGCGCGGTAATCGGCCAAGTACTTCAACTAAGCCCATTACAGATAATTCGTCCATATCGAATAATGTTTTACAGCCAGCCGCTTGCATACGCGGGCCTGCAATCCCCTCAAATATGGCATCTGGAAAACGGCGTTTAAGTGCTTTTACTAGCCCTTCACCTAAAATATCACCTGATAACTCACCTGCCACCAAGGCAATACGTAACGGCTTTGTTTGTTCTTTCATTCGTTGATAATTCGCAACTTTTGGCACTAATAAAAATGAGTTTACCGTGTTTTAGCAGTCGGATAAATGTCACACGAGTAATTAATACTAGAATTTAAATAAGTGCTTATTCATTAACCTAGGTAACCAGCTAAGAAAGTAAACAATTAATTTTTTAGCCGAGAGAATACCTATAAGTGAGTAATCTTTTTGTTCTATAAAAACTGGCTAAAAGTTTTTGATAAGGTAATTAATCGATTGAAAAGTTAAGCTTTAATCTCTAGTCTGTAGAAATGATGAACAATTATTTAATCTTATTTTCTTATTTTTCTATTGACTAAAATGGATACAAGGTTAATATTCACAAAGTTTCAATAATTACTGAAACTTCATAACCAATAATTTGTCGTGTCTACCGCACTCGCTAACAAGGAGCTAAACAATGATAGATGAAACATTTGTGGATCTATCGCGATTGCAGTTTGCAATCACTGCCCTCTTTCACTTCCTATTTGTTCCCCTTACTTTAGGTATGACGTGGATTTTGGTGATCATGGAATCCGTTTACGTGATGACTGGTCGCGAAATTTATCGTGATATGACTAAATTCTGGGGTAAGTTATTTGGTATTAACTTTGCGATTGGTGTGGCGACAGGTCTAACCATGGAGTTTGAGTTTGGTACCAACTGGTCTTACTACTCTCACTACGTGGGCGATATTTTTGGCGCACCGCTAGCGATTGAAGGCTTAATGGCATTCTTTTTAGAGTCAACCTTTGTCGGTATGTTCTTTTTAGGTTGGGAGCGACTAACAAAACGTCAGCATTTAGCTGCAACTTTCCTTATGGCTCTAGGTACTAACCTATCAGCTTTATGGATTTTGATTGCCAATGGTTGGATGCAAAACCCTGTAGGGGCTGAGTTTAATTATCAAACCATGCGCATGGAAATGACCAGCTTTGCTGAACTGGTATTCAATCCCGTCGCACAAGTTAAGTTTATTCATACCGTTTCGGCAGGGTATGTTGCAGCATCTATGTTTGTACTGGGCATTAGTAGCTGGTACATCCTAAAAGGTCGCGATCTTGCTTTTGCTAAACGCTCGTTTTCGGTTGCTTCTGGGTTTGGTTTAGCGTCTATCCTTTGTGTTATTTTACTTGGTGATGAATCTGGCTACGAAGTTGGCGAGGTACAAAAAGTTAAACTCGCAACCATTGAAGCTGAGTGGCACACCGAAGAAGCCCCTGCTGCATTCACTCTGGTCGGTATTCCTGATTCAGAAGAGCAAGTCACCCACGCTGCTGTTAAAATACCTTATGCACTGGGCATTATTGCTACTCGCTCTATTGATGAACAGGTAACGGGTATTAAAGATCTAGAAAAGCAACACGAAATACGAATTCGTAATGGCATGGTTGCATACGAATACTTAGAGAAGCTTCGAGGTGGTGAAGACACTCCAGAAAACATTGCAAAATTCGATAGCTTAAAAGACGACCTTGGCTATGGTTTACTACTAAAACGCTATACGCCTAACGTGGTAGATGCCACAGAAGAGCACATTCAAAAAGCAGTGAAAGATTCGTTCCCTAAAGTTGGTCCTATGTTTTGGTCCTTCAGAATTATGGTCGGTTGCGGTGTGATCATGCTTGGCGTATTCGTGCTTGCATTTTATTACAACGCGCACCGCATTATTGAGCAAAAACGCTGGTTATTATGGGCTGCGGTATGGAGTATTCCACTGCCGTGGATTGCCATTGAATTTGGTTGGATTGTTGCTGAATATGGCCGCCAACCATGGGCTATTTCAGAGATTCTACCAACCTTCTTGGCAACCTCATCTCTGACGGTAAACGATTTACTTATCAGCATTACTGGCTTCATTATCTTTTACACAGGACTTGCTGCTGTAGAAGGCTGGTTAATGCTGCGCTTTATTAAACAAGGTCCAAGCTCGCTTCATACTGGTAAATATCACCATGAACTTGCTAAAGCAGATTCACTTGCAAGCCAAGGAGCTCAGTCATGATTTTTGATTACGAAACATTAAAACTAATCTGGTGGCTGTTAATTGGTGTATTACTGATTGGCTTTGCAGTGACCGATGGCATGGACATGGGTGTGGCAATTTTGCTTCGCCTAGTTGGTAAAACCGATGTGGAGCGCCGTACTGTAATTAACACCATAGGTGCTCACTGGGATGGTAACCAAGTTTGGTTCATCACCGCTGGGGGTGCACTATTTGCTGCTTGGCCTATGGTATACGCGGCCGCGTTCTCTGGCTTTTACTTTGCTATGATGCTGGTGTTATTTGCGTTATTTTTCAGACCGCTTGGTTTTGATTACCGCTCAAAAATAGACTCACCACGCTGGCGAAACAACTGGGATTGGGGCTTATTTGCAGGCAGTTTTATTCCTGCTTTAGTATTTGGTGTGGCATTTGGTAACTTATTACTGGGCGTGCCTTATCATATCGACGACCTACTGCGTGTCAGTTATCAAGGTTCATTCTTTGCGTTATTAAACCCATTTGCCATTGTTGTTGGCTTAGTAAGCGTACTGATGTTGGTTGGTCATGCAGGAATGTGGCTACAACTTCGTACGGATGCAGAGGTTGCAAAACGCTCAGCACAATACGGTCAATATGCGCTGATGGCGTTTATTGTGTTGTTTGCCTTGGCAGGTGTGTGGGTATCGCAAATTGACGGTTATAAAATCGTTAGCATGGGCGATACTCAAGGCTTTGCAAACCCGCTTGGTAAAACAGTCACGCAGGCACCGGGTGCATGGCTTGATAACTATACAAAAATGCCATTAACCATGCTGTTCCCTGCCCTTGCATTCGTGATGGCGGCACTAGCGATTGTGTTATCTAAATTACAAAAACCAGCAATGGCCCTGATTGCATCAAGCTTAATGCTTGCAGGCGTAATTTTAACTGCGGGTATGTCAATGTTCCCGTTCGTTATGCCTTCGAGTAACAACCCAAATATTAGTTTAACTATGTGGGATGCGGTTTCGAGCCATATGACTCTCAACGTGATGTTTATTGCAGCGGTTATTTTTGTACCACTTATTCTTATTTACACAACGTGGTGCTATGTGAAGATGTGGCGCAAAGTAACGATTAGTGAAATTGAAAACAACACGCACGGTAGCTACTAAGGAGATTTAATTATGTGGTATTTTGCCTGGATTTTAGGTGTTCTATTAGCCTGTACCCTTGGGGTGATCAACGTAATGTGGTACGAATTTCACCAACATAAAGATTCGATTGCTGATGATGAGCTAGAGCTTTACGCGAGACTCAAAAACACCGATGACAACTAAACCCCGACCAAATCGCGCGCAGCAACAAACGCTGCGCGCTTTTTTAAAGCAATATAGTCAGTCCGCTTCAGGGCTTCTTAAATTAAGCATTAGTTTGGGCACACTCAACGCCCTATTAATGATTGCCTCTTGTTATCTTCTTGCAAACGCGGCTCATCAAGTCATGTTTGAACAAGCAAACTTGCAAGCCGTAAGCTCATTATTATGGCCGTTGGCAGGGCTAATTTTAGTTCGTGCTTTGTTGGTTGCCCTAAGTGAACGCGTGAGTAACCGCGCCGCGTTAAAAATAAAAAACGTGATGCGAAATACATTGCTAGAAAAGCTCAGCAAACTTGGGCCAGCCTACAGTGAACAAAAAGGTCATGGCGCAACACTTAACACCTTACATAATGGGGTTGAAGCACTACATCAATATTACGCCAACTACATTCCAAGTGTGGCTTACAGTGCGCTTATTCCATTAGCGATATTAGTGGTGATTTTTCCAACCGATTACAAAGCAGGCCTCATATTCCTTTTAACAGCCCCGCTTATCCCCTTTTTTATGATTTTAGTGGGCCATAAAGCTGAGCAGTTAAATCAAGAACGCTGGCAACAACTAGCGGTACTTGGTAATTACTTTTTTGACCGATTACAAGGCTTAACTCAACTCAAGCTCTTTAATGCAACCAAGCGAGAGCTAAATAGCATCAGTCAGATTTCTGATGATTACCGTGGAGCAACTATGGGTGTATTGAAAGTCGCCTTTTTATCGTCTTTCGCTCTTGAGTTTTTAGCCACCATTAGTGTGGCACTTGTTGCCGTGATCATTGGCTTTAGATTATTTTTTGGTACCCTCGATTTTGCCACTGGATTTGTGGTGCTACTACTAGCCCCTGAGTTTTACTTACCACTTCGACAAATGGGCACTCATTATCATGCAAAACTTGAAGGGATCAGTGCCGCTGCTGATATGGTCGACATAATCAATCAAAGCGACTCAGATGAACATGTAGGGTCATCTAAACTTGAGTTACCAATAAAGCATATACAGCTGAATGCGCTTACCTTTCATTACCCTGAAACAAACGAAGGGGTAACTGATATCAACTTAACCCTGCCAAGCTCAGGCTTAATTGCCTTTGTGGGTGAAAGTGGCTCGGGTAAAAGTACCTTGTTTGATTGCCTATTGGGTTTTCATCATCAGGCCAATAGTGCCATTAGCATTAACGAGCAACCACTTAGTGATACTGCATTAGCTGATTGGCAAGCACAGCTGGCGTGGATCCCACAACACGCCACGTTATTTTATCGGAGCGTTGCAGAGAACCTGCGTTTAGCTAAACCCGATGCAAGCCAAGCAGAGCTCGATGAAGCAGCAAGTAAAGCTGGCGCACTTGAGTTTATTACTGCACTACCTGATGGCTTTGATACCTTGCTCGGTGAACAAGGAGAAGGCCTCTCTGGTGGGCAAAAACAACGTATTGCCCTTGCTCGTGCATTTTTGAAGAATGCCCCTGTGCTAATGCTAGATGAGCCTACCGCTCACTTAGACAGCCAAACCGAGCATTTAATCAATCAAGCGATCCGCGAGTATGCAAAAGATCACTTAGTGCTGGTTATTGCTCACCGACTGAATACGGTTAAACACGCCGATAAGATTTACGTTATGCAACAAGGTCACATTGTTGAATCTGGTCAGTACCAGCAACTGACTGAGCAAGCAGGCCTATTTGCTAAACTTGTGAGCCAAGGTGACGCCCATGCATAACTTTATACGTCTATTAAAACTGTGCAAACCTCATACTGGCATGCTGCTTTTAGGGACTTTTTTAGCAAGCTTAACGGTACTTGCTAATGTAGGCTTGCTCGCTATATCGGGGTGGTTTTTAGCAGCCATGGCAGCGGCGGGCATTGCTGGTGTGCAGATGAATTACTTTACCCCAGCTGGAGTGATCCGCTTTTTAGCTATCGTGCGCACAGCGTCTCGTTACGGTGAGCGGATGATAACTCATAATGCTACCTTTTTATTACTGAGCGAAATTCGCGTAAACATGTTCAAGACTTTGAGCCAACTGAACAACGTTGACTTAGCAATGAGTCGTAGTAGCGATTTATTTAACCGGCTACAGAATGATGTCGATGCGCTGGATAAGTTTTACCTAAATGTACTGCTGCCTATTATTGTCGCCCTTTTCAGCATTCCTATCGTGATGGCCTTCATGGCTATGTATAACGCTGACGTTGCATTAGTGTGCTTTACTTCACTGATGATTATTGGCGTGCTGCTTCCCACATTGTTAAGCCATAAGCTTCACCAACAAGCGGATACCGAAACCCAACTTTCAGCCGAGTTAAGAGCTGAACTTGCCGATACACTATCAGGTGCCAGAGAGCTTGCTGTCTATCAAGCACATGCGGCGCAATTAGCACATTGTGATTCACTCAGTAAACAATACAACAGCCAGCTCTACAATCGACACAAGGCCATAGCAAATAGTAATGGCTTAAAAACTTTGGTGATACAACTCACCATGCTAGCCAGTGTATTTATGATAATTCCACTGGTTGCAATAGGGAGTATGAAAAACGTTGAACTGGCGATGCTCGCGTTATTTGTATTAGCAAGCTTTGAAACCGTGCTCACTCTGCCTACGGCATTTATTGAATTGCCGCTTACTTTAAGTGCCGCAAAGCGACTGTTTGATCTTGAAGATAAACACAACAGCTTAGCCGAAAAGCCAAACAACTTAGATGATCAGCTAGCAAACCAATTAGCTGACAAATCAGGGCTTGGTCTTGAACTAAGCGAGGTCAATTACCAATACTTGGGGGCAAAAAGTAAAGCCCTTAGCAATATCAATTTTGCGATTACACCCGGCAGTAAAGTTGCCCTAGTCGGTGCCAGTGGCAGTGGCAAAACCACTCTAGTTAACTTACTCACGGGCCTTTGGCCGCTGCAATCAGGCTCATTAAAGCTCACCACCAAGCAAGATAACTTTGAACTTGAAAGCTTGAGCACTGCAACACGCTTTAAGCAGCTAACGATAGTTGCCCAGCAGCATCATATTTTTGATGGCACGCTACGTGAAAATCTTCGTTATGCAGCTTTTGATGCGACAGATGAGATGCTTATTGAAGCCTGTGAAAACGCTGAACTTGGCTCTTGGCTTAAGAACTTAAAAGCCGGCCTTAATACCCGCTTAGGAACCGCTGGCAGAAAGCTTTCTCATGGTCAGTCACGTCGTATTGCCATTGCTCAAGCCCTATTAAGGCAAGGTAATTTAATCATTCTTGATGAGCCAACAGAGAGTCTAGATAACCACACTAAGCAAAACTTGCTGACTACGCTTGAGAAAATATGGGCAGATAAAACCATGCTGACCATTACTCACGACCCAGCAATGCTAAGTCGTGTTGATAAGGTTATTTGGTTAGAACAAGGACAAGTAAGAGCCTTTGCAAGTCATGCTGAATTGATGGCTAATGAAGCCGACTACGTAGAGCTTATTACCCGTTTTTAATCGAGCTGCTCAACAGTAACGTCAATCACACCTTGCTTGACTAAGGCAATTTGTGAAAACGCCTTTTTTGATAAATCTATAATACGACCGCGGATAAATGGGCCGCGGTCATTAATGGTAACAATCACACTTTTATTGTTAGCAATATTGGTGACTTTTACTCTGCTGCCAAAGCCAAGCGTTTGATGAGCCGCGCTCAATGCCTGTTGATTAAACACTTCACCACTTGCTGTCGTTCGGCCATGATATTTATCAGCGTAATAACTGGCTTTGCCTTTTTCTATCGCTCCTTTAGATACCGAAGGCGCACTACTACAACCACTTAAAATTAAGCTTAACAATGCAAAGATGATGAGTTTATTCATATTACTAGATCCTTTTTTGTCGTGAAGATAACAAGCACTGACTTAGCAAAACCTGAACTATAAAAGTAAAAGATCCACCTTCTAAAGAAGGTGGCTTTGCATTAGCCCCCTAGAAGGGGGCGTTGTTTACTACAGTGTTAACTGCGCCTGCTCTTGCACCT
>NZ_JACSOG010000059.1:0-16676 GCF_014349195.1 Pseudoalteromonas sp. BZK2 | reverse complement strand
GGATAAATGTAATCAACTGTTGAAATTTTTTGCGCACAACCGCCGATAAATAAAAAAAACATGAATAAAATCAAATATTGTTTAATCAAATGTCGTTCCTTACTTTCCATATTCCGCTGATTTTTGGTAAAATTAATGCCTTTACAGCTGGGCTTAGCAATATTTGGTACATATGACCATCGTAGCACTTGGTATAAATCACAAAACCGCATCCGTAGAATTACGCGAAAAAGTCGCGTTTTCGCCTGAGCAAATGTCTGAGGCGTTACAGCAATTAAGTGGTCATGCGCATTTTAATGAAGCGGTTATTGTTTCGACCTGCAACCGAACTGAAATCTATTGTAGCCTTGCTGAGCGTAATTCCCAAACCCTGTTGCACTGGTTAGCCAGTTTCCATGGATTGGATGAACATGAACTGAGCAATAATATCTATTATCATGAAGATCACGAAGCAATTAATCACTTAATGCGGGTGTCTTGTGGTCTAGATTCGTTAGTACTTGGTGAGCCGCAAATTTTAGGGCAAATAAAACAAGCCTACCATAATGCAAAAACTCACGATGCCATTGGTGTAACTTTTGACCGTTTGTTTCAAAAAACATTTTCAGTGGCAAAACAAGTTCGTACCGAAACTGACATCGGTGCCAGTGCTGTATCTGTTGCTTATGCCGCGGTTAATCTTGCAAAACATATTTACGGCAAACTAGATAAAACCAATGTACTGCTAATTGGTGCAGGTGAAACGATTGAACTCGTTGCTAAGCACTTATACCAAAACGATCCGCAAAAAATCACGGTGGCAAACCGTACTATTGAACGCGCTAAAACCTTAGCGAGTGAGGTTGACGCGGATGTGATTGCACTTGCCCAGTTACCTGAGCGTTTACACGACGCCGATATTGTTATTAGTTCAACCGCCAGTACCTTGCCTATTATCGGTAAAGGGGTGGTAGAGCAAGCGTTGAAAAAGCGCCGCCACAAACCAATGTTATTTATCGATATCGCGGTACCGCGTGATATCGAAAGCCAAGTAGGCGAATTAGATGCTGCCTATTTGTATTCAGTTGATGACTTACAAGCCATAGTAAGCGAGAATATCGCCGCCCGTGAGCAGGCTGCGGAGCAAGCGCAAGCTATTATTCGCTCACGTACCGATGAATTTGCTATGTGGTTGCGTTCACTCGATTCGGTGGATCTTATTCGCCACTATCGCAACGATGTACAAGATATAAAGTCAGAACTTGTCGAAAAAGCCCTTGGCCAGCTACAAGCAGGCAAAGAGGCAGAAAAAGTAATACTCGAGTTGGCAAACAAACTGACCAACCGCTTGATGCACGCACCTACCCGTGCCATTCAAGATGCTGCTAAAAAAGGTGAAGCAGCGGAGTTAAGCCAATTAAAGAAAATGTTAGGTATTGATCAGGAATAGTCGTTAAATGAAAGAGTCTGTTTATAGAAAATTAGAAACCTTAGTTGAGCGTTATGAGGAAGTGCAAGCGCTACTAAGCGACCCCTCTGTGATCAGCGACCAAAATCGCTTTCGTGCCTTATCTAAAGAATACTCAGAATTAGAAGAAATCGTAAAAGCATTTTTAGCTTACCAACAAGCCCAAGATGATGTTGCTACAGCAGAAGAAATGTTAAAAGACTCTGATCCTGATATGCGTGAAATGGCGCAAGAAGAATACAAAGAAGCAAAAGCACAAGTTATTGCATTAGAAGATGAAATCCAAATTCTAATGTTACCAAAAGACCCTAAAGACAATAATAACGTCTATTTAGAGGTTCGTGCCGGTACTGGTGGTGATGAAGCTGCTATCTTCGCAGGTGACTTATTCCGTATGTACAGCCGCTACGCTGAAACTAAAAAGTGGAAAGTAGAGGTAGTAAGTACTAACGAAGGAGAGCACGGCGGTTATAAAGAAGTCATTGCGCATATCTCTGGTGAAGGCGTGTATGGTCAGCTTAAGTTTGAATCAGGTGCGCACCGTGTACAACGTGTTCCAGAGACAGAATCGCAAGGCCGTGTTCATACCTCAGCGTGTACGGTAGCTGTTATGGCAGAAATTCCTGAAGCGGAAGCAATTGAAATTAACCCTGCTGATATTAAAGTTGATACCTTCCGTGCATCGGGTGCCGGTGGTCAGCACGTAAATAAAACTGACTCAGCAATCCGTATTACACACATTCCAACGGGTGTGGTTGTAGAGTGTCAGGATGAGCGTTCACAGCATAAAAACCGTGCCAAAGCGATGTCTGTACTTGGCGCACGCTTACAACAAGCTGAAGATGAAAAGCGTCAAGCGGCGGAAGCGTCAGAACGTCGTAACCTAGTAGGTAGCGGTGACCGTTCTGAGCGTATTCGTACTTATAACTACCCGCAAGGTCGTATTACCGATCACCGTATTAATTTAACACTTTATCGTTTGAATGAAGTGGTTGCTGGTGATTTAGGAAGTGTTATCGAACCTCTAATGCAAGAACACCAAGCTGACTTACTTGCCGCGATGGGCGATGAATAATCGTGCCACAATGCATTGAACAAGCAATTGTTGCTGCAACGGCGTTATTAACGCCTAGCAGCGACAGTGCTAAGTTAGACGCACAAGTCCTGTTATTATCCATTCTTGATAAACCTCGTAGTTACTTATTTACTTGGCCCGAAAAACAACTTACCGAACAGCAACAACGTGATTTTGAACAAGCATGTCAGCGTCGTTTAAATGGTGAACCAGTTGCTCATATTGTTGGCTTTCGTGAATTTTGGAGTCTTCCTTTAAAGGTTAATCCAACAACCCTGATCCCAAGACCTGATACCGAAACGTTAGTAGAATATGCCTTAGGCCTTGAGCTACCTACGGCTGCAAACGTGCTTGATTTAGGCACTGGCACAGGGGCAATTGCTTTGGCATTAGCCAGTGAAATGCCTAATTGGCAGGTGATAGGGGTTGATAGAGTGGCTGATGCAGTTGAGCTTGCCAAAGAGAACAAACAACGACTCAATATTAACAACGCCACTTTTGCCTTGAGCAATTGGTTTAGTGCTGTAAGTACACAAAAGTTTGACCTAATTGTTAGCAATCCTCCGTATATTGAACATGATGATGAGCATTTAAGCCAAGGCGATGTTCGCTTTGAGCCGCTCTCTGCATTAGTTGCAGATGACGACGGTATGGCTGATATTAAACAAATTATTACTATCGCACGTGACTATTTAGCAACAAATGGCTATCTTTTAATTGAACATGGCTACAAACAAAGTGTGAAGGTACAAGAATTTTTTGCACAAATGTCGTATAGCCATATACTTACAATTAAAGATCTTGGCGGTAATGACCGTGTAACGTTAGCACAATGGCCTAAGTAACAATAAAGCGCACTGTGCGTACATAGCCTTTGAGGATCCCATAGAATGGATGATTTTTTGTTTTCGGATGAAGCACTTGATGAAGTAAATGAGGTGGTTCAGGGTAGTTGGAAAGTCATCGTCGTTGATGACGAGCCAGAAGTACATGCCGTAACAAAGCTTGCGTTGAGTGACTTTGAATTTCAAGATAAACGTTTAGAGTTTATTAGCGCTTATTCAGGTGAAGAAGCTAAGCAGGTAATTCAAGAGCATCCAGATGCGGCTATCGTACTACTCGATGTGGTTATGGAAACCGACGATGCCGGCCTTAAAGTTGCCAAGTTTATTCGTGAAACCGCAAAAAATAATCATATTCGTATCATTCTTCGCACTGGTCAGCCTGGGCAAGCACCAGAGCGTCAGGTCATCGTTAATTACGATATCAATGACTACAAATCAAAAACTGAATTAACAGCACAAAAACTGTTCACAGTAGTGATGTCGAGCTTGCGTTCATATCGTGATATTTTGTCGATAGAACAATCTCGTCAAGGCCTTGAAAAAATTATTAAAGCATCGCGAGACATTTTTTCGACTCATTCTCTTGAAAGCTTTATTGAAGGGGTGATGCAACAACTTACCTCATTATTAGGAACCGTTGATCAGGCCATGTATGCAACCAGTTTAGTTGCGAGTAACCCGCAAGATAACCAAAAGAAGCTAGTGGTGTTTTCGGGCCGAGGTGAGTTTGAACGCAGTGAAGGCAAGGCGATTGAAGAGGTGTTAAGTCACGATCAGCTTCAAGCCTGTCAGCAAGCCTTAAATGAAAAAACCATTGTTTATCGTGAGAACTATTTATTTGCCTATTGCAGTAGTGAATATAATCATAATTCCATGTTGTTTATTTCAGGTATCCCTAAGCATTTAACCGACACTCAGCGTCACTTGATTGAAATCTTTTCGCAAAATGTGCAGCTGGCGTATGAAAATGTACAGTTACAATCTGAAATCGAAGCAACACAACAAGAGTTAGTATTTAGGCTCAGTGAAGCGTTAGAGCAACGTTCAACAGAAACAGGTAACCATGTAAAGCGTGTGTCGCACATTTGTTATGAACTTGCCATGGGCTATGGTCTATCAAAACGCGAAGCAGAGCTTATTCGCTTAGCTGCGCCATTGCATGATGTGGGTAAAGTAGGTATTCCCGACGCTATATTAAATAAGCCGGGGCCATTGACCGATGAAGAGTGGGCTATCATGCAACTTCATGCTGAAAAAGGTCATTTAATTTTAAAAGACTCCAATCGTGACATTGTTAATACTGGCGCAGTGATTGCGTTGTCACACCATGAGCGTTGGGATGGTTCAGGCTACCCGAAAGGGTTGAAAGGCGAAGACATCCCTATTGCAGGTCGCATCGTTGCTTTAGCTGATGTATTTGATGCACTACGTCATAAGCGCTGCTACAAAGAGCCGTGGTCGCTTGACGATGTTGTGAAAGAAATTAACGCGCAACAGGGCAAACAATTTGATCCAAAGTTGATTGATGTGTTTAATCAGCGAATTAAAGAAATAGAAGACGTACTTGTACGTTATCCAGATTAATTAAAATAAAATTAGGGGCATATGGATTATTTAGCAGTAAAACATACTCACATGTTATTTGCCGTGTTGAGTATTATCTTATTCTACGTTCGTTCTTTCTCTCGCCTAAAGACGAGCGTTCTGGCAAAAAACAAAGCGGTGTTTATTGGCAGCCACAGTATCGACACCTTATTACTTATTTCTGCAGTGGCATTAATTGTAATGGCCGGTTTTAACCCGCTTGAACAATCTTGGTTATTAGAAAAGATAATCTTAGTGGTTGCTTATATTGTACTCGGTGTGGTTGCCGCTAAGCAAAGTGCAAATAGCGCGAAGCTTGTATTACTTGCGATCACCACGCTTATTTTATTAGCAATTGGTTATTTAGCATCTGCAAAAACAGCACTTCTTTTATAACAAATCTCTGAGCGGTATTTGATTGCATTGGCTGTCGTACCGCTTTTTTATATCTCAACGCTCAGTATTGGTAACTTAAAGCAAAAGTAGGTAAACTAGCTGTTCGTTTTTGAAAGAGATGTAGCAGTATAAATGACCACCCCTTGGTTTGAAGATCAAAATGAATCCTATCAAGATGAGGCCTTTGACGCATTTTCTTCTAAAGTGCTTTATCGTTGTATCGACGCTGAATTAAAGTGGGATCAACAAGCTGATTTAACAGCCTGTTATGACACCCTTAATGAGCTTGAAAATACGGTAACAGCTCTTTGCGCCGAATTAAAAGAGCCACATGAGCGTCTCGATAAGTTACTTGATACCTTTTATCAGCAATGGCTGTTTAGCTCATCAAGCTTAAAAGTGCCAGAGTACACGTTAAATAGCTTTAGCTATACCATTACTATGCGCAGTGGCACGCAAACCACGCTGGCAATTTTACTTTGTCATTTATTACAGCATGCTGAACTTGATGCCACGGTCACACTTAGTCAGGGAGACGTGCACGTTCACGTTGGGATGAGTGATGAAGAGGGCTATTTAATTGAGCCAAGCACAGGTCAGCAGAGCTGGTATATAACACCTGAGAATGCCTGTGAAGAAAATGGCGATGAGCAAGAACCGCTTGAACTGATTTTTGAAGAAGAGCTTTATAAGCTGTATCTAGCACAGCAAAAATGGTCGTTCATCAGCGAAAGTAAATTTGGTCATGCATTGCATTGTGTTGATATGCTGATGGAATTACTTGGTGATGACCCTTATGAGCGTCGTGACCGCGGCTATTTACTTAATCAGCTAGATTGCCCAAAAATGGCGCGTGATGATTTGCAGTACTTTATTAATGAGTGCCCAGATGATCCCGCTATCGAATTAATTCAGCACCAGATAGCTGAAATAGAAGACAACAATAATACACACCACTAATTTAAAGGAACATTTATGACTGACGCCCACAGTGCGCTAATTACCAATGACGCAGTCGTACTTGGTTTGCTTGCCGTTATTTTGGGGTTTATTTTTAAAACCTCGCACAGTAATAATGCTGCCTGCCAAAAATTTTATAAATATGTACCAGCATTATTGCTTTGCTACTTTTTACCATCATTACTCAATACTTTTGGGATTGTTGATGGTCATTCTTCGAATGTATATTTTGTAGCGTCACGCTATTTACTGCCAGCTTGCTTAATCTTGCTTACCATCAGTATTGATTTAAAAGCGATCCTAAACCTTGGGCCAAAAGCATTAGTCATGTTTTTAACAGGTACCTTGGGTATTGTTATTGGTGGCCCTTTGGCTATCTTAGTAATGAGCGCAGTTTACCCAGAAGCGGTGGGGGGCCATGGCCCTGACGCAGTGTGGCGTGGTATGACGACTATCGCCGGTAGCTGGATTGGTGGCGGCGCAAACCAAGCTTCAATGAAAGAAATGTTTGAAGTAGGCGGCGATATCTTCTCTGCAATGGTGACAGTTGATGTGATTGTGGCTAACTTATGGATGGCCGTACTGTTATTAATGGCAGCAAACCATAAGGCGATTGATGCTAAAACAGGCGCAGATACGCGTGCAATTGAAGATTTAAAAGAGCGCGTAGAAAAGTATCATGCTGAGCATGCGCGCATGCCAACTCTAAATGATTACATGACGATTATCGCAATTGCCTTTGGTATTACTGGTCTTGCACATTTTTGTGCTGACTTTTTAGGTCCGTTTTTTGGGGCTAACTTCCCGTGGGCACAAGAGTATAGTTTAAACAGTAAATTCTTCTGGTTAATCGTTATCTCTACCACAATTGGTATTAGTTTATCGTTTACTAAAGTTCGCCATATTGAAGCTTTTGGTGCGTCAAAAGTAGCATCAAGCTTTTTATATATTCTTGTTGCTTCAATTGGCTTACACATGAATATTACCGCGATTTTTGATTCACCAATGTACTTCGTACTCGGTGTTATTTGGATGATTACTCACGCAAGCTTAATGCTTATTGTGGCGAAACTAATTAAAGCACCACTGTTTTATATGGCGGTAGGCTCTCAGGCCAATGTAGGCGGCGCAGCATCAGCACCTGTTGTTGCATCAGCATTCCACCCATCACTTGCGCCAGTAGGTGTTTTACTTGCTGTTTTAGGCTATGGTGTTGGTACTTACATGGCTTATATTTGTGGATTAATGCTACAAGCTGTTGCACCTTAAGGAATAGAAATGAACAACCAGTTAATTAAAATTAACGAGATTGAATTAGCCAACGACAAACCATTTGTATTGTTTGGCGGTATGAACGTACTTGAATCACGTGATTTAGCGATGCGAATTGCGGAGCATTATGTAGAAGTTACATCAAAGCTAAACATTCCATACGTTTTTAAAGCGTCTTTTGATAAAGCGAATCGCTCTTCAATTAATTCATACCGAGGCCCTGGTATGGAAGAAGGTTTAAAAATCTTTGAAGAAATTAAATCTACTTTCAATGTGCCACTGATCACCGACGTACATGAGCCGCATCAAGCTGCGCCTGTGGCTGAAGTGGTTGATGTAATTCAGTTACCGGCATTCCTTGCTCGTCAAACTGACTTAGTTGTAGCCATGGCAAAAACTGGCGCTATTATCAATGTGAAAAAGCCACAGTTTTTAGCTCCACACGAAATGCGTCATATCATTAAAAAGTTTAATGAAGCGGGCAACAACAATGTTGCACTGTGTGAGCGTGGTACTAGTTTTGGTTATAACAACCTTGTGGTTGATATGCTTGGTATGGATGACATGAAGCCTATGGCGCCGGTTATCTTTGATGCAACGCACGCATTACAACGCCCAGGAGGCCGAGCTGACTCTGCAGATGGTCGCCGTGCACAAGCTGCAGAACTTGCTCGCAGTGGCATGGCATTAGGTATTGCGGGTCTATTCATTGAAGCGCACCCTAATCCGAATGAAGCAAAATGTGACGGCCCATGTGCTCTCGCACTAAGCAAGCTAGAAGGTTATTTATCGCAAATGAAAGCGGTTGATGACTTAGTTAAGAGCTTTGCACCACTCGATACCAGCGCAAGCGATTTATAATTTAAGTATATAAGTATTTAAGTATTTAAGTATGAAAAAGGCGACCATGGTCGCCTTTTTTTATTTGTATCGCTATAATCGACGCATAAGAAAAACTAATTCTAAGTTTGGTGTTTATGTCTCGTCGTTTACCTCCTTTAAATGCACTAAAAGCTTTCGAAGCCGCTGCCCGCCATTTGAGCTTTACCAAAGCAGCAGAAGAGCTATATGTAACGCAGGCTGCGGTGAGCCATCAAATTAAAACCCTTGAAGAGCATTTAGGGTTAAAGCTGTTTTTACGTAAGAATCGTTCTTTGCTGTTAACCGAAGAAGGGCAAGGTTACTTTTTAGATATAAAAGAAATTTTTACTCAGCTGATTGATGCCACAGAAAAACTGCTAGCCCGCGGTGCGAAAGGGTCACTCACGGTAAGTTTAACGCCAAGTTTTGCGATTCAATGGTTAGTACCTAGACTTAGTTTATTTAATGAATTACATCCAGAAATCGACGTGCGAATTAAAGCACAAGATCAGGATGAAAACTCACTTTCTGACGATGTAGATATTGCTATTTATTATGGTCGTGGCCACTGGAGTGGGGTACAGACATATAAGCTGCATACTGAATATCTAGTGCCGTTATGTAGCCCATTGCTGTTAACGGGCCCTAAACCACTTAATCAACCCAGTGATTTAGCAAATCATACCTTATTGCATGATACCACCCGTAAAAACTGGAAAACCTGGATGAAAACGGCTGGTGTGCGTAATGTACAAGTTAACCAAGGGCCGATTTTTAGTCACTCATCAATGGTATTGCAAGCCGCGGTGCATGGACAGGGGGTTGCCATTGGTAATAGCGTTTTAGCAAAACCTGATATTGATGCGGGTCGTCTAGTTATTCCATTTAATCACTCATTAGAAAGTAAAAATGCATACTATTTAGTGATCCGCGAATCGCAAACAGAGCTTGGCAAAATAGTGTCTTTCAAAGACTGGATGCTGAGCTTAGTTGAACAAGAACAAGAGTATTAACATGTTACAGTGGTTTAAAAGTACAACGGGCAAGGCGCGTGCACAGTTTATATTTGCCCATGGTGCAGGGGCAGGCAGTGATTCTGAGTTTATGCAAACAATGGCTAACTTGATTAGTCAGCATGGGATTGATGTAGCCTTGTTTGATTTTCAGTATATGCAAATTGCAAAAGAAACAGGCAAGCGTAGACCACCCGATCGTGCTCCTAAGTTACTTGCCTACTTTGGTGAAGTTTTAGCCGAGCGCCAGCCAGAATTGCCGCTATTTATTGGGGGTAAATCTATGGGTGGGCGTATGGCTTCGATGCTTTATACTGAGCAAGACCAAGCTCAAATTGCAGGTGTTGTGGCTTTTGGCTATCCGTTTCACCCACCGGGTAAACCCGATAAACTGCGTATAGATCATTTTGTTGATATGCCATGCCCATTTTTAGTGCTGCAAGGTGAGCGCGATACGTTTGGTGATCAGCAAGAACTCGCTGAACTTGAAATGGTTAACCCACCCGAGATTAAATTTCTAAAAGATGGTGACCACTCATTAAAACCACGTAAAAAAAGTGGCATTACAGAGCAAGAAAACTTACAGCTAGCTGCAGATTATGCAGCGCTGTTTATTTTGAATTTAGCGGCTGGAGATACGCAATGATCAAACTCTATTTAATGATTGGTAGCTTATTTTGCATGCTTTCAGTAATGCTTGGCGCATTTGCTGCTCATGGTTTAAAAAGCCGCGTTTCTGAGTACGCAATTGGAATTTTTAAAACCGCTGCTGAATACCAAATGGTGCATGGCCTTGCACTGATAGCAATTACTATCTTAATTAAATGGGGCATGAACTTAAGCTGGGCTGGTGGATTTTTTATCGCAGGTACCGTGTTATTTAGCGGTAGTTTGTATTTACTCGCACTAACGGGCATGAAGTGGCTTGGGCCTATCACCCCAATTGGCGGTGTTTGTTTTATTATTGGTTGGGCTATTTTGTTAGTTCAAGCAGCACGATATAAGTTTTAAGGGTTATCTATGTCGAGTGTAGTTATTTATTGTCGCAGTGGTTTTGAAAATGATGCCGCTGCTGAAATTACTTTTCAGGCTGCTGAACAAGGCTTTGCTGGTTACGTAAAAACAAAACCAAATACGGGCATTGTTGTTTACGAATGTTTTGATGCAAGCCACGGTGAAGAAATCATCAAAAAAGTCGATTTCAAAAATATGGTATTTGCTCGCCAATGGTTTACTGGCGCCTTAGTCGATAACATGCCACTTGAAGACCGCGTTAGTGCTATTGTTGATGCTGCCGCTGAGTTTCCTGAATGTGGTGACCTACGCGTAGAAACGCCAGATACCAACGAAGGTAAAGAGCTAAGTAAGTTCTGCAAAAAGATTTCTACACCTCTGAAAAAATCGCTTGAAAAGCGCTCGAAGGTAACACGCGAAATTGCTGAGAAAAAACCTGTTATGCATGTGTTATTTTTAGCAAACGACAGTGCTTATGTTGGCTATTCATATACATTCAATAATTCGCCTTTCTTTATGGGTATCCCGCGTTTACGTATGCCGAGTGATGCGCCGAGCCGCTCAACGTTAAAACTCGATGAAGCCTTTAACGTGTTTATTCCACCTCATGAAGCTGAAGAACGTATGCAACCTGGCATGCGAGGCGTTGATTTAGGTGCTTGCCCAGGGGGCTGGACATATCAATTGGTGCGCCGAGGTATGTTTGTAAGCGCAATTGATAATGGTCCTATGAACGATGACTTGATGGAAACAGGGCAAGTTAAGCACTTTAGGGTCGATGGTTTTAAATACCGTCCAGAAAAGCGCAATATCCAATGGTTAGTCTGTGACATGGTGGAAAAGCCAGCAAAAGTGACTAACCTTATGATTGATTGGGCGGTGAACGCCTACGCAAAAGAGCTTATTTTTAATCTTAAACTACCGATGAAAAAACGTTTTGATAGCGTTTACGAGTGTTTAAAAATGATTAAAGAAGAGCTTGATAAATATGGCGTAAGTTACGAACTACAAGCTAAGCACTTATACCATGACCGCGAAGAGGTCACGGTTCATTTAAATGTAACTAAGGTGCCACAAAGTTTATACAGTTAATCGCGAGGGCTTAAAAATGGAGAATAGAATAAAGTTACTTGGGCTTAGTATTTTATTTTCCATTTTTTTATCAGCTTGTGGAGGCGGCGGGGGGAGTGAAGAGTCTAATAATGCTGAGAACCAAGCGCCACAAGTAAGTATTTCTGGTGATACTGAGGTCAATGAGCTGGCAACACTTTTATTAAGTGCGTCAGCCAACGATAGTGATGGTTCTATAGCCGACTTTTCTTGGCAGCAAACTGGTGGCCCTTCTATCGATTTTGCAGCAAACGGTCAACAAATCAATGTATCAATTCCTGCAGTAGATACTGACACAGATGTCTCATTTTCTTTGCGCGTTACTGATAATCAAGGCGCAACAGCTACAACCAGTATCACTATTACCATTATTAATGTTAATCAAGCCCCGACAATATCGGTTGCTGGTCCTCAGATATCCTCTTCTAGTAACAATATTTCTCTTAGTGCAAATGCCTCAGATTCTGATGGAGAGGTTATTAGTTATGATTGGCAGCAAACGGCTGGTCCAGATGTAGAGTTTGAAAATGGATCGAGCACAATTACTTTTACCACACCAAATGTTGCAACCTTAACTCAGCTTGTTTTTTCGGTGACAGTTACTGATAGTTTTGGTGAACAAAGCACGGCGCTTTTTACTATAGATGTAAGCGCAAACAGTGCTCCATCAGTGAGTATAACTGGTTCGCAAAATATTCAAGAAGGGGCTGAAGGAGTATTAACAGCTACGGCAACAGACAGTGATGGTAGTATTATTAGCTATAGTTGGGTGCAAACTTTAGGCCCGATTACCGAATTTACTGCAACTGATAATTTAATAAATTATACGGCCCCTGAAGTAGAAACAAATGATGAAATTACCTTCCAAGTAACAGCAACTGATGATGATGGAGCTACAAGCTCTGCAGAATTTAGTGTTGTGGTTGAAAATTACATAAATCTTGCGCCTGTCATTACCTTCGATGCGATTGCTGATATTACTGAGTTAACGCAAGCTTCTGTCTCTGTGGTTGTTACAGACAGCGACGGGGTTATAGCTGATATTGAGTGGCAGCAGTTAAGTGGACCATCAGTAGATTTTGTGCAAAATGGCGAAACTATTACTTTCACAGCGCCAGAAGTGTCTGAAAATACCGAGGTGATATTTCGGATCACTGCGGTAGATGATCAAGGAGCAATATCTTCAGCAAGCCTCACATTTATGATCATTCATGTTAATAAACCACCCACAGTGTCTGATATTGCTATTACTACAGAGTTTAATGAAAGTAGTGAATTTACTATTGACGCGAGTGATATTGATGGGGATGAGTTAACTATTAGTTTTTCTCAGCAGTTAGCTGGGGCGAGTATCACTTTAGTTGATGCAACAACTTTTCGTTATCTTTATCAACCTGCATCAAATAGCATATCGCAAGCGCCTTTTACTGTAACTGTATCGGATGGAACTCAGAGTGCCCAAGCGACAGTGAGCGTGACAATTACAGATACTAGTGCAGCCACTGTTGTAAATGTAAGCCCTGAAGATGCAGCCTCTTCTGTGAGTGTAAATGCTCGAGTTATGTTATCGATGTCTGATGTGATGAAGTCATCGAGTTTAGTTGTTAATAGCGCCAATGGTGTATGTGAGGGAAGTGTGCAATTATCAGCTGATAATTTTGAAACTTGCTTAGCAATCGACTCATTAGAGATGACGGGACCACAAGGAAATGACAATGAATATTTTAACAATATTGAGTTTACAGCTGCTTTTAATCAAGCAACAGAATATGCGTTAAGATTAACCGAAGACTTAGTTAATTTTGCTGATACACCTGCTTTAGCCCAAGTAGTTTCTACTTTTACAACTGGAAGTAATGATTTAAAGATAACTGAGGTTGTCGCTATTCGTTTTAGCAACGACACGCCTTGGTTTGAACTTTATAACGGAACCGATAGTAGTGTTAATTTAGCTGATTACAGTGTACGAGTAAAAAGTCGTGACAGTTCTGATAATAGTATTTCGGCCGCAACAATTTTTAATTTGCCTGACCAAGTGATTGCTCCTGAGGAATATCTCATAGTTCATAGTGGTTTTGGTGATCAATTATTTTACGATACAACTGAGCAAAATAAATCTATCGCTTTTATTGGTGATATTGACTCAACGGTTCGCCCTTATTGGTTTTTGAATGGATTTGTTGAATTGCTAACGCGTGACTCGGGAAGCACTGTGGATTTTGTTCGATTTGGCAATGACGCTACTGAGCCTCTGACGGCAGGACAATGGCAAACAGGCTCAGCACCTGTCATTTCTAATGTAACTGGCTCAAGTATTAAAAGAGATATAGATAACACAGATACTAATTCATCATCTGATTGGCACTATAGCCAATTTACGACACCGGCGGGTGTTAATGATGTTAGCTGCGAAGATGACAGTGATGAAGATGGTATTCCTGACTGTTCAGAACTCCCTGGGTCAACTTTTTCTGGACTACCTCTGCATGCTTGGGGAGCTAGAGTTAATCAAAAAGATATCTTTATTGAAGTGGATTATATGGATAGCAGTGATGCGGGAATAATACCGCACCAAACAGCATTGGAAAAAGTGGTAAGCTCGTTCGCTGAGCAAGGTATTGTTGTTCACTTTGATGTGGGGGATTTGTACCACCAAGCAGGGGGAATATCTGTACAAGATCATGATTTAGGTGGGGGTGATCAAGTAACCTTTAGACAATATACACCTTATAACTTTAACCAAGGTGTTGAGAGTTTGTTTCATTATAAAATGGCAAACTTTGACATGAGACGTAAGCCGATATTTCATTATATGTTAATGGCTAATAGTCGAAACATTGATGGCAGTGCGGGTTCTTCAGGGGTTGCTGAATTAAGTGGTAATGATTTGATGATAAGTATGGGGAATTGGGGGTTATCACTTGATAACGAAATATCTCGAAATTTAACCTTCAACTACCAAGCATCAACGATAATGCATGAGCTTGGCCATAATTTAGGTTTAGAGCATGGTGGTGATGAAAGTACAAACTATAAACCAAATCATTTGAGTATTATGAATTACCTTTATCAGTTGAGAGGGTTACCAACGATAGGGAATAATGAGGGAGATCGCTATTATTCGAGTCGCTATCGTGAGAATGCCAATTGTGCCGTACAAACTGCGGATTTGACTAATAGCCCATTTGACTCTCCTGAAAATTTTGTAATGTCTTATTCGCATGGACTCGGAAGTTCCATAGACGAAAATAATATAATAGAGGCTAATGGTTTAAGGTATCCCGGCTCTGCTGCTGTAGATTTTAATTGTAATGCTGATTTGACTGAAACTCTAAGCCAAGATACGAATGATGATACCGCCGTAACAGTGCTAAATGATGTTGATGAGTGGAGTTTGATTGAACTTCGTTTTTATACCTTGTTCTCTGGCAATCGCTTCGGTGTTCATCAGCAAGATAGCGATCAAAAGGATGTGTCGAAGCATATACAACAACGAATGATTGAAGAGCAAGCGCCACCTTTAAAACTTCTTAGTGAAATTAAAGCTGCTAGAGAAAAGCAAGGGATTAAGTAGTGAAGTATCTGGTTATATTTTTTATGTTGATATGTTGTGTTGCATGCACACCAGATGTTGAACCTCAATGGCATATGTCATCTAGATTAAATTATGATGGGCAACCAGTAAACTGGAAATCAGGCTCAGTAATTGGTTGCCAACATTGTAAAATTCAAGAGGGACGTATCGTTGAACCCGATGGGATCTCAATCATATACACTCTATACCAAAGAGGGCAATGGCGGGCTGAATATCGCGAATCACATCAAGCTAGGATTGTTTTAGGGAATAACGCACATGTACTTTTAGTTAAAAACAAAGGTTCAGGCACTATTTTATTAGAAAATAAACACAAACAAATTTCAGAGCTAGCAAAGATAGGGGCCCCATTTATACTCAATATGGGGGAAGAAAGATTTACGGTGGTTATTAGTCAATTTGATGAACCTCGCTTTGGCACCGAGTTATCAGATCCTTTACCAGTTAAATTAAATTATAGTGTATTGAAAAGCCAATAGTTTTCTACTGGCTTTTCAAACATTTTAACTTCGATATTGGCTTCGATAGTTTTCAACCCATAACCGTGTGCCACCGCAAACAGCAACGGGCATAACAATTAGGTTTACGAATGGGATAGCAGTTAAAATCATGACAGCTAAACCAAAGCCATAAGATAATGTTTGCTTTTGCTTTAAGTCATTTTTCATTTCGTTAAAACTAATTTTATGGTTATCGAACGCATAGTCTTCATATTGCACTGCATACATCCAGCAAGTGAATAACACCCATAAAACTTGACCGATCACAGGTAAAATCCACAGTAAGATAAAAAAGCCTATAGCGCGCGGCAGGTAATAGCAAAGTTTTGTCCATTCTCGACCTAACATACGTGGCACATCTTTCATTGTATCGAAAAGACTATCGTCATTAATTTTTTGCCCAGTGAGATAAAGCTCGACTTTTTCACTGAGTAGGCCGTTAAATGGGGCTGCTATAAAGTTTGTTATAACTGTGAAGAGCATACTGTAACTAAATAAAATCACCAGCACAGCAATTGGCCACATTAGCCACTCGAGCCAGCTAAGCCATTCTGGTAATAACGAGTTCATGTAAGCAAAGCCATCGGTGAGCCAGCCATACAAAAAGAACAGCGAACTACCAAAAAGCAGAATATTGATTAATAAAGGAATAAGTACAAAACGTTTCAACCCTTTTTGGCTAATTAACTTAAAGCCAGAAAAGAAGTATTCCATACCTTGAGTGAACTGCACGAGAAAACCTCATCTTATTTCTTGTTGTTTGCAGTATAGGGTTTTGACGATATTTGAACAGCTTTTTTCCGTAACAAAGTGTTTAACTCTTTACATGGACAGTCACTGTATTTATTGCTCTTGCGGCACAGAAAACTTTGTCTACACTTTAATTACAGCTAATGCATTTCAGATTATCAGTTCAAGGAGTGGACGATGGCTTTAGCAAGGAAGCGGCAAATCTGTTTGTCGAACACCAAATATTATCACTGTGTATCTCGCTGTGTTAGACG
>NZ_JACSOG010000058.1:0-17132 GCF_014349195.1 Pseudoalteromonas sp. BZK2 | reverse complement strand
GGTACTTGGTGCGCGCACGGCATTTTTAGTGGGTATTGCCATTCCCGGTTCATTCTTAACAGGGATTTTAGTGATCTCTGTGTTTGGTTTAACGGTGAATATCGTGGTGCTCTTTGCGCTCATCATGGCTGTCGGTATGCTGGTGGATGGCGCAATTGTTGTTAGTGAGTTTGCAGACAGAGCAATGAGTGAAGGCAAACCGCGCAAGGTTGCATATAAACTGGCTGCAGAACGAATGGCATGGCCAATTATCGCCTCTACGGCAACAACATTAGCGGCCTTTGCCCCGCTGATATTTTGGCCGGGAATGATGGGCGAGTTTATGAAATACTTGCCGATTACACTTATTGCTACCTTGTCTGCATCATTACTTATGGCACTGGTGTTTGTACCAACTATTGGTGGACTAATAGGTAAATCAAGGCCGCTTTCTGAGCAGCAAAAACATGATTTAGAGTTAGCAGAATCTGGCGATTTAACGCAAATTAAAGGGATGCTAGGGCGTTATATTCGAGTGCTTGATTATGCAACAGAGCGTCCTTGGTGGAGCCTTGCTGCTGCAATTGTGTTTTCTATTATGGTGTTTTTTGCCTTTGCTATTTCTAAGCTTGGCGTTGAGTTCTTTCCTGATGTTGAGCCAAATGGCGTCAATATCAAAGTACGTTCTTACAGTGACTTATCCATCTTTGAAAAAGACGTGATCATGAAAGATATTGAGTCGCGCATCCTAAAAGTGGAAGGTATAAAAACTCTGTACGCACGTACTGGTGGTAAAGATCAAGTAGGCACGTTTAGAATGAATCTAAAAGATTGGGATGAGCGTCCGCCCGCAGAAGATATTATCAGCCAAGTTAACGAAATCACGGCAAGTTATGCCGGTGTAGAAATTGAACTTCGTAAAGATGAAAACGGCCCAGGTGGTGGTAAAGCGCTAAGCATTGAGCTGAGCTCTCGGTTTGATGATGTGCTTAACAGTGAAGCTAAACGAGTAAGGCAAGCTATCGAGAATGATGGCGCGTTTCGAAATGTTGATGACAGTGCTTCAAAACCAGGTATTGAATGGCAACTTAAATTGAACCGTTCGGATGCGGCTCGTTTTGGTGCTGATGCCAGTATGTTAGGGGCAAATGTTCAGCTTATTACCAATGGCTTGAAATTAGGGGAATACCGTCCAGATGATGTGGATGACGAGATTGATATTCGCGTACGCTTTCCTCATGATAAACGTGATTTAGGACGTCTTGAAACGTTACGTGTAAAAACCATGCACGGGCAAGTGCCAATTAGTCACTTTGTTGAGCGTCAAGCAGCGCCTAAAGTCGATACTATCCGCCGTGTTGATTCTCAGCGCGTTGTTACCGTTAATGCAGACATGAAGCCGGGTGAACAACTTGCCAAGGCATTGCCGCGCTTACAAGCGCAATTAGAAGAGCAAGGATTAGACCCTCGCGTGAAAATTAAAGTGCGTGGTGAAACTGAAGATCAAGATGAATCAGAAGCCTTTCTTGAGCAGGCTTTTGTGGTTGCTCTATTTGTGATGGGTATCATTTTGGTGACGCAATTTAATAGCTTTTATCAAGCATTTTTGATTTTAAGTGCTGTGCTATTTTCAACTGTGGGTGTGTTCTTAGGTTTAATCGTATTACAGCAACCGTTTGGTATTGTGATGTCAGGTATTGGGGTTATTTCGCTTGCAGGTATTGTGGTTAATAACAATATAGTATTGATTGATACCTATAATGTTTTACGAAGCCAAGGTCTGGCTGCCAAAGATGCGATTTTGCGAACCGGTGCACAGCGTTTGCGTCCGGTATTGCTAACGACTGTTACCACCATTTTGGGATTGATGCCAATGGTACTCCAAGTGAATATTGATTTATTTAACCGTCACATTGATTTTGGTGCGCCATCTACTCAGTGGTGGGTGCAATTGGCAACAGCCGTTGCGGGTGGTTTAACATTTGCCACGGTGTTGACACTTGTGCTTACACCGTGTTTGTTAATGCTGCGAGATCGTCGTAGATAGTAATAGGTAAATTCGTTACCGATTAATTAAAAATGAGTGACCCTAGTGTTGGGTCACTTTAATCATCAGTAAAAAGAAGCCTAAAACTAACGCTGATGCGACCAAAATGTATACAAAGCCATTTTTACCTTGCTTAATTGGTACTCGATTGTGTTTTAAAAATAGGTACCATGCTACACACAGTACAATTGGCAACAAAAATAATATACGAAACATTTCTTAGCCTTTTTCAGTATTTACGTACACTTTAAGCATAAATATGCAGAATTTAAAGCGATACTTTCATCTTGTTTGACTTCCAATTGATCAATTTTTTGGTACAGTTAACCAGTTAACTATAGAGCACATGCTTTAATTTTAGCTACACTAAGACATGTATACTAATAAGGTCCATACCTAAAAGGTGGACATTTGTATAATTAATAATTCAAAGTGAAAATTATTAGTATATAATGTATCCAAGAGTGAGACGGGCAAATTTCACTCTTAAGTTTATTAATTTAAATCATCTAGTAGGAGATGTATTTTATGATGGGTAAAACAGTTTCTTCTGAAGAAAACTCGAGATTAACGAAATGGCTTAAAACTAAACGCCACGAGAAAGGTCACACAATGCGTAGCCTTGCGCAGGTTTTAGGTACGCCGCATTCTTTTATCGGTAAAATTGAAAACCAAGAACGTCGACTAGATGTTATTGAATTCATACGTTATTGTGATGCTTTAGAAGTTGACCCGTACGAAGGTCTTAATTTGCTAAAAGACGCATAATTTTTTAGTGCTTTGTGGTGAAATAACACTACTAAAGTAATACAAATAGTGCAGGGAGGCGCTATTAAAATTTCACCATTTATCTCTCCTCTAAAATTACTTTCGTATCTAACTTGTTAAATCCCTTTGATGATAGTTGTTTTCTAGTGCATAAAGCTTATGCCTAATTAAATATAAGAAAATTAATGAAGGTAAAACCATAAGTGCTGTCACTACAAAGAACATCGCCCAATTTCCTCCTAACCAGTCATCAATGAGCACGCCGCTATAACTTGAAAGTAAAGTTCTACCTAAATTACCTAATGATGCAAGTAGCGCATAGTGAGTGGCACTAAATGCTCGGTCGCAAAGCATAGATATAAACGCCACCATGGCAACGAGAGACCAAGCCTGTGTAAAACCATCAATAATGATTGCAAACGCGTAAAGGCTCAATTTAGGGCCTGCTATAGCAATCCAAGCGAAGGCGAGATTTGAGGCTGCCATCGCAATACCACTAATAAATAAGCCTTTAACAATGCCATATCGTTGGTTAAACAAACTACCTAGAAAGGTGAAAGCGATAGTAAGTACTGCCGTACCTACTTTTGAGAAGGTAGCAATATCGCTATTCGAGAAGCCCACTTCTTTATAAAACACGATAGACATTCGCCCTAAGAAGGCCTCGCCGATTTTAAATAAGAAAATAAAAGCTAATAAAGCCAATGCTGTTTTTACCCCGTTACGGGCGAAGAAGGTTCTAAAAGGATCAAAAACGGTTACAGCAAGCCATGCAATAACTTTAGCAAAGCGAGTTTGCGTACTACCAGCCAGCTTTTGTTGATAGGTTTGCTCAAGCTCTGCTTGAACTGCATCGCGATTTGATTCTGGTTCTTTCGCCCAAAATACGCTGCTCATTAATAGCAGCATCACGACAGATAGGAAAAAGTAAACTTGTGGCCAATCAATTGAAGGAATGTCGGCCATATAAAACGGTAGGGCGCCTAATAGAGCATAGCCGCTCCACCAACCTGAGGTTGCCATTGCTGCCGCTGCGGTGGCTTTATGGCTCTCATTTTCTGCCAAAGTGTCGATACGAAATGCATCAATAGCAATGTCTTGAGTTGCAGATGCTATTGCAATTACTAAACACAGAGCGGCAGCAAACCAAAGGTTGGCTTTGATATCGAGCCCTGCAAGCGAAAAGGTACCAATAAAAATGACTGACTGACAGAGTAAAATCCAGCTACGGCGCTGGCCTAGCCAGTTAAATAAAAAAGGTAACTTTACACGGTCAACGAGCGGTGACCATAAAAAGTTAATGCTATATGCACCAAACACGATGCCAAACAACCCAATCATGCTGCGGCTTAGGCCTTCATCTTTTAGCCAGGCCGACATGACAGAGCCAATCAATACCCACGGAAAGCCGCTGCTAATACCAAAAATAAAAATATTAATTAAACGTTTATCTTTGAAGTATGAGAAATACTCTGAAAAAGAAAGGGTTTTTGTCATAGTGTTGCCAGTTTAAGGGGCGTGCGCCCCTATTTATTATTGATTAGCGTCAAGCACTTTTACGTTTAAGATAACTACAGGATCTTTGGGTACAAAGCTGTAACCAATTTTTTCATTGAAAGCAGTTTCGACACGCATGATTTTGTCTAGAGTTTCGTAGCCATCCATGACCATACCAAATACAGCAAAGCCCCAATCACGACCTGGATTAAGATGGTCGTTGTCGTCCATATTAAAGAAGAATTGACGCGTACCTGAGTGTGGTTTTCGGTCTTGATATGCCATTGCGATACTATACATATCGTTTTTTAACCCGTTGCCACTTTCATTGAAAATAGGGTCACCTTCGTACAGACCATCGTAGTCTTTATCGTAACCACCGCCTTGAATTACAAAATCACGTTCGTTGTCTTCATCACGTTCAACACGGTGAAATACACTACCTTGATAGCTACCACCGGCAACGTAAGTTAGAAAGTTATTTACTGTAATTGGTGCCCGTGAACGATCCATTTCGACCACAATACTGCCAAGCGTAGTAACAATTTCTACGCGCGGAAACATATTGTCTTTTTGAATAAACTTACCTTCAGTCGCTGCGAATGAACTGTGAGCAAAAAACAATAAAAAACTAAGTAATAAAATGCGTTTCATGGTTAACCTTCTAAATAGGCGATTAATTCTGGGTCAGATACAATGCGTGTTATAACCTGTTCAGTCAACTTATTAAGTTGACCTTCTATTTTTGCACGGTCATGACTGAGTGGTCCTTCAAGGCTTGCGTTACCTTGGTAGACTTTATTAAACGCGCTGGTATTTTTTATCACTCTTACGCCAAATTCAATTGTTGCATGACTGCTATGGGTGATTATTTTTTCTGTGACAGTTGCTTGCAGTTGATGAATATCTAATTCAAAGCGAATAGTTGCAAGGTTTGAAATGTTTGCACCATTTCGGCTCAGAGCACTGTCTAAGGCACTTTTCACAGAATCAGCTATTCCAGGGCTTGCAAGCGTTTTAACTTTGTCTGA
Organism: Pseudoalteromonas sp. BZK2; assembly: GCF_014349195.1. Taxonomy (NCBI): domain Bacteria; kingdom Pseudomonadati; phylum Pseudomonadota; class Gammaproteobacteria; order Alteromonadales; family Pseudoalteromonadaceae; genus Pseudoalteromonas; species Pseudoalteromonas sp. BZK2. The sequence continues at coordinate 11,810 of NZ_JACSOG010000058.1, read as the reverse complement.
ACCAATGATTTTAAGAGTCACATTGTCACCACGTAAGTCAATTACGCTGGTGCTAACATTACTGTTAATAGTTGAAATTTTCCCGCCTTGATAAACGGGGTTCAAAATTAACTGATTTGGCTGATTGCTACACGCAGATAGGGCGGCTAGCAAGCATAAAGGAAGTATTTTTTTCATTTAGTTAGCTCCATTAATTATTCTTTGTAGCACTTAGTACGACAAACTTTTTATTAGATCCTAATAGCTTACAATTGCCGAACATGCGTTTTAACTTTTCATGATAGTCTAGATGACGATTACCAATAATTCTTAATTCACCACCGTGCTTTAAAGTTTGTTTTGCCTGTTTGAACATTTGCCAAGCGATATGATCGGTGACCGCTTGCGCTTGGTGGAATGGTGGGTTACATAAAACAAGGTCAACACTGTTAGGTTGAAAATCGGTTAAACAGTCGTTTTGAACAAACTCACACTGGTCTAATTGCTCAGGTAAATTGTGAGTTATGTTCAATTTGGCTGATTCAACGGCCATATAGGACTCATCAACGAAGGTTACATGGGCTTTAGGGCAACGTTTGAGAGTCATCAACCCAACAACGCCATTACCACAGCCTAAATCAATGATGCTGCGGGCTTTACTTGTTTGTGGCAAATAGTTAAAGAAAAAGCGCGCGCCGATATCTAATGAGTCCCGAGAAAATACATTGGCATGATTTTGAATTTCAAATTCACTGCCTTCAAGTGGCCAGTTAACAGGAAAGGGGGCTACTTTATTAAGACCACTGGTTTTACTGATAATTAAGCGGGACTTTTTAACCGCTAAGCTGGTTGATGTTTCACCGATATACTGACTAAAAGCCTTTATAGTTGAGTTATGAATGTCTTTCGTTTTTCCAGCTGCAATAACATCAATGTCAGCAGGTAAAGCTGCACTGATTGCGGCAAGTTGATGCTGAAGATAGCCTAAATTGCGTGGCACTTTTAATATCACTAAATCAACCTGATTAGGTAATGCTGCTAATGAGTCCAGTTGCGTTAAAGAATCTGTTGATAACTCATTGGTTTGTAAATTATAGCGGGTAGCTTGATGACCAATATACGAGTCGTTAACTGAATAAACTGTTAACGTATTAAAGGCACAGGATAAGGCGCCAAAACTGTCATTGAGTATCAGGATTGAATTTGCATCTGGGTAGTGCTCTTGTACATAATTGACAAGGTACTCATCGCCTGAGTCCCACGCTTGAAGACTGCGATTTTTTTGATCTAACGGAAAGCGTTCTAGGGTATAGGTGTTATCACCGAGCTGTGCTTGGGTGGTCATCATGATTTTACGAAAGTATTAATGTATAGGTAAATTCTAACATGCAACAGCCAAACGCCAACCCTAATCATCTACCTGATGGGTTTTCTTACCAAGCCAATACATTGAGTGCGCAAAAAAGCCTCGAATTATTTTACTTTCTTCAGCAGCAGCTCAACTGGCAGCAACCGGCTATAAAAGTGTACGGAAAAAGCCATGTGATCCCGCGTTTGCAATGCTTTATTGCTGATCAGAACGTAAATTATGGTTACTCGGGTTCAAAATTAATCGTTGAGCCTTGGCCAGAGGTACTTGATGCTATGCGTGTACGCTTATCAAGAACTTTGCAGATACCATTTAATGCGCTTTTAGTTAATTTGTATCGAGATGGTCATGATTGTATGGGCTGGCATAGTGACGATGAGAAAGAACTTGGTGAGCAACCAACAATCGCGTCTGTATCACTAGGGGCCGAACGTGTATTTAAAATAAAGCACAAATATAAAAATGAACAATATAGCACTGTGCTGCAAAGTGGTAGCTGTTTAATCATGAATGGTTTTAGCCAGCGCGATTACCAGCATAGTTTGCCGAAGCAGCAAAGACTCAAACACCCTCGAATTAATCTTACCTTTCGTTCAATTATATAAAATCATTGGTAAATTGAGCCATGCCCTTGATATAGTAGCTGGCAATTATTTTCTTATGAAAGGTCTATGACACATGTCAATGCAACAACAAATTGAGCAAAAGCTTGCAGCGGGTATCGAATGTAAACACCTGAATGTTGTCAATGAAAGCCATATGCATAGTCGTGGAACTGAGTCGCATTTTAAAGTGGTGGTTGTGAGTGAAGAATTTGCAGGTAAACGTTTACTTGCCCGTCACCGTCAAATTAATGAGCTATTAAAAGATGAATTAGCAAATCACATTCATGCATTAGCGATTCACACATTTACTCCCGAAGAGTTCAGTGAACAACATGGACAGGCACCTGAATCACCAAAGTGCTTAGGCGGCTCAAAGTTCGACTAAATTAGAAGGACATTCACTCAAAGTTAGAAGGACAGTCACTCTAGACTGCTTGTCACTTGGGGTTTTAAGCTCGAAAAATTTACGTGGGTCTGAAAAGTTTTACTGATCAGACCTGTATTTTAACTATTAGCCTTTAAACTAGCGCTAATTTTTATTGTGATAGATATAGGATGATCAATGGTCATTAAGCCGAAAATTCGTGGATTTATCTGCACTAACGCGCATCCAGTAGGGTGTGCTGAGCACGTACAAGAACAAATTAATTATGTGAAAGCGCAAGGACCACTGAGCAATGCACCTAAGAATGTATTAGTGATAGGTGCGTCTACAGGTTACGGCCTAGCATCACGTATCACGGCTGCATTTGGTGGCGGTGCTAAAACGTTAGGTATTTTCTTTGAAAAAGAAGGTAGCGAACGCAAAACGGGTTCTGCAGGTTGGTACAACACAGCAGCATTCCAAGCAGCCGCTGAAGAAGCTGGTTTATGGTCTAAAAATATCAATGGCGACGCGTTTTCTAACGAAATTAAGCAAAAAGCAATTGATACTATCAAAGCTGATCTAGGTAAAATTGATTTAGTTATTTACAGCCTTGCGTCACCTCGCCGTACTGATCCAAATACAGGCGAAACTTACTCATCTACGCTTAAGCCAATTGGCTCTGATATCACCACGAAGAACTTAAATACTTCAAAGCGTGTGATTGATGAAGTAACGGTTGAAGCAGCAAACCAAGAAGACATCGACAATACAATTAAAGTAATGGGCGGTGAAGATTGGGAAATGTGGATTGACGCATTAAAAGAAGCAGATGTACTTGCTGATAACTTCAAAACAACGGCTTACACTTATATCGGTAAAGAATTAACATGGCCAATTTACGGTCATGCGACAATTGGTAAAGCGAAAGAAGATCTTGACCGTGCAACGCAAGCAATCAAAGAGTCAACAAAAGGCTTAAATGGTGAAGCGTATGTTTCTTCGTTAAATGCGGTTGTGACACAAGCAAGCTCGGCAATTCCAATTATGCCTTTATATATCTCTGCTTTATTCAAAGTAATGAAAGCAGACGGTACTTACGAAGGTACCATTGAGCAAATTCACTCACTATTTACTGAAAACCTTTACGGTGAAACACCACGTTTTGACGAAGGTGGTCATTTATTCCAAAACTACAAAGAGTTAGAAGATGATGTTCAAGCTCGTGTACAACATGTTTGGGATACAGTAGATACAAATACAATTGACGAATTAACGGATTACGTGGGTTACCATAATGAGTTTTTACGTTTATTCGGTTTTGGTATCGACAGTGTAGATTACGAGCAAGATGTGAATCCTGATGTTGCGATTTCACAGCTGATCGATTAATCGCTGAACAAACTTGATTTTGTAAAGTCGCTTTTTTAAGCGACTTTTTTGTTTCTTGATGAAAATAAAACATCATCAATAGCACTTTGGTCTATATTGAATTTTATTCAAAAGGTTTTTGTAGTCTAAATAACCGTATCTGTCGTATAAATTTCATATTTGCTCTCGCATAGTCACCCTGATTGATGTTAAAATTCGGGCAATATATGTGAGGAGTTTACTGCGTTGCTTGTTTGGGGTGTTAAACAGGCTATTCTTTGATACTTAGAGTTTAACTTGAGCATATCAAATGGCGACGTGGTTGGTACGATTTTTCAGTTTCTTTCCGTTAATGTAATGCAAGTGCGTATGATCAACATAAAAAAAGGTCTGGATTTACCGATAGAGGGCGCACCTCAGCAAGTTATTCACGACGGTTCTGCCGTCAAACGTGTAGCTGTGCTAGGTGAAGAATATATTGGTATGCGTCCAACCATGCATGTTCGCGTGGATGACCAAGTCAAAAAAGGCCAGGTACTTTTTGAAGACAAAAAGAACCCAGGCGTCTTATTTACTGCACCAGCTTCTGGGGTAGTTAAAGAAATCAATCGTGGTGCTAAACGTGTGCTGCAATCTGTTGTTATTGAAGTTAATGGCAGTGAGCAAATCACCTTTGACTCTTTTAAGGCCGACGAGCTTTCGGGCTTAGACCGTGAAAAAGTTAAAGAAGTACTAGTTCAGTCAGGTCAATGGACAGCACTACGTGCTCGCCCATTCAGCAGAGTAGCTGCTTTGGATGCAAATCCTAGCTCTATCTTTGTAACGGCTATCGACACTAACCCGCTAGCTGCAGATCCTGCAGTAATCATTGCTGAGAACACTCAAGCATTTGAAGCAGGTTTAGCTGTGGTATCTCGTTTAACTGACGGCAAAGTATTTGTTTGTAAACAAGCTGGTAGCCAAGTGCCTAGTTCATCAATCCCTCAAGTAGAAGTACATGAGTTTGGTGGCAAGCATCCGGCAGGTCTTGTTGGTACACACATTCATAACTTAGACCCAGTTTCTGCAAGCAAGCAGGTTTGGCACTTAGGTTACCAAGACGTAATCGCGTTTGGTAATTTATTCCTAACAGGTGAAATCTTCACAGACCGTGTTGTTTCGCTTGCTGGTCCTCGTGTTAAAAACCCACGCTTAGTAAAAACTCAGCTAGGTGCATCTTTAGATGATTTAGTTGCTGGTGAATTAGAAGACGGTGATAACCGTGTAATTTCTGGTTCTGTATTATCAGGCGCTATCTCTCAAGGTCCACACGCGTTCTTAGGTCGTTACCATGTTCAAGTATCTGTATTACTTGAAGGTCGCGAAAAAGAGCTATTCGGTTGGATCGCACCAGGTGCTAACAAGTTCTCAGTAACACGTACCTTCTTATCTCACCTTGCTCCTAGCCGTCTATTTAACATGACGACTTCAACAGGTGGTTCGAAGCGTGCCATGGTTCCAATTGGTAGCTATGAGCGTGTTATGCCTTTAGACATCCTACCTACACTATTATTACGTGATTTAATCGCACGTGATCTTGATGGTGCTATTTCGTTAGGTGCGCTAGAGCTTGATGAAGAAGATTTAGCATTATGTACCTTCGTTTGTCCGGGTAAATACGAGTACGGTTCAATCCTACGCGATTGCTTGACTACGATCGAGAAGGAAGGCTAGAGAGATGGGTTTAAAGAAATTTCTAGAAGATATTGAGCCGCATTTTGAACCGGGTGGTAAACACGAAAAATGGTATGCGCTTTACGAAGCTGCAGCGACTATTTTCTACACGCCTGGTTATGTAAATAAAGGCAAAACACACGTTCGCGATAACATCGACCTAAAACGTATGATGATTTTAGTGTGGATGGCGACGTTCCCTGCAATGTTCTTTGGTATGTTCAACATCGGTCATCAGGCCGCAGGTGCCTTAGCACAAGGTTTTGAACTAGCAAACACATGGCAAGTTGGTCTGTTCCAATTATTCGGTGGTGAATTAACTGCTGACTCTGGTTGGGGCGCGAAAATGTTTTACGGTGCCTGCTTCTTCCTACCAATATACGCAGTAACATTTGCTGTGGGTGGTTTCTGGGAAGTACTATTTGCTTCAGTGCGTAAGCATGAAGTAAATGAAGGTTTCTTCGTAACATCTGTATTATTCGCACTAATCCTGCCTGCAACGATTCCTTTATGGCAAGTTGCACTAGGTATTACGTTTGGTGTTGTAATCGCTAAAGAAATCTTTGGTGGTACAGGTCGTAACTTCCTTAACCCTGCTCTTGCCGGTCGTGCATTCTTATTTTTCGCATACCCAGCACAAATTTCAGGTGACACAGTATGGACTGCAGTAGATTCATTCTCTGGTGCGACTATGCTTGGCCAAGCTGTTGTTGGTTCACTTGATTACAGCAATATGGAGCTATGGTGGAATGCGTTCTACGGTTTCATTCAAGGTTCTGTAGGTGAAACGTCAACACTAGCACTATTAATCGGTGGTTTATTCCTAATTTATGTGCGTATCGCTTCTTGGCGTATCGTACTAGGTGTATTCCTAGGTATGGTTGCAACGGCATTCTTACTAAATACAATTGGTTCAGAAACCAATGCAGTATTTGCTATGCCTTGGCACTGGCACTTAGTGCTTGGTGGTTTTGCATTTGGTATGTTCTTCATGGCAACAGACCCAGTATCTGCATCATTCACAGACAAAGGTAAGTTCGCTTACGGTGCGTTAATCGGCTTTATGGTTGTAATGATCCGTGTTGTTAACCCGGCATTCCCAGAAGGTATGATGCTAGCAATCTTATTTGCTAACTTATTTGCACCATTATTCGATCACTTTGTAGTGCAAGCTAATATCAAGCGGAGGTTGGCACGTAATGTCTAGTAATAACGAATCAATCGGCAAAACGCTAACCGTTGTTGTTGCACTATGTTTAGTGTGTGCAATCATCGTATCGTTTGCTTCAGTTCAGCTTCGTCCTTTACAGCAAGCTAACAAAACACAAGATATTCAACGCAATATCTTAGCGGCTGCAGGCATTGAAGTATCAGGTACTGTGTCAGATACCTTTAACTCAAAAATTGAAGCACGTGTTGTAGACATGAACACAGGTGAGTTTGTTGAAGGTGCTGATCCTAACTCATTTGACTTCGAGAAAACAAAATTCGACCAAGCTCGTAGCTTTGCGTTGAAAGCAGAAGGAATTAAAGACATCGCTGGTATTCAGCGTATGACAAAAAATTCACCTGTATATATTTCGAAGAAATCTGATGGTTCTACAGACGCAATCATTCTACCAATCCAAGGTTATGGCCTTTGGGGTGTAATGTACGGCTTCTTAGCGCTTGAAAGCGATGGTGAAACAGTTAAAAACATCAACTTCTTCAAGCACAACGAAACGCCAGGTCTAGGTGGTGAAATCCAAAATCCACAATGGACTGCTAAATGGCAAGGTAAAGAGTTACCAATCAATATCATGAAGAGCGGTGCGAAGAACGAACATCAAATCGATGGTCTTTCTGGTGCAACATTAACTTCAAACGGTGTTGATCACACAGTTGACTTCTGGACTGGCGAGCATGGCTTTGGTCCATTCCTTGCGAAAGTACGTGAAGGAGCGTTGAAATAATGGCTGATACTAAAGAAATGAAGTCGGTCCTATTTGGCCCGGTATTCGCAAATAACCCGATCGCATTACAAGTACTAGGTATTTGTTCTGCGCTAGCGGTAACATCAAGCTTAAAAAATGCACTAATCATGTCAATCGCATTGACACTAGTAACTGCGTTTTCTAGCTTGTTTATTTCGTCAATTCGTAACCACATCCCATCATCTGTACGTATCATCGTGCAAATGACGATCATCGCATCACTTGTAATCGTTGTTGACCAAGTACTGCAAGCATTCTCTTATGCAACTGCTAAAGAGCTTTCAGTATTCGTTGGTCTAATCATTACAAACTGTATCGTAATGGGTCGTGCTGAAGCATACGCAATGAAGTCACCACCGTTAATGTCTTTCTTAGATGGTATCGGTAACGGTTTAGGCTACTCTGTAGTACTACTAACTGTTGGTTTCATCCGTGAGTTATTCGGTAAAGGTTCACTATTCGGTGTTGATATTATCCCATTAGTACAAAATGGTGGCTGGTATCAACCAATGGGTCTATTGATTTTACCACCGAGTGCATTCTTCATTATTGGTTTATTCATCTGGGTACTTCGTACCTTCAAGAAAGACCAAGTAGAAGCAAAAGCGTAAGGGGCGAGCAGTGGAACATTATATTAGTTTATTTGTAAAAGCGGTTTTCATTGAAAACTTAGCTTTAGCCTTCTTCCTAGGTATGTGTACTTTCCTTGCTGTATCAAAGAAAGTAACAACGTCAATCGGCCTAGGTGTGGCAGTTATCGTGGTACTAGGTATCTCAGTACCTGTAAATAACTTGGTTTATCACGCTGTTCTTGCACCAGGTGCATTAGAGTGGCTTGGCTACCCAGAAGCAGACCTTAGCTTCTTACGTTTCTTGACTTTCATCGGTGTTATTGCAGCACTTGTACAAATTCTTGAAATGGCATTAGATAAGTTCTTCCCTGCACTTTACAACGCGTTAGGTATCTTCTTACCACTGATCACAGTTAACTGTGCGATCTTCGGTGCGGTATCTTTCATGGTTGAGCGTAACTATAACTTCGGCGAGTCTGTTGTTTATGGTATCGGTTCAGGTGTGGGCTGGGCACTAGCAATTACTTTACTTGCTGGTATCCGTGAAAAAATGAAGTACTCAGACGTTCCTGATGGCTTACGTGGTTTAGGTATTACTTTCATCACTGTTGGTCTTATGGGTCTTGGCTTTATGTCATTCTCTGGTATTTCACTTTAATAGGTAGCGAGGATAAATCATGAATGAGATTTTCTTAGGCGTTGGTGTTTTCATCGCTATCGTTGTTATTTTAGTTTTAGTTATCATTGGTGCTAAATCTAAATTAGTAGCAAGCGGCGATATCATCATCGGAATTAATGGCGACCCAGAAAAAGCTATTAAAACATCTGCAGGTAGCAAGCTATTAGGCGCGCTAGCTGATTCAGGTATCTTCGTTTCATCTGCATGTGGTGGCGGTGGCTCTTGTGGTCAGTGTCGTGTACACATCAAAGAAGGTGGCGGCGATATCTTACCAACAGAACTTGATCACATCTCTAAAGGTGAAGCTCGTGAAGGCTGCCGTTTAGCGTGTCAGGTAAATGTTAAGAACGACATGGAAATTGAACTTGAAGAGTCAATTTTCGGTGTTAAGAAGTGGGAATGTACTGTTATCTCTAACGATAACAAGGCAACGTTCATCAAGGAACTTAAGTTACAAATTCCTGATGGCGAGTCAGTACCTTTCCGTGCCGGTGGTTATATTCAAATTGAAGCACCAGCTCACCACGTTAAATACGCTGATTTCGATATTCCAGAAGAGTATCGTGGCGACTGGAACCACTTCGGTTTCTTCGATCTGGAGTCTAAAGTAGACGACGAAACAATTCGTGCATACTCAATGGCTAACTACCCAGAAGAAGAAGGCATTATCATGCTTAACGTGCGTATCGCTACGCCGCCGCCAAGAGACCTAAGCCTTCCATGTGGTAAAATGTCTTCGTACATTTGGTCATTAAAAGAAGGTGATAAAGTGACTATCTCTGGTCCATTCGGTGAGTTCTTCGCGAAAGACACTGATGCAGAAATGGTATTCGTTGGTGGTGGTGCAGGTATGGCACCAATGCGTTCACATATCTTTGACCAACTTAAGCGTTTACAATCTAAGCGTAAGATGAGCTTCTGGTATGGTGCGCGTTCTAAGCGTGAAATGTTCTACGTAGAAGATTTCGACGGCTTAGCAGCAGAAAACGATAACTTCGTATGGCACACAGCACTGTCTGATCCACAACCAGAAGATAACTGGGAAGGTTACACAGGCTTCATCCATAATGTACTTTATGAAAACTACTTGAAAGATCATGAAGCGCCTGAAGATTGTGAGTTCTACATGTGTGGTCCTCCAATGATGAACGCGGCTGTTATCAACATGCTTAAAGATCTTGGTGTAGAAGACGAAAACATCTTATTAGATGACTTCGGTGGCTAACACCATACACAAAACAATTAGTTTTGGTTAGAATACAGGCCTCGTAGCACTTAGTGTTACGAGGCTTTTTTATTTCTATACCGAACTCCGTGGTATCTACAAGGTGAATGCTATGAATAGAGTGTTTTATCGCCAAGGCTTGATGGCCTTTTTCCTATTAACTATGACTTTACTCATGGCTGGCTGCGGTCAATCAGATAAGGCTGAAGAGCTTTATTTTGAAGGTAAGACAATGGGCACCACTTATCACATTAAGGTGTTTGCAGAGTCTTCAAAGGTTGCAGGTGTTGATTTACACCCGGAAATTAAGCAAGTGCTTAAAGATGTAAATCAATCTATGTCGACTTACATTCCTGATTCAGAAATTAACCAGTTCAACCAGTTACCAGCAGGGCAGGTAATGCCAATAAGCGCTGATTTTAGAAACGTGGTAGCTGAATCAATTCGCCTTGGCGAATCAACAAAAACGTTAGATGTGACCATGGGGCCACTTATTGACTTGTGGGGCTTTGGTCCAGATAAAAAGCCGACTAAACGCCCAAGCGATGAAGCCTTGGCCGCAATGGTTGCCAAAATTGGTGTTGATAAGCTTGAACTTACAGATGCTGGTCTTATGAAGACGATTGATGGTTTAGAGCTGTCGTTTTCTGCTACAGCAAAAGGCTATGGTATTGATAAAGTAGCACAAGTGATTGAAAGCCATGGTTTCATTAATTATATGGTTGAGATTGGTGGTGAGCTTCGTGTGTCGGGTATTAAGCCAAACAACATCACTTGGAAAATAGCTATTGAGCAGCCTGATGCTGAGCCTGGCGTGCGTAAAGTACATAAAGTAATTGAGCCGGGTACTAATGGTATTGCGACATCCGGTGATTACCGAATTTTTTACGAAATGGATGGTGTTACCTATAGCCACTTAATTGACCCTGTAACAGGTATGCCGAGCCGTCATGATTTGGTATCAGTTACTGTTTTACACCCATCAGCGATGACTGCAGATGGCTTAGCGACGGCAATTACAGTAATGGGCATGGAAAAGGCGCAGAAATACGCCGAAGAGCACGATTTGCCGGTGTACTTAATTGGTAAGTCAGACAATGGCTTAGTGACATATTCTAGCCCCGCTTTTAAACCTTATTTGTAGCAGGGCAAGAAGCCGTGTATACCCAAGCAGCCTCAAGATGTAGAACTCAGCGTTCCACAGGAGCTTAATATCAAGGCGTTATTTTGCAACAATGGCAGTCCCAGAACTAACAACGATGAGAGTAAGCGCCTGTGAAGCGACCAAAGGATTGGTTTAAAAGCGATTTATACCGCGTTATTGATTTTAACAATAGAACCACTATTGCTTGTAATCAATGCCTTGCCTAAATCGCTTTTAATTCTAACTGAAACTCGCACCTTGAGGTCGTTTAGGTATATAATACATGCAGCCTAATTAGTTGGGCTCGATTTAATTGCTGACGATAGGGGCAAAGCAATGTCACTTTTTCTTCTTACATTTGGTCTACTTATTTTAATTGTGGCGGCGATGGCTGTCGGCATGATTGTGCAAAAGAAATCTATGGCCAGTAGTTGTGGTGGCCTAGGCGCTGTTGGTATCGACAAAGCCTGCGACTGCGACGACCCATGTGACAAGCGTAAAAAGCGCATGGCAAAAGAACAAGTCTGGAAAGAGAATCAAATTCTTTAACCACAAAAAAAGCGCCCAAAGGCGCTTTTTTAATACCTAAATTTTACATGGACAGTCACTTTAAAACTATTTTGAATATTTACAAAGACAGTCACTTTTATCCATGAACTCATTCTTGCAGTAAAAAAGATTTTGTCTACACTTTAGTTACAGCTAATGCATTTCAATTTATCAGTTCAAGGAGTGGACGATGGCTTTAGCAAGGAAGCGGCAAATCTGTTTGTCGAACACCAAATATTATCACTGTGTATCTCGCTGTGTTAGACG
>NZ_JACSOG010000057.1:0-19472 GCF_014349195.1 Pseudoalteromonas sp. BZK2 | reverse complement strand
TTCGCTAAAAATCAAATAAGGAATTAACATGAGTATTTTCTCAGGCAAAGCCTAAATGATGATAACCACCTACTGAAGTAGGTGGTTTAGGGCCGAAAATAAAACAAGTACTTCGAGCTCTTAAAGGTAAAAATCAACGCTGTGTTATTGCTTAACTTTCAGAGCCCGTTTTTGAGAAACCACCTGTAGAAATGATCTGTTCAGTGTTTAATCTTTTAACTGAGCAACCTCGAAATAAGTAGTGCTACTGCTTTAATAATTGCGATAAATCATTTTCAATCTCTTTGAATGCCGCTTTTACTCCCTGAACTGACTCTTCACGTGCAACAGAGTTTTGAATGGTTTCGTCGACCTTTTGATAGATAAAAACCTCTTGGTCCTCATCTAAGCCCATGGTTGGTATACGTCGTTCTAAGTCTTCTTGAAGCTGCTTAAATACAGCCTCGTTATTTACACGATTTTCATTTAGAAGTTCGATGAGTCCCGAAAACTTGCTGTGAACTTTACCTACAGCATCATTAAGTTGTTGCTGTTGTCTGAGCAATTCTTTTTTTGTGATGATCGCTTTAAGCTGCTGCTCTGTAACACTGACTAAAAAGCAAATATGATCCCGAATTCGACCATGCTTATCAGGGTCTTGGTCTGGCATATTTAAGATTAGTAAGCTGATCATTTCGTAATTGACTAAAATTCGATTCGAAAATTCATGGAGTCGGCCTTTATTTTTGAGCATTTCAAATAACTCAATAACGATTGGCGAACACATGCCCGAAATTGAAAAGTGCTCAATGCCAGACTCTAAGCGAAACTCAACATTGCTTTGTAAATCAAATGAGCTTAGACAGTTAAGCAGAGCCTTACCCAGCTCTTGCTCATCTTCAATAGCACCTATATGCTCGATATAGTTGACTATTTGCCCCATTTCACTGCTGTTCGCCATGGCATTAAATGCTGTTGAAGTCGCATCTTCAACTTGTTGCTCTAGCGATTCTTTTTCTATCAATACTTGATGTAAGTGCTGCAGTTTAAGCTTTAATTCTTCATGCCCGAATGGTTTAACTATATAGTCCTCAGCTCCGACTGAATAGCCTTCCATACGCTCTTCAACCGTTCCTCTTGCTGAAACAAACATAACGATTATTTTCTCGGTATTTGGATTCTCTTTTAGTTTTCGACAAACATCATAACCACTCATTTGTGGCATACTCACATCAAGCAGAATAACCTGAGGATCAAACTCTTCAACTACTGCCAAACACTCTGGACCGCTACTGACCATTTTCAGTTCAAAGTCGAGCTCTTCAAGAATCTCTTCAATTATTTCTAAGTTAAATGGTTCATCATCGACGGCTAAAATTCTCTTTAAGGCCATGTCTAACACTTCCGTTTTATTAATTTAACTTTACAGATCTATCTTCATTCGCTAAGTGTTGAGGTAGATCTATCCTCAATGGAAGCTTTACTAAAATAGTTGCACCTCCATATTCATTATTTCTTGCCGTAATCGTTCCTTGATGTAAGGCTACAAATTCACGACAAATAGCTAAACCAAGTCCTGTACCTCCAGCACCACTATTGGTTTTACTACTTTGCTCAAACTTCGCAAAAATTTTCTCAAGTTCAGACTCGGGAATTCCTATACCACGATCTATTACTGATATTTCAGCCATTTCATTATTCATAGTTAGCTGAATATCTATCTCACTGGCAGGCTCACTAAATTTAAGTGCATTACCAAGCAAGTTGCGCATTATTTGGTTTATCTGCTCTTCGTCACAATCGAGCAAAATACTTTTCTCAAAGCCAATTAAACGAATAGCAATATTTCTCTCAAGAGCAGTCCCAGAGACATCATCAATACTGGTTTTTATAATACTGCTAAGGTTATGTTTTTGCGGATTAAAGGGAAATTTACCAACATCCAGTTTTGAAAGATCAAGCAAATTATTAAGCAGTGACAATAAGCGCTCACCACTTTGTTCTATACGCGATAAATACTTATTTAACTTGTCTTTACTCAGATCATTGTTGGCAACTTTATCAAGTCCAAAACGAGCAAAACTTAAGATTGAATGCATTGGCGTTCTGAGTTCATGAGACATATTCGCTAAAAATTCAGACTTACTTAAGTTTGCAGCTTCAGCCACATCTTTTGCGTGCTCTAGTTGAGCTGTTCGCGCTTTTACCTCTTCTTCAAGCAAATCTTTTGCTTCAAGTAGCAAATCTTCCTTTTCTTTTAAGTGTGTAACGTTTTTAAAGATCCCCGCTAACGCAATCTCGCCGTGATGATCTATTTCATTAAACGATCCCACTAATGGAATATCATTGCCATCTTTTTTAAGCATTCTTAGATCACAGCTAAATTGGCGGTTTTTACTTAGCGTCGTAATTTTTTCTTTAATACGTGTTATTGAAGGCGCATCAAAAAAATCAAATACCGAACAGCTTTCAAATTCATGGTGCTGTTTATCAAATAATTGTTCACAGGCATCGTTAGTTTCGATTACCTTTCCGCATCGTTCAAATAAAATAATAGCATCGGGGGTATGCTTAAAAATAACTCTTAATAAACTGTCCTTTTCTATAAGCGCATCAACGGTACTCTGAAGTCTTTCAACAAGTTCTGAATTATGACGTTTGAGAAGCTCTGTTTGCCATAGTTTATGAACTGATTGCAATAAACCATTATCATCAATCGGTTTGATCAAAACATCTTCAACACCCTGACGAATGGCAGCAACCATGGAAACTTGATCAGGCTTTGAGGTATACAATAAACAACGACTTTCAGGCTGCAACGACTTCAGCTTTATAAACAATTCAAGCCCTGTTCCATCTTCAAAAGTAAAATCACTAATCAATAAATCAATTGCATGCTCATGAATTAACTCCATTGCAAAGCTCATGTTATCAGCGGTGATGGTTTTGATATGCGCGCCCTTTAAGTTTTGCGCTATTTTTTGTAACCGGTCGGGACAATGGTCAACGAGCAATACAGTAGGAAGTTTGAGAATATTGTCGCTGTCTAATTCTAATACTCCCTCTAGAAGCGTGCTTATCTCTTTATTTGCGAAAAAAGGGTATATAACAACGGCGTTAGGTAAGAGACGGTTAATTTCACTAAAATGTTCAAGTAAGTCACTGCGTTGTGCTTTCGGTGCGAGTAATAAGAAATGCTCTTGAGAAAAGTCATTCATTAGTTCTTCAATGATACTTGTTGGCACCCCATGTGAAGCAGCAACGAGATCATATTGCTGTTTTAGAACGGTATCATCTATCATTGAAAAGTGTAATAGCTCAACTTCGCAACCGATAAGCTCGAGTAGAACTTTTACACGCATCGCAAGTACACTATTACTATCAACTATTAATATTTTTCGCACCGTAAATAAGACTCACTATAAAAACTGACCTTTTTAGCGTAGTCTAAAAATCTTTTACCGCACAATTTACACCGTATTTTTTACTAGTTTTTGAGAAGGTTAAGGCTGCAAGTGCTTACCCAAAATTGTCAAGCCATAAGCTTTATCATCCATAATTGCAATTTCTGGAAGCTCTCCCCAAACCTTGTAGTCAAAGCGATTAAACAGTTTTATACTGGGTAGGTTGTGGCTGAATATAAAAGCTAATAACACCTTGATATCAAGTGTTTTTGCATGCTGTTCTGAAAATATAAGCAGTTGCTTTCCTAGCCCTTGCCCTTGAGCCTGCTGGGTGATGTAAATACTAATCTCAACCGTGCCATCGTAAGCTGGGCGGCCATAAAAAGACTTATAACTTAACCAAGCAATTACTTTACCTTGTTGCTCAAAAACAAAGATAGGTCTTTTTTCTGTATGGCTATCAAACCAAGCTTGTTTGTCTGCCACCGACACCTCTTCGGTATCTGCGGTAACCATACGCCCAGGGATGGTCTCGTTATAAATCGCGACTATATCAGTTAAATCGTTTTGTGTTGCTTTGCGAATCGTCATAAATAGCTGAAATTAAATGATCACTTTGCTGCATATTAGCGTATATTCATCACAAATAACTAGCGGGAAATAACTATGTATAAATATGCTTTGTTACTTGCAGCAGGTCTAATAACAACCAACCTTGCAGCACAAACCACAGAGACGGTACCAACAGCTAAAGCAAGCAGCCGATGTGATGATTTTACCAATGTCACAATGAGAAAGTTGCGTTCAAAAGAGTCTATTAATTTTTGTGAATTCAAAGATAAACCACTGCTCATTGTGAATACCGCTAGTAATTGTGGTTTTACCGGCCAGTTTGAAGGCTTAGAAGCCATTCATAAAGAATATAAAGACCAAGGCTTGGTCGTATTAGGGTTTCCATCAGATGACTTTTTCCAAGAAGAAGACGATGAAAAAGACACTGCAAAAGTATGTTTCATCAATTATGGCGTAACCTTTAATATGCTGGCTACCAGTGCCGTTCGCGGTAGCGATGCAAACCCAATATTCAAACATTTAAACGAAGCAACCAGCTCACCTAACTGGAACTTTTACAAATATTTAGTGTCTGCAGATCGTAAGACAGTGCAGCGCTTTAATAGTAAAACTAAGCCACAATCGCAAACTTTACGCGATGCAATTGAAGCTGAGCTGATTGCAAAATAAATTTAATTTTTCGTTCGGTAAATATTGAACTAAACTAGTGATTTAATACTAAAACACACATTAGGGAGATGTTATGGCAGTAGCCAGTGCAAGACACATTCTCGTAGACAGTGAAGCTCACTGTTTGGATTTAAAGCAGCAAATTGAGCAAGGAGCTGACTTTGCAGAGCTTGCTCGTGCTCATTCTAATTGCCCATCAGGTCAAGATGGTGGTGCATTAGGTGAGTTTGGCCCTGGCATGATGGTTCCAGAGTTCGACAAAGTCGTTTTCTCTGCACCAATAAACCAAGTACAAGGCCCAGTGCAGACCCAGTTTGGTTATCATCTTCTAGAAGTAACAAGCCGTACTGACTAATTTACAAATCGATTTCAAAAAGCCGCTTCATAGCGGCTTTTTTTTGCGAAGGATCTCAAAATGAAACTTTTAGGCTCGACCACCTCACCTTTTGTGCGCCGTATTCGGATTTGGGCTGCACTTAATAACCTAGCTATTGATTTTATTAATTTGGATATTTTCTCTGAGCAAGACAGACAAACCATGATTGCTCATAACCCTGCCAGAAAAATTCCTGTATTAATCGACCATGATTTTACCTTATGTGATTCCAACTCCATTATTCGCTATCTGCTCGAAAAAGCGGATCAGCCATTACTTAGCTGGCAGCAAGAGAACTACTTAACCATTATCAATGCCTGCAATGATTCACTGGTAGAAATTTTACTTTGTCAGCGTTCAGGGTTTGATACCAACACCGACAAACTGTTTTTTAATTTACAGAATGAACGAATTGCTGAAACATTAGCCTATTTAAATAGTCATTTATCGGAGCCAGTATTTAAAAGCTGTGAATACCTCAACATCAGTTTATACTGCTTGCTAGATTGGATCCGCTTCCGCGAATTAACTGATTTTAGCCAACTAAATAACTTAGTTGATTTTTATCATAAATTCGCCGATAAAGCGGCGGTACAACAAACAGATCCACGAAAATAAAGATAAGGGTTACGCAAATGAGCGATATCGAAATTGAATCAGAATTAGTTAGCTTTGTAGAAAAAGTTCGTTTGAACGAATCTATGTGGGCACTCGGTGCCGAAGATGGTGGTTTTGTTGTCTGTGAATCAAACCAATTTAGCGACACAGATGTGCTATTACTTTGGGGCACTGAAGACGCTGCAAAAGCACAATGTAAAGATGAGTGGCAAGACTATACCCCTGTTGAAATTGGCCTAGACGAATTTCTTGATGAGTGGGTTGAAGACCTAAACGAAGATGATGCGCTTGTTGGTTTAAACTGGAACGATGATCAAGTATGCGTTGAAATCGAACCGGTTGGTTTAGCTAAAGCTCTTTGCGATTAATAGCAATCCTTAAGCTTATAACGACACGGCCGTATTTATGGCAGTGTCGTTAAGCTGGAAACTTGATACTTATCAGGTATACTCTTCGACACATCTTTATTATCAAGGTATTAGGTTGAAGTCCCATCTTGGTCGTAGGCCCTTTTCGGCCATGGAATTACATACCCTGTATAATGGTTACATTTATGGTGATCAGCGTTTAGCACGTGAACAAGCTAAGCATTGGCACTTTTGGCTGCCTTTATTTGCTTATTATACTGGTGCCTACAGCGATGAAATTGGCCATTTAACCCTTGATAATATTGTCACCCTTGATGGCATTCGCTGCTTTGATTTTCATACGCATGGCAAGATAAAACCCCGCTATGTGCCTATCCATAATGCATTACTCGATGCTGGGCTTGATCAGTACTTAGACTTTTTAACAAGTCAAAATCAGCAACGACTGATGTTTGATTTACCCGCTAAATCAGGTCGCTATAGCGAAAAAGTGCGCATTTGGTTTTCGGGTGAAGGTGAACGTGCTGGTTATTTGCAAAAATGCGCTATTCCTACTGTTGATCAGCAAGGTATGAAAACCGCAATTAGTAGCTTACGGCTTAACTTTGAACAACAAGTGCGAATTCATGCACTGCAAGCCAACTGCAAAGACGCCTTTAACTACTTACTTGGTTTTAAAGATTTCAACGAACAACGCTTTGCTGATATGCAATTATTAAATACCGTGCTGCAAAACGTCCGACAAATAAACCCGCAACTGCATTGGCAGCGTTTCATTGACCGCCATAATTAACTGACAAACTTTGTTACTAACTATTTATTACTGTTCAAATTAAAACCTGATAGCATGATGATTCGCCCCTCATAGCAGGTGCCTTTCTAACAACAAAAAATCAGGGATACTTATGTTCTTAAAAAGCCTATTAACGGTAAGTGTTGCACTTGCTGTTAGCTCTGCCCATGCCAATGAATATGTTATCGAAAAGCTTGCCAAGCCTAGCTCACAACAAGTAGAACTTACGCTTGATCCTGCCAAAGACAATTTTTCTGGTCATACCGAAATTGCTTTAGAGGTTCTAAAAGCAACCAATTATATCGAATTAAACGGTATTGATTATGCAGTTAGCATGGCGAAAATTTTAGGTGCAGAAAACTGTGACCTAAGTGCTGAAATGCTAAAAACAGGCAAAGTTAAATTCGCTTGTGAAGAAAAAATTCAGCCAGGCAAATACACTTTAAAAGTTGATTTTACCGCACCTTATAACCGCCAAAGTGTTGGTTTATATAAAACTTTAGATCAAGGCACACCTTATCTTTTCACGCAATTTGAAATGAGCGATGCGCGTCGTGCATTCCCCGTTTTTGACGAGCCAAGTTATAAAATTCCATTTCAGCTAACTATCACAGCGCCAACATCACAAAAAGTGTATGCCAATACACCGGTTTTAAAAACCAAAGTTGATGGCGATATGACAACGCACTTTTTTGACAAAACACCACCGATTCCTTCTTACTTAGTCGCTATGGCTGTTGGCCCGTTTGAAGAGCTTGAAATTAAAGGCATGCCAATCCCTGGCCGCGTATTGACTCCACAAGGTAAAATTCACCTTGCTGATTACGCAAAAGAAAATATGCCGCGTGTGTTAAAAGCCCTAGAAGATTATTTTGGCATTCCTTACGTATACAAAAAGCTAGACTCAGTGGCAGTGCCAGAGTTTCCATTTGGCGCAATGGAAAACGCAGGCCTAGTGACTTACCGTGAAGACATTTTACTAGTAGACCTAGCAACAGCAACGCGCAGCAAAAAAGAGCGCAATGTATCAATCATTGCCCATGAGTTAGCTCACCAGTGGTACGGTAACCTAGTGACTATGAAGTGGTGGAATGATTTATGGTTAAACGAAGCATTCGCAAGCTGGATGGCAGCGAAAATCACTGCACAAATCAACCCTGAATTTGAGTCGCACTTAGACTTACCACAAAACCATGTAATGGCACTGGATGCGCGTTTAAGTACTAAACCTATTCGTAAACCAATCAAAACTGAAGCTGATATCATGGATGGCCTTGGCCTTGCCTACAGTAAAGGTAGCGCGGTTTTATCTATGGTTGAAAACTGGATTGGCGAAGAGGCATTCCAGCAAGGTATTCGTGCTTACTTGAAGAAATTCTCGTATAAAAATGCAGAAGCTGCTGATCTATGGCAAGCACTAGGCGAAGCATCTAATAAAGATGTAGCAAGTGTTCTTAAATCGTTTATCGAACAGTCATCTTTCCCACTTATTAAAGTAACGCAAGATGGTAAGAAAATTAACATCAGCCAAAGCCGCTTTTTAAATGCTGGCGTTGATGCACCTGCACAACTTTGGAATGTTCCGGTTGCAATTAAGTATGGTGCGGGCGACAAAGTTAAAACTGCAAGTGTTCTGCTGAACAAAGAAACACAGCAATTGACTCTCGACTTTGAACCTGAGTGGATCTACCCAGATCAAGGTGCCATGGGTTATTACCGCTGGGTATTAAATGATGCACAGTTTAATGCCCTGTTAGAGAACGCTGCTGACAAGCTAACGGTACGTGAGCGCTTAGCGCTACTTTCTGCGGTTGATTCATTACTTGATGCAGGTGTTATCTCTGCGGCTCACTTAATGCAAACGTTAGAAGCCTTTGTGAGTGATGCTCACCCATTAGTAGCAAACACAGCATTAGGTTACCTTGCTTCTCAAAAACGCGTATTCGAAGACGACAGTAACCGTGACCTATGGCCTGAGTTTATCCGTAACAGCATTGCACCTGCTGCTAAGCAATATGGTTTAACAGCAAAAACAGGTGAAGACGCGGCGGTATCGCAATTGCGTGCGCAAGTTATTGCCCGTTTAGGTTTTGATGGTCAAGATCAAAAAGTCATTGATACTGCAAAAGCACAAGCAGCACTGTACTTAAACAACCCTGAAAATGTTGACCCATATTTAGCCTCAACTTACTTAAACCTTGCGGCTTACCATGGCGATGCAAAGTTACTTGAAAAGTACAAACAAACCTTTAAAACCACCAAAGACCCACAAGTGCGTACTAAGATGCTGGCAGCGATGGGTTACTTTGGTAAACCTGAGTTACAAAAAGCGGTTCTAGAATACAGCTTAACAGATAACGTAACAGCCTCTGATATGCGTACGTTATTAGGTAGTTTAGGCTATGGTAAAGAGCGTGAAGCACTGTTTATTGAGTGGATTTACAACAATTACGATGCCATCACTAAGAACTTACCACCGTTCTTTGTACCAAATTTACCGTTCTTCACAACGGCAAGCTGCGATGCGAAAAGCCTAGAGAAAACCAAAACCTTCTTCAACGATAAAATCACTGAAGTACCAGGTTATGCACGCTCTCTTAGTAAGCTTGAAGAAAGCATTAATGATTGTATTGCACTGAAAAACCGTGAATTAAACTCAGTGAATAGCTTCCTTAAACGCTAATTAAAGCAAATACGAAAAGGGCCACAATGTGGCCCTTTTTTATTACGCTAAAATAGCGGTTAATTTAGTTATAAATTGCTCAGCCGCTTCAGGTGAGGTGACTTTAAATGCAATACAATAATGAATGGGCTGTGCACTTTTATAAATGCGAGTTGGAAAACGGGTCATTTCACTTATTACATACAAATGCCAGTTTGCTCTGTTTGTAATTTAAACGCGAGATTGAGCCTTCACAAAAGCGTCTTAAATCAAGCCACTGTGATACCACTTCAGGCTCAGTCAAACTGCGCTTATGAACTCGGTTATTAACCGCATAAGCCACAGTGTCTTTATCAATTAAAGCAAAGTCTTGCACCGACTCAGGTAATCTAAATAAATCACTCACTTCCCCAGTCTGCGGCGCAAAGCGTGCAACCCAATGTTTGTTGTTTTTGTTATAACTAAATAAATAACTGTTTGTGTGTTTATCAAAAATTAAAGTTCGGCCAATATCACCGGCAATGACACGCGGTTTAGCCGCAGCAACGTGAGTGTATTGCAATGTATGCGGCTCACCTAAGATAAACATGATGAGGTCTTCATCAGCGCCCCACGCATGGTAGCCAACCGGCTCAATCCATTCAAAAATTCGGCTCGCGGCAGGCTCTTCTGCTAGTGGGTACTGCCATAACTTTTGCTTACCATCTGCTTCGACCACGATTGCCGACAAGGCTTGCTGATTTGGCATTAGCGTTGGCGAGTATTCACTGACAGGAGTGTTGGTGATATTCACGCTGCTCTTAGATGCAAAGTCATAAAACGCAATATCGGTTTGTGACTGGCCATTTTCGCCAACAACTTCATGGGTGTAGTAAAGCCCAGTATCAACTAAAAATGGTTGATTATTATAAGTTTTATCATCGGTTACTCGCGACACCTGCATACCATATGGGGTGTCTAAATCGGCAAGTAATATTTCGCTTTTAGGCATCGCTGCATGTGCGTGACTGGTAAACAATGTCCCTGCTGCGACGAAAAGTAAAGACGAAATCAATTTCATGTTGTTCTCTCGTTTTAATTTTTATCAGCCCATGATAGCGTTAATTAATCCGCCAGTCACTTGACCTTACCATGCTCGACCTTTATAACTAGGACGTGTTCGTTTTTTATCGGTTTCTACTGATTGATTTTATGCACGATAATACCAATCGAGTTATGCCACTGACCATTTAACACACTAGAATGGTTAAATTTTTAAGCCGACTGGTATCAACAATAACGAGAATAATTATGTCAGCTAAACACCCTATCATCGCTATTACCGGTTCATCTGGGGCGGGAACTACCACAACCACCAATGCAATTAAGCACATTTTTAGAAGCTTAAGCATTGATGCTGCCTTCATCGAAGGCGATAGCTTTCATCGTTATACTCGCCCTGAAATGGATAAAAAAATCCGTGAAGCACAACAAGAAGGTAAGCACATTAGCTACTTTGGCCGAGAAGCTAATGATTTTGGTGCCCTTGAAGAGCTTTTTTACCAATATGGCGAAACCGGCCAAGGTAAAATCAGACGTTACTTACATACTTTCGACGAAGCGGTGCCTTATAACCAACTTCCAGGAACTTTTACCCCTTGGCAAGATTTAGAATCAAATACTGATATCTTATTCTATGAAGGTCTTCATGGTGGTGCTGTCGATGAGAATCATGATGTTGCTAAGCATGTCGATTTATTGATTGGCATGGTGCCAATTATCAACCTTGAGTGGATCCAAAAACTCATTCGCGACACCTCTGAACGAGGCCATTCGCGAGAAGCGGTAATGGGCTCTATTGTGCGTTCAATGGATGACTACATTAACCACATTACCCCGCAGTTTTCACGTACTCATATCAACTTCCAGCGAGTGCCGACGGTTGATACCTCAAACCCATTCAGCGCAAAAGATATTCCTTCTTTAGACGAAAGCTTTGTTGTGATTCGTTTTCGTGGCATAGATGACGTCGATTTTCCGTACTATTTGAGCATGATTGAAGGCAGCTTTATGTCTCGTATCAATACGCTTGTGGTACCTGGAGGCAAAATGGGCTTAGCAATGGAGCTTGTGCTAACCCCGTTGATCAAAGATATTATTTTGAAAAAACGCGCCCTTGAAAATTTAGCCCCGGTTGACTTGCCGATTTAACTCACTCGGGTACACTGCTGACTCTGGTGAAAACAATGGAGTCGTCGCCTTGAAACAAACATTACGTGTTATTGTTGGTTCAAAGAACCCCGTTAAAATTAACGCGGCTAAACATGTCTTTAGTCTTTATTTCCCACATCATACCATTGAGTGCAAAGGTGAAGATGCACCTTCTGGCGTACCTGATCAGCCACTAGGTGAAGATGAAACCCGTATCGGCGCTGAAAATCGCGTTAAGTATTGCCAAGATCACTTTGACGCCGATTTTTATACAGCAATGGAAGGTGGCGCAGAACAATTTAGTTATGGCGCTGCAACCTTTGCCTTTGTAGTGATTGCAAACAAGCAGCAATTTAGCGTGGGTCGCAGTAGCAACCTACCGTTACCGCAACCTTTTTACGATGCCTTGCTAGCTGGTAAAGAACTAGGTGATGTCATGGATGAGGCATTCAATACCGTTAATATCAAACAACAAGGTGGTGCTATTGGCTTATTAACCAATCATCTTGCCACGCGCGAAAGTACTTATGTACAAGCGCTGACATTGGCCATGGCGCCATTTTCACACCCTACCCTATTCAACCAGTAATTAGGATAACCATGAAGTATAGCCACGTATTATTCGATGCCGATGAAACGCTATTTAGCTTTAATGCATTTGAAGGTTTAAAAGTGATGTTTGCACATTACGGCGTAGAATTTACTGAGTCAGATTATCATCATTACCAAGCAACCAATAAGCCGCTTTGGGTTGCTTATCAAAAGCATGAAATTACCGCCAGCGAGCTACAGATTACTCGCTTTACAGAATGGGCTAATAGACTCGATGTGCCAGCAAAAGAGCTTAACGATGGCTTCTTGGATGCTATGGCCTCTATTTGTGTGCCATTACCTGGTGCAGTTGACTTGCTTACAAAGTTAAAACCACACGCCAAGCTAGGCATTATTACCAATGGGTTTGCTAAGTTACAACAAAAACGCCTAGAGCACACCGGTTTACAGGATATGTTCGATTGGCTGGTTATTTCAGAGTTAGTCGGTAAAGCAAAACCTGCCCCAGAGATTTTTCAACATACATTTCAATTAATGGGCAATCCACCAAAAGAGCAGATTTTAATGGTAGGCGATACAGCTGCCAGTGATATTTTAGGTGGTCACAATGTGGGTATCGACACGTGTTGGTTACAACACCCAGGAGTTGAGCTACCTGAAGATATTAAACCAACTTATCAAATCAATCAGTTGGTCGAGCTTGAAGCTATTCTAGGCTTATAATTCTTGATAATAGTTTGGCAAAAAAAATGACGCTTAAAGCGTCATTTTTTATAACTGTAATATGCTTGCGATTAAGCTGTCGCTACTTCTAAGCCTGGTGCTGGCATAGTCACTGGGGTATCGAAAGTTGCCCATTCCCATGCTGACTCAGTCGCCATAATTTTACGAAGTAGTTTATTGTTTAAATCATGGCCTGATTTATAAGCCGTGATTTTACCTAGAATGTTGTGGCCAGTCATAAACATATCGCCCACACAGTCTAAGATCTTGTGTTTAACAAACTCATCGCTATAACGTAAGCCGTTTGGATTTAGTACTTTAAACTCATCCAATACAACTGCGTTATCCATGCTACCACCTAATGCTAGGTTGTTAGCGTGCATATACTCGATATCTTTCATAAAGCCGAAAGTACGTGCGCGGCTGATTTCTTCAGTGAAGCTTTGTGCCGTGATATCTAAACCGATACGTTGGCGGCTTTCATTGATTGCTGGGTGATCAAACGCAATTTCAAAATCGATGTGGAAACCATCGTATGGTTCGATCTCAGCCCATTTATCGCCTTCTTCAATACGTACTTTTTCTTTAATACGAATAAAGCGCTTAGCTGCATTTACTTCTTTAATGCCGCCTTTTTGTAACAAATAGATGAATGGTAATGCACTACCATCCATGATTGGTACTTCTGAGCTGTCTAATTCAACAATTAGATTATCAATACCCATTGCCGCTACCGCCGCAATAAGGTGCTCAGTCGTTGATAAACGAACACCATCTTTGTTTGTCAAACAGGTACACAGTTGCGTATCACCAACGGCTTCTGGTGTTGTTTCAAAATCAACAACCGGATCAAGGTCTACGCGACGAAATACTATCCCAGTATTTGCGCTCGCAGGTCGGAGAGTAATAGTGACCTTCTCACCTTTATGAAGTCCAATTCCTATGGCTTTGACTACTTCTGCAATCGTACGCTGTTTAATCATAGGTTCGCTCACTTATAGTTACAGTTAGACGGCGAATTGTATCATAAATACATTCAACTGCCAATTTGTTTATTTATCGAACAAAATTACCAACAAAAACTGTCTTAGTCAGCTTGCTTTCTTAGGAAAGCTGGAATGTCGAAGTAATCGCCACCCTCTGATTTATCAGACTTTTTGCTGCTCTCAGTGCTGCTAGATACTGAGCTGCTCGCTGTACTTTGTTGTACTGGCTCTTGCTTTTCAGACGCAGATGACATGCTTACATCATCACCGCTGCCTTGACTTGCAAAGCTTGGTACATACATGCTGCTAGTTGTTTGGTTCATTGAGCTTTGTACATCAGAACCTGATGCTTTTTTAAAGCCATTATCAACAATACCAAACTGTGGACGACGATCGCCGCCTAAACCTGTTGCAACAACCGTTACACGTAACTCGTCGCTCATTTCAGGGTCAATTACCGCACCCACAACCACTGTTGCGTTTTCTGACGCAAGTGCTTTAACGTGGTTACCAACAATTTCAAATTCTTCAATCGCGATATCCATACCTGCCGTGATATTAACTAGGATACCTTTAGCACCTGTTAAATCGACATCTTCAAGTAGCGGGCTTGAGATAGCCGCTTCTGCGGCTTCTTGCGCACGGTCAGGGCCAGACGCAGATGCTGTGCCCATCATCGCAGTACCCATCGCTGACATAACTGTACGTACGTCGGCGAAATCCACGTTGATTAGACCAGAACGTGTGATTAGTTCTGCAATACCTTGTACCGCACCAAATAATACGTCATTCGCTTTTGCGAAGGCATCTAATAGTGTAGTGCCTTTGCCTAAAACTTTAAGCAATTTATTGTTCGGAATTGTAATAAGTGAGTCTACAGTTTCTGACAATTCATTAATGCCTTGTTCAGCAGCTGCAGCACGCTTTTTACCTTCAAAGTCAAACGGGCGCGTTACTACAGCAACCGTTAAAATGCCTAACTCTTTAGCAATTTTAGCAACCACTGGCGCAGCACCTGTACCCGTACCACCGCCCATACCAGCTGCGATAAATACCATGTCAGCACCTTCTAAGCTGGCACGGATAGTCTCAGCGTCTTCTTCAGCAGAGTTACGACCCACTTCAGGGTTAGCACCTGCACCTAGACCAGAGGTGATTTGTGTACCTAGCTGCACTGTTACATCAGCAGATGAATTACGTAATGCTTGTGCATCCGTATTCGCAGCAATGAAACGTACACCTTCAATTTGTTGTTTTACCATGTGCTCAACAGCGTTACCGCCGCCACCGCCCACGCCAATTACTTTAATGACAGCTTCTTCGCTGTGCTGTTCCATCATATCAAACATGTTTACTCTCCGACTTGAGTCTTAAAACTCACCTTGGAACCATTTAGTAATACGGTTCCACCAATTATTATCACCTTCTGCTTTCGACTTTTGTGCATTCATCGATTGCATTGTACGGCCGTATTGTAACAAACCAACCGCGGTCGCGTACGAAGGATCATCTACATAATCTGTCAAACCAACAATCCCGATTGGTTTGCCAATTCTGACCGGCATTTGGAAAATGTCTTCTGCCACTTCCATTGCACCCGTCATTTTTGCTGTTCCGCCAGTAATGACGAGACCTGCAGCAATTTGGTCTTCAAAACCTGAGCGGCGGATTTCTTCCATCGCCAACTCGAATAATTCTCTAAAACGTGGCTCAACAACCTCAGCTAAGGTATGGCGCGACATAATACGCGCTGGTCGGCCACCCACACTCGGTACTTCAATAGTGTCTTCGTTGCTTGCCATTTGGCTACTCGCACACGCATATTGTACTTTGAGTGACTCGGCATGTGATATAGGCGTTCTAAATATTTTTGCAATATCACCAGTCACTTGGTTACCGGCTACAGGAATAACGGCTGAGTGGCGAAGCGCACCATTAATATAAATGGTGATATCCATGGTACCGCCACCAATATCTAACACGGCTACACCCAGTTCTTTTTCGTCATCTGTAAGTACTGAGTAACATGATGCCAGTGCCGTGAAGATCAACTGATCGACTTCAAGGCCACAACGCTCAACACATTTCTCGATATTCTTTGCCATATCGTTTGAGCAAGTAATGATGTGCGCGCGAGCTTCCATACGTACACCGCTCATGCCAAGTGGGTTTTTAATCCCTTCTTGCATATCGATGCTGTACTCTTGTGGCAATGCATGGAGCATTTTTCGTTCTGCCGAAATAGGCACTGAACGCGCAATGTGGATGACATTTTCAATATCTTCGTCTGTCACTTCCGTGTTGTTAATTGCCACTACACCGCTTTCATTTTGGCACTGGATATGTTTTCCAGAAATCCCTAAATAAACAGAGCTAATACGGCAATCAGCCATTAGCTCAGCTTCATCTATAGCTCGACGAATCGATTCAGAAACAAGGTTAAGGTCGTTAACGCCGCCTTTATCCATACCATGCGATACTTGGCTGCCAACACCCACAATGCTTAGTTTGTTATCTGCGGTGATTTCACCAACGGTGGCCACAACTTTCGATGTGCCAACGTCTAATCCAATCACTAGGTTTCTTTCTGCTGACTTGGTCATGCCTTACTCTTATTTTCTAATTGTTCTTCTTGCACTGGCTTCCAGCTCACTGCAAGACCGGTATCATACCGTAAATCAACAACATCGATTTGTGCATCTGCACGTTGTTCCATGCGCGGATACACGTCAATAAAACGCTGTACACGCTTTGCTTTTTCTTTGCGGCCTAAGTTCAGGCGAATGCCGTTATCAAGCCATAACTGCCACGAAAAGCGCTCAGAAAGCGCTAAACTAGTCAGCTCTAAGTTATTCACTTTGAGCATTTCTTGAAATTGACTAAATGCTGTCCACGCCTCAATCTCACTGCCTTCAGGGCCGTATAATTGTGGCAAGCTTGTGGGTAATTTATCACTACTTGCTTGGAACACTTCGCCAGCTTGGTTTAACAGCATATCACTGTTCCAATGAGCTACAGCTTGATGTTCAACAACATATACTTGCAGGGTATCTGGCCATTGCTTTCTGACCGATGCCGTTGCCACCCACGGCAAGCTTTGTACTAAGCGTTGCACATGTTTTACGTCTAATTCAAAAAAACTCGATAAGTCGGCTTTTTTTATTGCACCAATAATTGCTTTCTCATCAGTATATTGGGGCTGTCCAAGTACTGATAAATGCTTTATTTGTGCGTCTTTGTTTTCTACCAACCAATCTGAGACGCCTGTCGTGATTTTTACTAATGCAAAAATCACGACTAGAAAAAAGCTCACACCAAAAATCAACGACCAATTTAGTTGCTGTTTTAATTGTTGCGCTTTTTCTAAAAAAGGATGCATATTAAAGGGTTTGCTCCAAAATGCGAACAACTAATTGCTCAAAGCTTGCACCATTCGCTTTCGCTGCCATCGGCACTAAAGACTTTTCTGTCATGCCTGGTACCGTATTTACTTCTAATAAGTAAAAGTTACCTTGCTGATCACGCATCGCATCAACACGCCCCCAACCACTTGCACCCACTAAATCAAATGCTTTTAATGCCATATCTTGCAATAATTCAGTTTCTTGTGCAGATATCTCTGCAGGGCAATGATACTGAGTTGTATTCGATTGATACTTAGCTTGATAGTCATAAAAGCCATTTGGCGTCGTCATCTCAATGACAGGCTGAACATCTTGCCCAAGTACAGCAACAGTAAATTCACGGCCAGTGATCCATTGCTCAACAAGCACTTGGCTATCAAACTTAAATGCAGCGTTAAGCGCAGCATCGAGTTGCTCTGCGCTGTTTGCTTCTGCCATACCAATGCTTGAACCTTCATGTGAGGGTTTTACCATCACTTTACCAAATTCATTAATAATCGCTTGGCTATCAAACTCATGGCGACTATCAACAACAGTGTAAGGCGCTGTGCTTAGCCCCATTGCTTTAAATAAGTGCTTACAACGCACTTTATCCATCGCAAGCGCAGAACCTAAAACGTCACTGCCAGTATATGGGATACCCATAAATTCAAGTGCACCTTGAATAGTGCCATCTTCGCCACCACGACCATGCAGAGCAATAAACACACGTTCAATGTTTAGCTCTTTTAATTGCCATAGCGGCTGATCTTTCGGATCAAAAGCAATGGCATCAACGCCAGCACTTTGCAAAGCATTCAATACAGCTTGGCCTGATTTAAGAGAGACTTCTCGTTCGGCAGATGTGCCACCAAAAAGTACCGCTACTTTGCCAAATTTGTCACTTAACTGGCTCATACGTTTACCTGCTTTAGTTGTTCAATAGACAACTCGGTTGCTGCTAACTTTTTCACTAACTGGCCAATGTTACCAGCGCCTTGTGTTAAAACTAAATCATTATCTTGCAGTGTACTGGCAAGAACACCAGCAAGCTCGGAGCTGTTGGCAATATGTAATGGTTCTTTACCACGCTGGCGTAAACTACGACATAAACTCTTGCTATCGGCACCCACAATAGGCTCTTCGCCCGCTGAGTACACATCAAGGAGTAATAACTGATCAACATCTGCCAGTACTTTGACAAAATCTTCGTATAGGTCACGGGTTCGACTATAACGGTGCGGCTGGTACACCATCACTAAACGTTTATCTGGCCACCCTTCACGAACCGCCGCAATTGTTGCTGCAACTTCTGATGGGTGATGACCATAATCATCAACTAACATCACATTACCGCGTTCATTCTCAAAGCTTCCATAATGCTGAAAACGACGGCCTACGCCTTCAAATTTTGTCAGCGCTTCTAAAATTGCATGGTTAGCGATGTTTTGATCTTTAGCCACCGCAATCGCAGCTGTCGCGTTAAGCGCATTGTGCTTACCCGGCATATTAAGCGTAACGGCTAGGCTTTCACCTTGCTTATTCACAACATTAAATGAACAAGTATTCGCTGCTTGGCTAAAATCAACCATGCGGTAATCAGCTTCTGCCGACTCACCATAGGTAATCACAGGGCGTCCAAAGCGAGGGATCAACTCCGCTGCAACCTCAGAATCAATACACACAACAGCTAAACCATAAAACGGTAAGTTATGAATGAAATCAACATACGTGTCTTTCATTTTTTCTAAGCTACCGCCGTATGTATCCATGTGATCTTCTTCAATATTCGTGATCACCGACACCATAGGCTGTAAGTGTAAGAATGACGCATCACTCTCATCAGCTTCTGCAATTAAAAAGTCGCTTTTACCGACCTTGGCATTACTTCCAGCGCTGTTTAACAAGCCACCAATAATAAAGGTTGGATCAAGGCCCGCTTGTGCATAAATACTTGCTATTAAACTGGTTGTTGTTGTTTTACCATGAGTGCCCGCTACAGCAATACCGTGGCGAAAGCGCATTAATTCTGCCAACATTTCGGCGCGGCGAACAATTGGAATACGTGCCGCTTTTGCTGCTTTAATCTCAGGATTTTGCTCGTTAATCGCACTTGATACACCACGACAACGCTGGCATCTTTTACATTGTTCTCATCATGACCAATAAATACTTCTGCACCCACTTGTATTAAGC
>NZ_JACSOG010000056.1:0-19754 GCF_014349195.1 Pseudoalteromonas sp. BZK2 | reverse complement strand
GCTGAAGAAATTATGGCTTAAAAAGTTAGGCAAGGATCAGTGCGTTTAACTTGACTGTGGGAGTCATACCAACGCCTTACTAATGGGCGCATAAATGCTCAGCTAAAATTAGCGACGAAGGAGCGCCAGCTAAGCTTTAGACGTCCCACACATAATTGCCATGTTAGAAACCGCATTCTTCAAACCTGTTTATGAACTGCTCTAAGTCATTTTCGTACATATTAACAGAGTAATTTTCATCTACAATTAGTGCGTTAAACAACTCAATATTTCTACTTAATTCAATAACAAGCGAAGTTTGCTTTTGGACAGTAATTGAATGCCTAAAAATTTTATGTTTTTGATGAATATTCCCTGTTTTTAAGCAACTTTTTAAATTGAGTTAAACGCTCTTTCGAAAAACATATACTTTCACCTAAACACGGGCCAGTATGAAGCATTAGTTCATATTCACCATTTTTCCTTTCATTTAAATAGAAATGTGTGTCTTCTTCTCGAACTCTAAACTTCATAGGCTTCTATTCCCTTACTCACCTGCACATATTGCAAAGAGCGACTTTGTGTAAAAAAGAGCGCCACCGACAGACACAAACAAAACGAGCGTAGCAGTATTTGTCAGGTGCAGCAATTTATTAGCCATTTAAGTTTGACAATATACTTTCTATATTCCCCTTCCATGTAGGGTAATCTTCTTCATTTTCTAGCCACAACTCATTTAGTTCTGACTCTTCTGATAAAACTCTCCGCAGGCTTTCAGAAATATCTGACTTTAAATCTTCAATTCCTTCTTTTCCTTGCTTCGATAGCCATTCGTCATAGCCATCGGTATTATGATTATATTTTGTACCGTTTAATATGTAGTCCATTATAGAAGCAGCAACAATAACTTCGTGGCATTCATCGTATTCCAGATACTCCGCATCTTTATGGTTTTGTGCTTTTTTGATAAAACTGAGAGCGTCTGTTTCCATAGCTTCATAAAGTAAGTCACAAGAAGTATCATCATCAAACACTCCCATTCCCCATGCACCCATATCATTTCTCCTTTGTTGATTTGATTTCGGCCAAAGCCTTTATAACCGGCAGCCTGCCGCGAAGCTGCGTTTAGTCTGTCTAGCGACGCAGTGGCGGTGGCTGTTAAACTTGTTAGGTGACTGGCTACGCATTTTTTATTACACCAAATTCATACTCATATGCCGCCCCACCCTCATTAAACACCCAACCTTCTTCGATAGCTCCTTTAATAATATTACGAATGATATTTGGGGTTATTTGAGTTTGATGACTAGATAGCCAATTATCTGGCCGATCAATATTCAGAGTAACATATAAAACCTAGGGCATTTCACAGTCCAATTCTTGAATACCTATGGTCATTGGGCTTTGAAATGCCCCCTGAGTGTAAGTTGGCTTTGAACGAATTAACCAACCGTATGTATGCCCTTCATACTCAATTTTTCTAATTCCTTTTTTAGGTAGTGCCATTCAACTTTTTAACCTAACGCCGTAATAAACGGCACAAAATAGCAGGCTAAAATTGGCGACGAAGGAGCACAAGCCTGCTGTTTTGCGTCCTTTGGTTTAGATACTTATTAGGTACAACTTACCCATCAAGGTTATTTAGATCTTTACTATCATATTTATGCAACTGGTTGAGTTTAACTTTTTTTAATAAACGCAACAGGCCTAAAATAGAAAACAATAAAGCTAAACCAAAAAATATGAATGTGATAACACCAACAGATTGAAAGTCACTACATACTGCGCCATAACATCCATCTCTTGGAACACTCACGACAGATAAAATACCAAACGAAATAGCTAGAATTATATATACGATTGATAATTTCATCTCTAACCTCTCGTTGTACCTAACGTTCAGCACAACGGCAATAGCGCGTGGCTGTATATTTGTTAAAGCAAAAAATAACTTTTTAATAGTGCGCGCGTCACGAATCTTTCTGTCAATGTCACGCTCATGTATTTAATAAATCTATTAGTAACAAATAACTTAAGGCATCGGCAACTCGTATTTTTAATTAGTCCTAAAGGTATTCAGAAAAAGAAAATGCGCTCGTCGCTAATTTTCTTGAATATGGGAGCGAAATAACTATGCTGTGTATTTTTACAGCAACCGATATTGGTACCTCGCAAAACGTCTCATCTGTATTTTAATTAATCTTGTCATGTAGTGACTTACACAATTCATGATGCCTGAGGCGGTTACCAAACAACGAAGTGAGTCTATCTGTACCACCTGTTTTTTCATAAAACTCTTGTACTGTGATTTCTTTTTGTTCGTAGCTCATTAGCTGCCAAAAACCGTAAAAGCCTCTAAACCAAAAATAATAGAACACAGCTCCTACGCCTAATAAAAGATATACCGCTTTACCTGCTTTTTGTTTGTATTTTATGGCGCAATAAAAAAACCAGATACAACTTAGTACAGCGACAATGGAAAACCCTAAAAAAGGTGTCACTACAGAGTTGGCATTATCCCAAAGTGAGCTTAGACAGGTTGAGTGCCAATTTAACTGCATAGAAAAAATTAACGTAATTTTAAAAAGGAAGTACAATAAAACGGTTGTAAATACAGCATATAAGATACCACTTTCCTTGCTTTGTTCTTTTTTCAATTCTTTCCCTTTATGTTATTAAAAGCCCTGCATGATTATTTTACTGTTGAGTGGTTAGGTTGCTGTTTAAACCAAGTATGATAATTTCAGGTGAAGTATATGTTTTACTAATCTCTATTAGTCTTTACACTCAAAACCTTTAGAGTCGACTTTAGCGATGTTGTCTTTATTGCCACACTCTTTAATTGCCATCTCTGTGTGATTGTGCTCATTGTATTGTTTAGCAATTGCGCCAAGGCTTAGCACAATTACTACAGCTATCACTATTTTTTTAATTTTAGACATAAACACTCCTTTGAAAATAAACTATTTAAATACAAACAGTTGCGCTTGCTATTTTTGATAAAACTTAATCAATAAGCGCCATCGAATTTAAATTGAAGTTATAAATAGAGAATGACTCACCTTCTTCTTTTAACGTGACGGTTATTTGTGCGTCTCCATTCGTGTATGAAGCTGGAATTAAATAAGTAACATAAGTACCAGAACCACCTCCGGTAACAGCTTTAGAGCTAACATTTATAAATTCAAATTCACCTAGTTCTTTTAATTCGCCCAACTTTGAGAATGCACGCATGATTTTAGAAATATCTTCATCTGTGGCATTTTCAATTGATGATGGGGTCATATAGTTTTTGAGAGTTTGAGGATCCCATTGAGAGATATCTGTAATTGCTGAATTTAGGTAAGGAATAGCAGTTTCTTTGTAAGCAGAGGATTTATTCGCAGTCCAAATTGCTAAAAGTACAAATAAGCTAATTAAAACTAAAAATGTTATACCAATTCCTTTAAGTATCTTTTTAACCATGATTTTTATTATTTTTCCTTGATTGAATCACTTACGAATTTATCAGCTTTAGGTGTTTTATGGTAGTACCCAATGTGACCCAATTTGAGTAGAAATTTTTAAACACTAATTTTAGTAGCTTGTATCATGGCCAATATACCCGATCTTTCGCTCTTAACCTCAAGTAGCCCATACTTTAAGCAAAGCAACCTATCAGTTATCAAATAATTTTGCTTACCATGTTTAATAGACTAAATAAAAATAGCCAGAACCACTGGCTATTTTTATAAACACCGCCTATTCGCAGTAGTTATCTACGAAAGTTAAATCATTAATGTGCTCTGGTGCATCCATAACGTAACTAGAGTCAGCCGTTTGAGGATTAACACTGTAAATCTTCGCATTTTCGCCTGCTTTTCTTCCTGAAACATACAATGTTCCATCATCAGCAATCGCTAATCCTGAAGCCCAATTAATGCCGTGTTCACCAATTAAGGTTAACTCCATCGAACCATCATCAATGGTATAAAGTGATTGACCTGTTAATACGTAAAGTACATTATTATCAGCAGAATATGCTACATCACCATGTGAGAAAGAATCTCCCGAATAGCGCATCTTGCCTCGTACTGTTTTTTCTCCAGTTTGCAAGTTGTAGTCATACATATAAGTTTTACTTGTCGCACGTAAAGATTGTCCGTCTGCCGTGACTGCTGAACGATAAATTGGCCAAGATGTAGCATCAGCCTCAGCAACTTGAGCGCCCGTTTCTAAATCTAACGACCAAAGTTTTGACGCTTTCGTGCCCGAATCAAGTTGTTCCATGAAATAAAGTTTGCCATCATAACTTGCAATGTTTGAGGCCGTATTTTGCGCTCCTGCGACAACACTGTAAGTATTTGTCTCTAGGTCAAATTTATAAACATAACCCGTTTCAGAAGAACCAAAATTGTTAATACCAAATATACCAGAATGACAAGCCTGCTTTTGAGTGACAACAACGTTATCAATAAAACCGCCTAGACTATCACTCGCACCTGCGCCGCTAAAACGAATTTCTGAAGAGTTTGAATCTGCTTCTACAGATAATGTAAATGATTGCCAGCCTCTTTGCGTCGCATTTACGTTTAGTACTGTTGTTCCATTCCACTTCACATCAACTTTATTTGTATCATTGTTACCGTTAATACGAGGCGAGTAGTAAAATGAAACTTCATAAGTTTTTCCAGCCTCAGTTGCGACTGTTTGAAAGATGCTGTAATTAGAAGTAGAGTCTAGCTCGACATATTGATTACCTTGCTGAGCAGTAATAAGACCTAGACGCGATGTTTGAATTTCAAATCTTGCACCTTCACTTTGCCATCCGTTAACTTCATCTAACAATGTCCATGTTGAATTTACGACATCCAGTTCAAATGAGCCGTTTGCAATTAAATTGTCTGCAATTGCAATTTGCGAAGCAAAAAGCGAAGACATTGCTAAAATAGATAACTTCATATAATAATTCCCCAGATTAGTTGTATTCACTGCATTGTGAAAAAACAAACCACCTCAATCATTAAACTACTTATGAGTAGAAAAAGTTAATTGATAAAAAACTAACTTCTCTCTGCAATTGAGCGCTTTGAAATGGACTGTACATAAGAGAAGGCACAAATGATGCCAAAATTTAAAATTTATTTGATACAATCAGCCTTTGATATGGCTAACAGATAGGTTTTCCTTAATGCATCCGCGAAATCGCCACTTAAATGGCTACGACTTTACTTTGCTATGCAAAGATACTCCTGCCCTAACACCTTATATAACGCAAACGCCAGCGGGCACTGATAGCATTGATTTCACCAATCCGTTAGCGGTTAAAACCCTCAACCAAGCGTTATTAAAAAGCCATTATAAAATCGATTTTTGGGATTTACCCGACAACTACCTTTGCCCGCCAGTTCCTGGCAGAGTGGATTACATTCATCACTTGGCCGATTTATTAGCAAGCGATAACCAAGGTCATATTCCTACGGGTAAGCAAGTAAAAGTGCTTGATGTAGGCACGGGTGCAAATGTGATTTACCCGCTTACGGGTAACCACGAATATGGCTGGCACTTCACAGGCTCAGATATTGATGTATTGTCTGTTAAAATTGCTAAGCAAATTGTGCAATTTAACCGCCTCAAAATAAATGTTAAGCAGCAAAGTAACGCCAATAAAATGTTTACGGGCGTAATATCGAATAAAGATGTCTTTCACCTAACTTTATGCAACCCACCGTTTCATGCCAGCGAGCAACAGGCAAATGCAGGTACTGAACGTAAATGGAAAAACTTAAACAAAGCGCCACAAAAAGCGCTTAATTTTGGTGGCCGTCAAAACGAGCTTTGGTGTGAAGGCGGTGAACGCGAATTTATCAGTAAAATGTGTATTGAGAGCCAAGAGTTTGCAGAGCAATGTATTTGGTTTACATCACTTGTTTCAAAGTCTGACACTTTACCGCATATAAAAAAGTTACTCAGCACACTTGATGTGAAAGAAGTAAAGGTTATAAAAATGGCACAAGGCCAAAAAATAAGTCGCTTTATTGCTTGGAGCTATTTTGACCAAGCCGACCGCGAAGCCATTCTTAACGAACTAGTATAAGGATAATAAAATGATCGACTTTCGTTCAGACACAGTTACAAAACCAACAGCAGCCATGCGCGCGGTCATGAATGACGCCCCAGTAGGCGACGACGTTTATGGTGACGACCCAAGCGTTAATCAGCTTGAACAATTTGCTGTTGAGCGTCATGGCTTCGAAAGCGCCCTTTATTGTAGCTCAGGCACGCAAGCAAACTTACTAGCATTGATGGCACATTGTGAACGTGGCGACGAATACATTTGTGGTCAACAAGCGCATAACTACAAATTTGAGGGTGGCGGTGCCGCTGTATTAGGTTCTATTCAGCCGCAACCAATTGAAAATAATGCCGATGGCAGCATAGATTTAAACAAAGTTGTGGCTGCAATTAAAGCTGATGACTTTCACTTTGCTAAAACCAAACTACTTAGCTTAGAAAACACCATTGGTGGCAAAGTTCTCCCGCTAAGTTATCTTAAACAAGCCAGAGAGTGTGTTGATAAACATAACCTTGCTCTGCACTTAGACGGTGCCCGCGTGTATAACGCGGCGGTTAAGTTAGGTGTTGATATTACTGAGATCACCCAGTATTTTGATTCTGTATCTATTTGCTTATCAAAAGGACTCGGTGCGCCGGTTGGCTCCCTATTACTAGGTAGCAAAGTACTGATCGATAAAGCGCGCCGCTGGCGTAAAGTACTTGGTGGTGGTATGCGCCAAGCGGGTATGCTTGCAGCCGCGGGTCAGTATGCACTTGAGCATCACGTAACAAGACTTGCTGAAGATCACGATAACGCGGCGTATTTAGCAGAGCAATTAAACACGTTAGCTGGTTTTGATACATCACCTTTTCAAATCGATACCAACATTGTTTACGCAAACGTTGCCGAACATATCGACTTAAAAGCAGTGGCACATGCGCTAAAAGAACAAAATATGTTATTTTCGCCAGGAAAACCACTGCGATTAGTGACCCATTTAGGCGTCACTAAGCAAGATATTGATAGCTTTATCTCAGCATTAGCGGCCGAGATTTAACGCTTCTTTATAATGTTTGCGGCACACTGATACATACCGGTCGTTGCCGCCAATTTCTACCTGATTACCGTCTGCAATCGCATTGCCATGCTCATCGGTACGCAGTACATGATTAGCTTTACGACCACAATGACACACTGTTTTCAACTCAATTAGTTTGTCAGCCCATGCAAGTAAGTATTGTGAGCCACTAAATAACTCACCTCTAAAATCGTTACGTAAGCCATAACACAGCACTGGAATACCAAGCTCATCAACCACATCCGTTAATTGCATTACTTGGTCTTTTGATAAAAACTGACACTCATCAACTAAAATACAATGGCGCTTTTGCTCTGCATTTAAAGATTTGATCAATTCAAATACATCTTTCTCTGCATCAAAAATATGCGCATCAGCCTGTAAGCCAATACGTGAAGACACCTTGCCAACACCTGCTCTATCATCAATAGCCGCTGTTAAAATAACCGGTTCCATACCACGTTCGCGGTAGTTAAATGCAGATTGTAAAAGTGTGGTAGATTTGCCTGCATTCATTGCAGAATAATAAAAGTACAGCTGTGCCATGATGTTGCCCAAATTTTAAAGTCGCAATATGCTACCCTAATCGAACGACAACATCATCCTTTACCTTATTCTTTTGTCCCATAATGAGTGTTTTGTTCTGAGCTCATATTTTGCAACATTCTTGCATAAACCCCTGCCAATTTTTTACTAGCGAGCTGCTCCCAAACTAGGTTTGCATCTAGTTTATGCTTATAGAAAAACTCATTTGAAAAAGCCAAATATGCTATTGAGGTATTGATCGGTGGGAACAGTGGAGCAAGTTTAAATTGGTAGTACTGACTAAGATCGACTTTATTCTTAGAAATCTCACAAATCACAAGTGCTGCATCAGCATTTCCCTGAGCAACTCGTTCAATCGCAGTTTGTAGCGTAAATGTGTGCTCAATAAAAAACGCATCTTCACTTGCAGCATCACCAACAAAATGGCCATTAGCAACAGCTAACGAGAATGCTTTTGATTGAAATACCTCACGTGAATTCCACTTTGAATGAAAACGTCGTTTACCGATTAAACATTGGCTCAAAGATGCGAATGAATATTTATCGAGAGGTTTGCCCTGTTTATTAACAGGGAAAACAGCATAGTCACTTTTAAGCGCGTTAAAACCAGAAATAAATGCATCAACAGTGCCGTGCTTTATTGATGATATACATTCTTGCCAAGGCATTTGTTGGTATTGAAATTGAACTTCATCTATTGCGAGATCTAATTCCTTTAGAGTATTAATTTGTGCTTGGCTATTAATAATGGGGATTTCGTTTTTAGCATCGATAAACATCGGCGCTTTATTATGATCCGCCACACAAATTTTAATTAGTAAGGGAGACGCCTCTTTCGCATAACAAGTAAAAGTAAAAAACAACCCTGTACACAAAAATACTCTAGTAAAAAACAACATCACTGTCATAATAAGTTACTAATTTAGTTAAGCTTTAAATAGTGTAGAAGGCAATTTAACTTTTTACAAAATTCCTTCGTGTTTCAGTAACCACTCTTTTCTTTCAAGGCCACCCGCATAGCCTGTGAGTTTACCGTTTGCGCCAATAATCCGATGGCACGGTACAATAATGCTAATCGGGTTTTTACCATTTGCAGCGCCCACTGCACGCACCGCTTTTGGGTTATTAATGGCAAGTGCTATCTCTTGGTAACTTTTAGTTTGTCCAAATTCAACATCCATCAGCGCACGCCACACTTGCCTTTGAAAGTGGGTACCTTGGGTATCTAGTGGAACTGTAAAACGTGTACGCTCACCGTTAAAGTATTCATTAAGCTCACTTATACAAATTAAAATGGGTGTAAGGGTGTGCTCATCAACAACCTCTGTTTGCATTGCAACCACCGGGTAAAAGCCAACGTAACTGACACCTTTTGCTGTACTTTGAATGGTAATATCGCCAATCGGGCTTGGCATTATAACTTGTTGCATACTCATAATTGTTGCCATAGTTGAAAAGTTAAATAAGAGCGAAATGGCGCGCAGTGCTCGCTATTAAATTCGCTTATTCCAGCGAGGGCTTTTTTAACCCCTAAGTCGCCCGCCAATAGAATATCGGGGTGGCTTTGACCGCGTAGTTTGGCGTAATTAACTGTCCACGGGCCAATACCTTTGAGCTCAAGCCAATTATCAAGCTCTTGATTATCTGGGTTTTGCTGACAATAAGCACTTAAACGCCTTAGCGCATCTTTGCGTGATTGTGGCATTTTAAAAAAATCGAGTTCAGAATTGGCAACCCAATCAGGGCTTGGAAAATAGTAGTTAGTACTTTGCTGATTAAATTCATTCACAAGCTGAGTTACGAGATTGTGAGCCGCAGTAACACTCACTTGCTGACCAAGAACCGCACGTATGCCCGCTTCATAGTCTGACCAAATTCCCGGCAAACGAAGCCCAACACAAAGTGGCATCGCGCCTTTCAGCTCTTCATCTAAATGCTGCTCAATGGTTTGCGTGTCTGCGTCTAAATCAAGCACACGACGAATATTATGGATCACTTGCTGTAAATAACGGGTGTTATCTATATCAATCGCCACTTTAAAATGGTTTTTATGCTCAACAAAATGCGCAGTGAATTGCCCTTGGCAATATTTTTCTTTAAAAGTACGACCATAGCTCGTTACGCTCAGCCATTCTAGGCCACTAATTAAACGGCGCTGCAAAAAATCATGCAGTGCTTGCCAGTTATAAGGCGGCCTAAATGCCAATGTTAGAGTTAAGGTTGAGGCTGGTTTTTTATCAGACTTGCGTAACTTTGAAGGAGCGATATTTAGCTGCTTCAAGAAAGCATCATTAAAACGACGAATACTATTAAAGCCAGAAGCAAATGCGATATCTGCCACCGACAAATCTGTTTCTTGTAATAGCTGCTTGGCAAAATTGCATTGGTTAAATAATCGATATTGGGTGATCGACAGTCCAAAATGTTGGTTAAACAAACGGCGTAAATAACGGCTCGACACCCCTAGCCTGTCTGCTAAAACCTCACAATCGTAGGCCTCACCTTTATCAATCAGTTGTTTTGCGCGTAATGCGGTGGTTTTAGTACCTAGCCAAGCTGGGCTATTCGGTGCACTATCTGGGCGACAGCGAATGCAGGGTCGAAAACCATCCTGCGCAGCCAAGTGCGCGTATTGGTAATATTCAACGTTCTTTTCTTGTGCTGTTGGTGCGGGGCAAATGGGTCTGCAATAAATGCCAGTACTTTTTACCGCCACAAAAAACACCCCATCAAAGCGTGGGTCGCGGCTTTGCCTTGCTGTTTGCCATTGTTGGCTAGTCATAATTATTCTCGTTACACGCTAATACCGTTAGCTTAACTGAATATTATTTTTTGACTAGCCAGTTTCGGACCTTAACTAATTAAACAGCTATTTAATTGCAGCTAAATATCGGCGCTCAACTTCCGGCCAATTGATCACTTCGTAAAATGCCGCAATATATTCAGGGCGACGATTTTGATACTTCAAGTAATATGCATGCTCCCACACATCTAGCCCTAAAATAGGTATGTGATTTTGCATAAGTGGACTATCTTGATTGAGGCTACTTTCAACAATCAATTGGTTATTTTCATCAACACATAACCACGCCCAGCCACTGCCAAAGCGACTTACCGCTGCATTCGTAAATTGCTCTTTAAATGCGTCAAAGCTGCCAAATGTATCAACAATTGCTGTATTTAATTCACCACTTGGCTGACCACCGCCGTTTGGTGTCATTATTTGCCAAAATAATGAATGATTATGGTGACCACCCACATGCTCTTGTACTGCTTTTTGTAAAGACTCAGGCATTGATGAAATAGTGCGTAGTAATGTTTCAGCATCTTGCTCAGAGTAATGACTGCCCTCGAGTGCAGCATTCGCTTTATTGATATAGGTTTGATGATGCAAGGTGTGATGTATTTCCATGGTTTTCGCATCAATGTGCGGTTCAAGTGCATCATAGTCATAAGCTAAATCGGGTAATGTAAAAGGCATACTGATTCCTT
Source organism: Pseudoalteromonas sp. BZK2 (assembly GCF_014349195.1). NCBI lineage: Bacteria > Pseudomonadati > Pseudomonadota > Gammaproteobacteria > Alteromonadales > Pseudoalteromonadaceae > Pseudoalteromonas > Pseudoalteromonas sp. BZK2. The sequence continues at coordinate 8,622 of NZ_JACSOG010000056.1, read as the reverse complement.
ATCGTTAATGTAATAACTGCGTTTTATGGGGATGGTCAGCTAATAGCTGGTTGATTCGGTTAATGAGTGTCGGAAATGCCGATGCCATGCTCGCAAATTTAACCAGCTCATAATAGGTTTTGTGATGATGGTGCAGCACCAAGATGCGAACCTGCTGCTCTGGGTGATTTAACAGCGCGCTTAATCGTTGATGAGCATGGCAAAGCCAGGTGCAGGCTTTATCTGGTTTTTGCATGACTTTAAATGTGTCGGCAAGATTCAAAGTGGCAACAACAAATGCTGCAATACAATGCTCTAACGAGCGAGTTACCGAATGGTTGATTGGAAAATTAGAAAACTGTGCGAGTAGTGTTTCAGCGCAGCTGCTGGCAACCGTGTAATGATCACGCGCAGTAATAAGCTCGCCAGATTCAAATGCTAAGTTGCCTTGATAAATTGCACTTTGCCAAGGGGCAAGCGCGTCATCAATGGCGTTCGAGGTTAACGGTGTGTGGCGTGTTGTTTGAGTCATAAAAATCACCTGCACTTATACCAATCATTCTATGTGTATTTAAACTACACATAGAAAAGATCAAATGCAAATGATTTTTATTTATATTGTTATTTGTTAATTTTAAGCTATAACAACATTACTTATTGATGCGCAAAGTCGATAAGCTCTTGGCCTGTTAGGCGGTAAATAATCCATTCGTTTTGCGGTTTAGCACCAATGCTGTCGTAAAAATCAATGGCTGGTTTATTCCAATCAAGTACCACCCACTCAAAACGACCACAGTCTTTTTCGAGTGCTTGCTTAGCTAGATATTGCATAATTTGCTTACCAGCACCTTTACCACGGCTATCTGCACTGACGTAAAGATCTTCTAAATACAAACCATTTTTACCAAGCCATGTAGAGTAATTATAAAAATACACGGCAAAACCAATTGGTGTGTCGCCCTCTAAACAAATAACACTGTGAGCTGTAGCACCTTCACTGAATAACGTTTTTAAAATAGCATGCTCGTCTGTTTTAACTGCGTCGGGTTCTTTTTCGTAAATAGCAAGTTCGGTAATAAAATGTAGGATTGTTGCAGCATCACTTGCGACTGCCGGACGAATTGTAATTGCGTTACTCACTCTGTATTCCTTTTTACATCATTATTGTAACGCCCAGTTTATAAGGGCTTTAGCATGGTGTAAACGCCCTTTACAGAAATACACGGCATTAAAAAGGGGCTACTAAAAGTTAGCCCCATATGCTTTATTTACTCATCGACTTATAAAGTACCGGAAGTACAAATAAAGTTAAAAAGGTAGCACTGACCAAACCGCCAACAATAACCGTGGCAAGGGGCTTTTGTATTTCGGCGCCTATTCCTGTGCTAAGGAGCATTGGAATTAGCCCAAGCATTGAAGTAAGCGCGGTCATAAGTACGGGTCTAAGCCGTGAAACTGCGCCTTCAAATACTGCTTTATCTTTGCTATCTCCTGCACTAACCCTTTGATTAATGCTTTCGACCATCACCACACCATTCAATACAGCAACACCAAATAGTGTAATAAACCCTACTGAGCTGGGTACAGATAAGTATTGCCCAGAAATATACAATGCAATCACTCCCCCAATCACAGCTAAAGGAACATTGACAAGAATAAGTACCACTTGCGATAGGTTACTAAAGGCAAAATACAGCAATAACGCAATGAGTAATAAGGCTACAGGCACTACTATCATCAGCCGTTGCTGTGCCCTTTGCTGGTTTTCAAACTGCCCACCAATGGCTACACTGTAACCACTTGGTAGCTGCATTTTATCGGCTATGGCAGCGCGTATATCGGCAACTACAGAGCCCATATCTCGCCCCTGCACATTCGCTTGAATAACCACCCGCCTTTGAACATCATCGCGACGAACTTGTGGAGCGCCAGATTCAATCAGTACATCGGCTACATCCCCCACCCTAACAATGGCACCCGTGGGGGTTTGCAGTCGAAGATCAGCAATCACATTCGGGTTTTGCCGAAAGCTTTTTGCTATACGCACATAAATATCATAGCGCTCATTGGCATTGATGATTTGCCCTGCAGATTGCCCGCCAATACCGTGCTGAACTACATCCATCAAATCAGCCACCGATAAGCCAAAGCGCGATAATGCTAAACGGTTAGGTTTAACTATCAGCTGTGCTTCACCGCCTATTTGCTCCATAGCAACATCTTTAGCACCAGGTATTTGCTGAACTAACTGCTCAATTTGTTGGCCTTTTTCAGTTAAAACGCCCAGGTCACTACCAAATAATTTTATTGCCAATTGCGCTTTAACACCGGATAAAAGCTCATCTACTCGGGTTGCAATAGGCTGCGAAAAGTTAAACAAAAGCCCAGGAAATTGTTCAAGCTTGGCTTCCATTAGTTGCTGTAATTCGACCCGCGTTTTCGCGTTTACCCATTGCTCATGAGGTTTTAAGCCTAAATAGATTTCAATGTTGTTAACCGGTTCAGGATCACCCCCTACTTCAGCCCGACCGATCCGGCTCAGCGCATATTCCACCTCACTAAATTCAAGCAACATAGCTTCAAGCTTTGGTGCAACTGAGATTGCCGTTTCGAGACTTGCAGATGGAGCAAGTGTCACACGTAGATTAATAGTACCTTCTTCAAGCTCTGGCACAAATTCAGTACCCAACCTTGGTAGCATAACGGCCGCTACAATCAGTAATAACCCTGCTATCGCTAAAACGCTGCGTTTAGCCTGCAATGCTTTTTGTAAAGCCCGTTGATAAAGCATATCGATAGGTTTTAACAGAATACTTTGCTTTACTGTCACGCCCTTAGCAAATAAGTACACACACAGAGCTGGCACCACAACCAAGGCAACGATCACAGCACTAATAATCGCAAGCATAATACTTACAGCCATTGGCTGAAATAACTTCGCCTCAACGCCTTCAAAGCTAAACAGCGGTAAAAATACCGTTAGTATGATCAAAGAGGCAAAAAAGATAGGCCGTGCGACTTCTTTTGCAGCAATAGCCACCAGCTGCGAAGAAGGCTTATGTTGATTATGTTTAAGCCCTAAGTGCCTAAATACATTCTCAACCATCACAACAGAGCCATCTACCAGCATACCGATTGCAACAGCAATCCCACCTAACGACATTAAGTTTGCCGACAAGCCAAGCCATGCCATTACACTCAGTGCTAAGCCAATCGAGATAGGGATCGACAACAACACCAAAAATGTTGCCCTTAAATCTAACAAAAATAGCGCTAATACAATGATAATAAACACAAAAGCTAAAAGCAGTGCGTCAATAACCGTTTGTACCGCTTGGCTAATAAGTTCTGCCTGGTCGTAAATGGCTTTAAATTCAACCCCTTTTGGCAGTGCTTGATTAATCATCTCGACACGCGCGTTAATGCCATCAATCGTTTGCTTGGTATTAGCGCCCATTCGCTTGAGCACGATACCAGTCACCACTTCACCACGATTGACTATTTCGCCTTGTTCATTGCGTTTAGATAAGGTGACAGCGCCTTGGCGAATTTCACTACCAAGCTCAACATTCGCAACATCAGCCACTTGAACAACCGTCCCATCAATGGTTTTGATAGGTGTTTGTGCAATCTCAGCAAGCCCTTTTTCGCCTGGGGTAAACCAACCTGTACCACGAATAACAAGCTGCTCTTGACCACGGTTCATATACCAGCCACCCACATTACTGTTGTTAGCATCTAGTGCGTTACTAACATCTTGCTGTGTTAAGTCATAAGCAAGGAGCTTATTGGGGTTTATGTTCACTTGATACTGCTTTACCTCACCGCCAAATGACAGAATATCGGTCACACCATCAATAGGTAATATAAGTAATTTAACCACCCAATCATTTAAACTACGCAATGCCATGCTATCTATGTTGGCATCTGGCTTTGCTTCAAGTAAATACTGATAGACTTGTCCAAGTCCTGATGTATTAGGGCCCATGGTTGGCATACCCACACCAGCTGGGATCAACTCTTTAGCAGACTGCAAACGTTCAAAAACCAGTTGCCTAGCAAAGTAAATATCGACACCTTCTTTAAACACCACAGTGACGCCCGATAACCCTGTTTTAGAAATAGAGCGTACCTGCTCTACATCGGGCAGCGCATACATAACCGCTTCTATCGGGTATGTGATCAGCTGCTCAACTTCTTCAGCCGCAAGCCCTGGCGCTTCGGTATTCACTGCAACTTGCACATTCGTCACATCAGGAAAGGCGTCTAAATTAAGTTTTGGGATCATAAATGCACTCACTGCAATCGCTGCAAGCAAGGCCAATACAACCAGTAAACGGTTCTTTATCACCGCCTCTATTAATAAATTAAACATATATCACCTCTAGTGGTTATGCGGATCAAATCCGCCTTTAGCTAGCTGTGATGCAATAAAAAAAGCACCTTGGGTGACAACTTCAAGCCCGGCTTTGATACCTAACACTTCGCGATAATCACCAAAACGTCTGCCAAGGGTTACTTCATGGGCAGCAAAGCCACCATCGTCATCAACGACAAATAACTGCCAGTCACCATCTGCACTCCGTGTTAATGCGTTTTCAGGTACGGCAAGTACCTCTTGGTCTGTTTCAAAATGAAAATACACATCCGCAAACATGCCTGGGTGCAAACTATGCTGGGTGTTTTTTACCTCGAGCCTAACAGTTCGTGAACGTGTTTGTTCATCAATGGTATGTGCTTCTTGAATAACCCTTGCTTGATAGCGATTGCCGTTAACTTCTAACAGCGCCGTAGAGCCATTACTGATAGTACGGTCTTGATTAGCTGAAAGCTGAGCAGCAACCCAAAGCGCAGATTCATCGGCTATTAGCATTAGCTCAATCCCCGAATCTACTCGCTGACCTTGGGCAAAGTTATCGGTTAAAACAGCCCCAGATGTTTGTGCAAACAAGGTGTATTCACCGAGTTTTTCTGGGCTTATGGTGAGTGTTTGTACAATAGCTTGTTTTGATAAACCAAAGGCAACTAATCGGCTATAAGCCACTTCATACTCGGCTTTGGCAGTTAAGATTTGTTTTTCGCTGACTGTGCCTGCGGTCATTTTAGTAACGCGTTGCCACTCGGCTTCTGCTAATCTAAATTCTGTTTGCTGGCTAGCCACTTCGCCACTAAATAAAGTGACTAAAGAGTCTCCTTTATTTACATGCTGCCCTAATAAGGCATGGCGTTTTACAACGATAGAATCAACACGTGGTGACACCACATAACTGGCGTAGCCATTGGCTTTAATTTCGCCCGGTGCATACAAGGTTTGCTTGTGTTTTTTCAGTACAAGGCGCTCAACCTTAATATTAGCGAGTTGCTGTTGCTGCTCAGTTAAAATGACTTCATTAGCATGCTCAGCTTGCTCATTTTCTTGGTGGTTATGCGCTTGTTCTGTCGCATAAATATTTGTCACAGTCATATAGCATACGCACAGCAATGCATAACGCATAAAATTTCTTAAATACATAGAGTGTCTCTTACTTAAAATGGGCTAAGCCCAAAAAATCTAAAAAAGGGTTTTTGATTAAGTAAGAGCTAAAATAGGTGGGCGATGTAGCGGTGCTAAGTCAGCCGATTTGAAGTTGAAATCAAGTGATTCAATTTTAGCGAAATAAACATCAGTAGGTTCAGACAATTGCAGCGAATCAACAAACGCAGGGCTGTGACAAACATGACAATGGCCTTTCTCGGCTGAGTCAGACAACTGTTTGCTAAGCTCGGCATGCTCTGATTGATGTAACTGGTGATCGCCATTGGCTGCGCAATGGGCTTCAAGGTCAATTTCTTCTGATAACAGTACCGAGGTGTGATTAAACGCAGCATTATGATCGGCCACATCAAAGCTATCCAGCAGTGGCTGGAGCAATAATACGCTAATCAAAATAATAAATGCAGCTTTCACATTGAGCCTAAAAATTAGAACTAAAAATTGGTACAACGGCGCTAAATTAACAAATCCACCGGCATTTGAACAGTAAATTATAATCTGTACACGAACAATGCATTACAAACATTTCAATACCACGGCACGCATGGTATAAAAATAAAGCAAATCAATAACTCGGTATTTTTATGGGACACGGACACCACCACCATCATCACGATACAAATAACCAAAGCACCCGCCAACTCATGCTGGCAGTTGCAATCAATGTGTTATTAACTGTCGCTCAGGTGATTGGCGGCCTTGTTTCTGGCAGTTTATCGTTAATTGCTGATGCACTGCATAATTTAAGTGATGCCTCGTCGTTATTCATTGCCCTAATTGCCCGAAAAATTGGTGCCAAACCTGCCAATGATCGTTATCAATACGGTTATAAACGCGCTGAAATTTTAGCAACCTTATTTAATAGTTTAAGTTTAATTGTGATTGGTGGTTACTTAATTGTTGAAGCTATCTCCAACTATTTAAATCCTGAGCCCATTGATGGCTGGATCATCATCTGGGTTGCGGGTTTTGCGCTAGTTGTTGATCTTGTCACCGCTCTTTTAACTTACAAAGCAGGTGCTAAAGACAGCATGAATATTCGTGCTGCGTTTATACATAATGTGTCTGATGCATTAGCTTCAGTGGTGGTGATCATAGCAGGTACCTTAATTATTCTTTATCAATGGTATATTGTTGATTTAATTGCCACTATGCTGATTTCTTTGTATGTCATTTACCATGGTGTTTTGCTGTTAATAGCGAGCAGTAAAATATTGATGCAGGCAGCCCCTGATAATTTTGCTTTAACAGCAGCTATTACTGAGCTCAAAACCCAATTTGCAATTACTGATATTGATTATCTCAAAACGTGGCAAATAGACGATCATCACGTTCATTGCGAGCTAAAGTTTAGTGCCAAGCACAACATCAATAACGATGAAATACGTCACTTTTTGCATGATAACTTTGCAATTGAAAGCTGCACCATTGAACAAGTTTTAGTGTAAATGTTACGCGTTATCATTTACTATTCAGTTTTGTTTTAACAGCAAACTGAAGGAACAAACCTTGTTGAAGTTGTGGTTACGTCGTACGCATTTATTGCTTGCCTTAGTAAGCGGTTTATTTTTGATTTGTTTAAGTTTGACCGGTGCGTTGCTTATTTACGCAAAAGACATTCAATACCTTACTCAAAGCGATAAATGGACTGTAACACCAGCGGCTTCAGCACTTGATTTTGATAGCCTCATAAAACATGTTTCAGCTTCAACTAAACAACCGGTTACCCTGTTAATGCCTGAGCAGCGCAGTGATCTTGCCTGGCAATTACAGTTAGCTAATAACCGCTATGTCAGTGTTAACCCATACAATGGTCAAGTTCTACATGAGTACGATTACTACAGCACGATTTATGGTTTTACCATGGCTTTGCACCGCTGGTTGCTTTATGAAGATGCCGATAAGAACCGCCCGCTAAGAAATTGGGTTTCGGTATGTGCTCTAATACTCATTTTTGAGATTCTGCTCGGTTTTTATATTTGGGTTAAGCCAAAAAATCGTATTAAACGTTTGGCTATTAAGCGTAAAGCAAAATTCAGAGTGTTAATGTATCAGCTACATACCGTTCTGGGTGTGTATTTTTTAATTCCACTCATTTTAATTGCTTACACAGGTATGGCGTTTAACTGGAAGCCACAAACCAAAGCCGTATTAGAATTTGTGATGCAAGGTACAGTTGAAGATAGACCAAAACCACCAGCCGTTATTCCCCCTTTAGCGGACACGCCTTTACAAGTGCAAAAAGCGTTTGAAAACGCACAAACTGTATTTCCTGAGGGTAAGTTATTTAGAATTTATTTACCGAAAAAACCAACTGATAACATAGGTTTTAGAATAGAGAACCCGGGTGAAAGCCATGCCTATAGTTGGGTATGGGCGAACCCATATTCAGCAGATATTATTGCAAGCTATGATGCCAGCCAAAGCTCATGGACCACGCAAACATGGAACTTTAAATATAAGTTTCATATTGGTGATTTTGCAGGCTCTATCGTGCAATTACTGTGGTTACTATTTGCTTTATCACCGTTGTTTTTCACGATTTCAGGTGTTTACTTTTGGTACAAACGGCATTACAAATAAACAACCATTACTAAACATACCATTCGCCATGAATAATGAGCTCAAAAATGCCTTTAACACCGAAATGATATTGGCTAAAACGAGTTATGAGAAAGCAGATTACACAACCGCTTTTTATCACTTAGAGCGGGCTCATATTCTCGGTCAAAGCTATATTATTCCGCACACTTACTCACATTGGTGGATGTGTAAAATTGGTTTTAAAACCCATAATACCAAGGAAATAATTGGTCAGTTTGTTCGTATGGCTGCTTCAATTGTATTTTCGCGTATTTGGGTACCACTCGGTAATACCGGCGGCACTAATGTTAGCCCTTTCAAACCAATGCCTATACCTGACGACTTAAAACGCTTTTTAAACTAGTGCCAGCTAATACCAACCCGCAATAATACTTAATCATTTTGAGGGATTAAACCTGTCGCTAACGGCGTTAAAAATTTCTCATTTAGAACAACTAAATAACGAAATTTTTGCCTTGTTATCAACGAGGTTTTATTGCCTCAAAATAGACTACTTAATTAAGCGG
>NZ_JACSOG010000055.1:0-21832 GCF_014349195.1 Pseudoalteromonas sp. BZK2 | reverse complement strand
AAACAGACAAACAGACAAACAGACAAACAGACAAACAGACAAACAGACAAACAGACAAACAGACAAACAGACAAACAGACAAACAGACAAACAGACAAATGAGACCAAAGTAATGTTGAACGTACAATCATTGCCAAGTGCCGAAGAAATCGCCTTGGCTAAATTAAGCAGCCAAGAACTTTCAGCCGTGCTGGAAGCGAATGGTGATGTACAAAATTTTAGTGTGGTAGGTAAAGATGGTGAAACTCACTCTGTTCAATTACCTGCTAGTGCCGTTAAATTAATGATTGAAGTGCTGACTCAACTTGGCCAAGGGAACAGTGTTAATATCACACCGATACATGCTGAGTTAACCACGCAAGAAGCGGCGGATATGCTAAATATGTCACGACCCACGTTTATCAAACTACTTGATTCTGGTGACTTGCCTTATGCAAGAACTGGCAATCGTAGAAAGGTCGCGTTTGTTGATGTGATGCAATACAAACGTCAGCTTGATGAACAGCGACTTGCGACTCTTGATGAATTATCAGCACTCGATCAGGAGTTGAATTTAGGATATTAAATGACAACTTACACCGTAATTCTGGATGCATGTGTGATGTATCCAGCGCCACTTCGAAGTTATTTACTGTATTTGGCGCAAACAGGTTTGTATCGGGCGAAATGGACAGAGCAAATTCACGACGAATGGACACGAAATTTGTTAAAAAAGCAACCATACATCTCTGAAGAGAAATTACAACGCACACGGGAGTTAATGAATCGCCATGTGCCTGATTGTGTTGTTGAAGGTTATGAGCTATTTATAGCTGGAATCGAATTACCCGATCAAGATGATCGCCATGTTGTTGCCGCTGCAATTAAAGGGCAAGCCGAAGGGATTGTGACATTCAACTTAAAAGACTTTCCAGATGACAAACTAGCACCACTAGGGCTGTCAGCCATACATCCAGATGTGTTTTTGTCTGACATGTTTGAATTGGATCCAAGCCGAGCATTGCTGGCTGCACAAAGACAAAGGCGCTCATTGAAAAATCCACCAATGTCAGTAAATGAGTATTTAAACTCTCTACAAAAGCAAAAGTTGCCCACACTTGTTTCAAAGTTACGCCAATATGAATTGATGCTGTAATGGTTGACATAGTTATCACTAATGGCAATCATGTGGGTATGGTGTAGCAGACATACTGTTTAGTATGACATCACATAACCTAATTTTAGGTCGAGGCTCAGTCCGGTAATGATGTTCTGGCTCCAAGTTATACTTGGCGAAGGCTCCTTTGTTGGAGCCTTTGTTATTTCTAACCCCATAAAAGTGATTTAATAGTTTATTTTATTCCTGTAACCTCAGAATTACAAAAAGCTCTTTAAAACAATGCGTCAAGTTAGGCCGATTAATTCATATGAACGGTCGGGTGTACGATTATAACCTTGGTAGGTTTATGAGTGTGGATCCTTTAATTCAGAGCATTGGCAATAGTCAGGGGATTAACCCATACAGCTACGTTATGAACAACCCTCTTTCTGGAACCGATCCAACAGGTTACTCTATTCGCAAAGAAGGTTGTGAAATGAATAATACTTGTCCGGGGCCATTTGATTTAGATGCTGGTTCAGGAGGGGCGATAGATAAAAAAATACTGGTTCATTAACTAACGGTCACTCAAATACTAATCAGTTAATTAAAGCCACCGATTCCCCAGATATAGGTAGTCAGCATTATATTTCTACACACACCACTGAGCAGGGACAAAGCTATACAGTTGGTTATTCATTCTCAGCTCCAGTTAGTATAGATGGAGCGCAAAGTAGTAGCTCTGGCGGCAGTGCAGGTGCGATAACACTAGGAGGCCTAGCAGCTGTTGCTGGTCAAAAAGCTATATCTAATAATTCGGCAATAATGTCTAATAGCCTCAAGTTCTTAGGAAGTGTTGGTTCTCGAGTAGTTACAGGGGGATTGGGTGTGGTAATTCCTGCTAATACGACTCATCATGCTGATGGAACGCCTGTTGGGGAGATTTGTTTACAACAACACCAAGAAAATAAAAAAGCTTTTCAAGCGACGCAAGCGGCAGCGCTTTCGCAGGTTAGAAATTCCGATGGCGGTATATTTTTGTATCATGGAACAAATTTGGAATCTGCCATCGCTTTACTAAATGGTGCTCCACTAGAAATTGGAAAAGCCTTAGAGTTGAGACATGACTTAGGAGATCCCGGCGCTGTGCTTGCATATTACCTGCGTAATAGTGCTTTCACTAGTTTAATGTCAAAAGGGTCGCACTTTAGGCAAATACCTTCAGCGCAAACATTTAGGCCGACTGGCTATGAATTCTATGTACCGCCTACTGCTTTTAATCAATTCAATGCATCTAGGGCTAGTGGAGATATCAGAGTAGCACCAGCGGATTATTAATGATTGGATTAAGATATGTTAAAAGTTTTGCAAAATGCACATGATCAAATTCGTCGAAACTCGCATTTATATGTTGATATCGACAACTTAAACGAAGCCACTTTATTGGAGCTTTTGGTGAAAGATGCACGTTTGTCAGGAGTAGAAAAGATAAAAACGATTATCGTTGATGATTGGCATATTATTTATGCGGAGAGAAGCTGGATGGTCAAAAATTACAATGGCTTTTCACTTGAGGCTTTGTTCGAAAAATTTTGTCCTCTCCCAGAGGAAGGTGTCAACGCAATTAGAGCAGAGGTAATTGTTTCTGCATTCTCTAAGAGCATTTTTGTTAAGGACGGCGAAACGCTAGATATTATAAAAGGTGAATCACCATCTGAAAAAGCATTAAGTAAGCTTAATCCATTTGGTGAATCTGGTTTTTCAGTTGGGATAAAGCTCTAGTTGTTGGCACACAGAAAATGGGGTCGCGTCTTGCCTTTTTCCTGTTTATTGCTGAACAAAAAAGCTTTTAGTGCGCAGCCAACCCCAGTAGAAAAGCGCACTTGCTAACAGCGGACTGTGCAAAATGCGTCAGTGCCACTAATTAGTGGCGCTGGCTCAAATTGTCTTGATTTAAGCTATCAAGCATCTCTGGGCAGTCCTTTTTCAACAATGCGAATTAAGCGCGCTGTTTTACGAAGCTTTAACTGGCGCTTATTTTTTTGCTGATCAAGCGCCCACTCGATATGTTCAGCGACCAAAGGTGTAGCGGTTGTTAACCTTTGCTCTAAAGCCTCGATTATTTGCTCGTTGTAATCAGCGTTACCTAATCCGACAGCGAGGTTTCTTAACCAGCGCTCGTGACCAATACGGCGTATAGGGCTGCCTTCGGTATTTTTAAGAAAGGTTGCTTCATCCCATGCAAATAAAGTCAGTAAGTCTTGGTCTTTAAGTTGCTTTCTTGGATGAAAGTCGGCTTCATCGGTGAGTTGACCATAGCGATTCCATGGGCACACTAACTGACAGTCATCACAGCCATAAATGCGATTTCCTAACAGTGGGCGATACTCATCTGGAATCGCGCCTTGCAGTTCAATCGTAAGGTAAGAGATACATTTACGGGCATCGACTACATAAGGCTCGACAATCGCACCGGTTGGGCACAGTGTCATACAGGCAACGCATTTCCCACAGCCTTCAAAGCTATTCTCATCATCAATAGGCAGCGGTATATCAACAAACAGCTCCCCTAAGAAAAACCAAGAGCCCGCTTCTTTATTGATTAATAAACTATGTTTTCCACGCCAGCCCAAGCCTGCCTTTTCGGCCAGTTGCCTTTCAAGCACTGGGGCTGAATCAACAAAAGGACGAAAACCTAGCTGGCCTATATGCTGCTCTATTTGTTGGCCTAATTTTTTTAGGCGGTTGCGAATTAATTTATGATAGTCACGACCTAATGCATAGCGACTGATGTACGCTTTATCTGTTTGTTTGAGGTTCTTAGCAAAGCTTGCATCAGGCGGTAGGTAGTTCATTTTTACTGAGATGACTCGCTGCGTGCCAGGTACCAGCTCTGCGGGGCGTGCTCGCTTCATTCCATGGGCTGCCATGTATTCCATTTCACCGTGATAGCCTAAATCTAACCAGCGCTGCAGTTGAGCTTCATGTTTCGTTAGGTCAATATCAGTGATCCCGACTTCTGCAAAGCCAAGGTCTTTACCCCATTGCTTTATTTGCAGTGCGAGTTGTTCATAATCAATAGCGGGTGTTGTCACGGTCAATAAAAAAGTAGCCAAGAAGCGGCTACTTTAACATAGTTTGACTCAGAGCAGCAGTTAAAAGCCGATTACACAAAGCGTTTTAATTGCTCTTGGGTTTGTTGGCTCAGTTTGTGTGATTGCTGGCAGTCAGCTAGTGATTCATCAATCTGCTGTTTTGCTTGCTCACCCAGAGCAACTATTTGCTCAACAGTTTGATGAGTGTGGGTTTGGGTTTGCTCAAGTAAATGTACCGCACTAACAATCTGCTGTAGTTGTTGTTGGTTTTGCTCAAATTCGCTAAGCATATTACTAAAGCCTGTAGAGGTATTGCTAATCGCTGTTTCAGCTTCACTCGAGTGGCTAATTAGTTGCTCAGATTCTTTATTGGTTTCGCTAACCAGACTATTCATTTGATTAATAAAATCGGTTATTTGGCGAGTTGCGTCGTTTACTTTAACCGATAGTGATCTAACTTCATCGGCAACCACGGCAAAGCCTCGGCCAGCTTCACCAGCACGTGCCGCTTCAATTGCAGCATTTAGTGCAAGTAAATTGGTTTGGTCAGAAAACTCTTCTACCATTTTTAAAATGGCGCGAATGTTCTCGCTGTTTTCTTTTAGGCCAGACACAGTTGCAGAAAAGTTACCTAAAATTTGGCTAATCATCGCGACCTTTTTAACTAATGCTGATAACTCAGTGGCTGAGTGTTTTACAAAGTTTAAGTGCTCACTATTAACATGGTGCACGCTATCAGTGTTCGCTGAAATATTCTCAAGGCTTGAAGTTATTTGGTTACTCGAATCAGTAATGGTTTGGCTAAACTTGATTTGCTGGTGGCTCATTTCTGCAGTTTGCTGCATTGAATGAGTCATCTTTGAACTACTATCTGCACTGGCTTGTGCACTTTGGTATGTGGTGGCTAATAGATTTGCTAAATGAACTGTAAAGGTATTGTACTGCTCACTTAAATCACGAAATTCATCGTAGGTAAAATGCGGTAACTTGGCAGATAAATCTGCATCATGACGGTTGATTTGCTCAAGTGTATCGCGCATTGCTTGCACTGGGCGCACAATTAAAAAGCGCATGTAGAAAATAGTAAAAATAAAGCTCGCGATGATAACAAAGGTCATTAACCAAAATAGTCCCATGCCAGCTTGTTGCTCTGACAGGCTGCTATAAAGCCAGATCAAAGTAATGGCCTGAAACGCAAACACAAAACCTAAATTACCGACAATCTTACGTGTAAGAGTGTAAAAGAATGTTTGTTCGATAAAATTATAAATGCGCATATAGCTACTCATTAAGGTGTTGTGTTGATTCATTTTGGCGTAATTTTTTATTATTCAATGTCACATAATTCAACAGTATAGCTTAGTTTTGTTGAGTTACAGTGACTGCAGTGTCATTTGTGTATGACACGGAAAATTAGTAAAAATACCATCTACGCCATACTCTAGCATTAATTCGATATCTTCCACTTTATCGACCGTGTAAGCATAAACTTGAAGGCCGCGTTGTTTTGCGTCAGCAACAAACTCATGGTTTATAAAGTTTTTATCTACATGAATGCTATAGGCATGCAGTTTTTGCGCAAACTCGCTGTAATTAATTGGGATAGAAGCGGTAAGTGCACCAATCTTTACCCACGGCAGTTTTTGCTTTAGCCACATCAGTTGGTGATGATCGAATGAAGAGACTAGCAGGTTATCTCTAGATATTTTTCCTGCACTGACATTTGACTCAATAAGCTCTACAAACTTGTCTAACGAAAAAGTATGTTTAAGCTCTAGATTAAGCAAGGTTTTATCACCAACCCAATCGATTGCCTGCTGTAAAGTGGGCACGCATTCGCCATTGCCTGCATCGTATTGTTGAATTTGCTCTTTTGAGCAGGCGTTTACTTTACCGCGACCTGAGGTTGTGCGATCAAGCCAAGTGTCGTGAATAATCATGTAATCATCAAGGCAGCTTTGCACATCAATTTCGATGCCATCTACTGCTAAATCAACAGCGGCGATAATGGCGCTTTGAGTATTTTCTGGGTAGGTACCACTGGCACCTCTGTGAGCGAATACTTTCATCATTGCTTATACCTACGAGTCACTGACCATGTTTCATAAAAAGCGGCACTAATAACTAGTGCGCCACCAATAAGAGTGCTAATTGAAGGTTGCTCATGCAAAATTAAAAAAGCGAAAAACGTACCGTATAAAGGCTGCAAACACGATATTAAACCAGCGGTTGAAGCTGATAAGTTTTTTAGGCTTGCTGCAAACAGTGAATGCGGTGCTGCTGTAAAAATAACCCCTACAGTAATTAATAGCAGCCAATTTATTGTATCAACTTGTAATGGCGGTACCTCGACAAAGGCACACAGCATAATGCAGGCGATCCAAGTTTGGTAAAGCATGGTTTGTGGGCCGCTATATTGGCTAAAGTAACGCTTATGAACGATATTTCGAAAAGCAAAAAAGAACGCTGACAAAATACCAATAGCAATACCGAGGGTGACATCATTGCCTAAGCTGGCATCAGGAATAAGTAAATAAATACCAAGCATTACTACTAAGGCGCTAAAAATATCTTTGAGCTGTGGTTTGCTGCCATGAAAAAAAGGCTCTAAAAACACCGTGATAACAGGATAAGTAAAAAAGGCAATCATACCGACAGCAATTCCTGCTAACTGCATACCTGCGAAATAGGTGAGCCAATGTATTCCAACAGTGACACCAAGTAACAAGGCTATAAGGTAGTCGCGACGCGAGTGAAGCTTAATCGCTTTGTGTTGAATTGTAAGTAAGATCAGTAAGGCACAGCCAGCAATCGCTGTTCGGTAAACGGTAATATCTAATGCACTTAGGCTGACTAGTTTAGCGAATAATGCAGTCCCCCCAAATAGGAGTACTGCAATATGTAAGTATATTAGGCTCTGTTTGTGCGCCTGCATTACAAACCTTGTTATTGTTGTTATTAACTCTCTTTGTAACGGTAATCCTTTACTTTGTAAACTCCCTAAATGGGCTAATCCATTCGTTTAGTTCCAATATTTCCACCCCTGCAAGTAATAGTGCAGCACATTAGGCTCATCAAGCGTCGATACTTTTTCATTGTTAGCGCTAATATCTGGGGTAAAAATAAACAATTGTGAGTCATTTTCAGGGCGGTAAAAGCGGGTTTTAACCGGTAATACTTGTTGGTTACTACACATCAAGTTGCAAGCCATAACAAATCCCCATTCGCCAAAAGAGGGCACATTCAAATGGTAAGGCAAGGTGTGCGCAAAGCCAGCTGCACTGAGCGTATTATTGATAGACCAAAATGTGTGTTTCGCAAAAAATGGACTGGTGGCCTGGGTCACTACAATACCGTTATTTGGTAATCGTGTTTTTACTAGTTGATAAAACTGCTGACTGTAAAGCCGTGCTAAATTGATTGCTTTTGGATCAGGTAAATCAATAAAAATAATATCGAACAGCTGTTCGCTTTGCTCAATAAACACATAAGCATCTTGATGAATAACCGTCACTTTAGGGTCACTGAGTGAGTGCTTGTTAAGTGTTGTCAGGTTATGATTAGTTTGCGCAAGCTTAGCGACTGCAGGGTCTAAATCGACTAGAGTAACAGATTCTATTTGCGGGTATTTCAAAAGCTCTCTGGCTGCCAAGCCATCACCACCACCTAAAATTAGAATACGTTTTGCATTACCATGGCGCACCATAGCGGGATGAATAAGCGCTTCGTGATAGCGATACTCATCAATCGATGAAAACTGTAAGCCACCGTTTAAATAAAGCCGAATATCATCTTTATGACGAGTGAGTACAATTTGCTGATAGGGCGTTTGCTCTGAATGTACAACACGATCATCGTAGATTTGGCTTTGCCAAAGATGGGTGAGCTGTTTACTCGCAAATAAACAAAGCACTAATACTGAGCTGACTAAAACTAAAGTGAGCCTAAGTACTTTTCGACGATTAGGGCTGATATGGTCGATAAAGTACCACAGCAATAACAGCGCAATACTTAGATTCATTAAGCCAAAGCTTAAGGCTGTTTTAAAAACCCCAAGCCAAGGTAAAAATAGAAAAGGAAACAGTAAAGTCGCAAGCAGGGCGCCAAAGTAGTCAATAGATAACACATTAGCGAGGTTTGCTTTTAGCGCATAATGTTTTTCCATTAGGCGACTTAACAACGGAATTTCTAAGCCAATCAAAATCCCTATTAGCGTGGTGAGTAAAATACTAATTGCTTGCAGCGGTAAACCAAACGCATAACAGAAATACAGCAAGGGCACACTCAAACCACCAAGTAGCGCAAGCGCTAACTCAAAGCCAATAAAATACACCAGCAATGGCTTATCAGGCACAAAACGCGAAAAATAAGAGCCAACCCCCATTGCCGCCATATAGACGCCAATTGTCAGAGAAAATTGGGTGATGCTATCACCCAAAAAGTAGGCACCAGTGGTTGCGATCAGTAGCTCATAGATAATTGAGCAAAGGCCAGCAACAAAAATACTAAACAGTAAAATGTGGCTTTCGCGAATTGATTTATTTACCACCTGGGCCGCCTCGTGAACGGAAACCTGCACTGCCAATACTTTGCTCACGCAATTGTTTATCAACGCTTATCGTGAGGTGGTGATAGGAGTAAACTTGCCAATCTTGCTCTTTGTCACCTTTGCTATATGCCAAGAAAGAAAAGAAAAGCACGGGGGCTAAAAACAGTAACACAATAGGCCAAACAGAGATGCGCGATTCCATTGCTTTTATAGCCTCAGGGTTTAACTTATTGATTGGTTTATAAGTAATATCAGAGCCTTCACGCTCAGCCTCTAAACGATGCAGCATTACAAATAGCGCTACACCGCCGATGAAGCCAGAAATCCATAACAGCGGTAACATGAAATTACTGTTACCTTTGATTGGAATGATACGAAACGTATAACTAAAATGTTCGGCACGCTTATTTGGGCCAAACGTACTGCTGACGTAGGCGCTATATTGTCCCTTTTTAGGGAAGTGAACATCGTGGTGAGTATAATCACGGTATTCAGTCCATTTACCATCTGAATCGTGTCCGGTTTCGGCCCAAAGTTCATCAGAGTAACTAAATAAGTAGTTACCATCAGGGTCAAAAATTTCGATATCAATGGCTTTCCATGAGTTTAAAGGCAGTCTGCCTTTAATTTCTAAGCGCATCATTTGGCCATCTTCTGGCACTGTAAATAGGTAAGGTTTGTCTTGTCCGTCGTAGTCTTTAAAGTTGCCATATTGGCCACTAATAAGTGGCGCTTGTAGATCTGCACGTATCACTAAGCAAACAACAAATGTGATAGCGGCAATAATAAAAAGCTTATAGATGTTCATCCATTACTCCATAAATAAGCTTAAATAGCGATAGTGATGATAACAGCAACACAGATTGCAATGCTGCTTTCAATAACCGCAACGGCGGTGTTTTTGTCGTGCATTGCTTGGTCGAGTGAAATTTTGCTAAAGATAATTTTATCAACGAGGTAACGCACAATTGGTAAAATTAAAAAGCCAAATAACGCGTCAATAAAGAATAAGCTTAAGCTTTGTTGCCAGCTATGAAAGCCACCAATGAGCGCATGACACAAGATAATAGCTAGCGCCAACATGGTGCCAGAAAAGCTAAGCGCTACGGCTTTGTTGCCTTTTTCGAGCTGTTCGTGAAGATTAAAAGCAGTGAGGTGATCATAGCCTTTGGCAAAAATGATCAGCATTAGTTGTCCTAAAAAATAAAACACAATGGCCGATAACCAGCTGCCTTCGCCGGTTAATGCACCACCAATGATCAGCGCTGCAGCCATATAGTTTGCCGCTTGTACTAGGCCAACCGCCTCGTTTTGTTGGTTAATTAATTGCTCTTGGTTGCAGAACAAACGCAGCAGTAACTTGTCATTCAAAATACGTGAGCAGGTTAGCAGTACCATACCTAATACACTGTACAGTGATACATTCATCAAATCGCTTAGCAAACCTTGGCTAGGCCCAGCTAAAACAAAGCCATAAATAATGGTAATTGCCCCTAAATAGCCACCAATAGATAAACCTAAAGCACTGTTGGCATTGTCGGTTAATTGGCTGGTGGTGTTATAAGGGGTTGCTAAGTTATACGACAGTTTTGCAACGGCTATGACCGCAATGAATAGACCAATATAGGCGCTGTTATAGGCCATCGTTGCGAGGTAATGGGTTAAGTTAATATCCATATAATTATGTTAGCTTGTTGTTATTTTCCGAAAATATTAACACAGAGTGTTTGTTGCAAAGAATATCAATGCTTCATTTTTGGCAGAATTAATTAATTTCTTAAAAGTTTCATAGCTTTTTTATGACAATTGTCAGTTCAATCAATGACAAAATTCACTTATTCCAGCAAGTAGAAAAAGTAATAGTTAAGCCTCTACTTTTTGGAGGAATAAAAATGAATAATGCGGCGTGGATAAGTTTATTAATTGCAGGAGTTTTTGAGGTTATTTGGGCACTTGCTATGAAGCAGTCAAATGGCTTTACTAAACTATGGCCTTCAGTTGTTACATTTGCAGCTATGTGGGCCAGCTTTGCCTTTTTGTCATTTGCTTTAAAGTCATTACCTCTCGGGATTAGTTATGCGATTTGGGTCGGTATTGGTACTGTTGGGGTATCAATATTTAGTGTGATATGGCTTAGAGAGTCTATTACGATATTTCAGATAATCTGTATTATATTAATTTTAGTCGGAATAATTGGGCTAAAATTTCAAATCAACTAAAAGAAGCAAGTGATATGTTAAATAGTCGGCTTAAGGATAAAAAAACGAATTTGACCTCTTTTTGGAATTGGGGGCCACTGCTTTTTTCGGGATTCTATTTGCTTCCGAGTATTTTCCAAATTGAAAGCACTGACTTTATGCAGATGTTCACGATTGTTCTGTTGTACTTAATTTTTATTTATTTGTATGTGAAAGCAACACAAAGAGGAACAGAACAAGTTTGGCTGCAGCTAATGTCGCTTATTTTGGTTTGTGTCATTGCTAGTTATCTAACAGTAGGCTCCGCGACTTTATTTGGCTTTGTAGCATATATTGTAGGCTATAACTTTTCGAACCGTGCGCGTATTTTTGCAATTTCGATACTACTTTTAGCTTTGCTATCTAGTAGCCAAATAATCAATGAAAATTATGCTGAGTATTTTCTCAGTGGTTCTCTTATATTGCTTGTCGCTTTATTTAGTTATGGCATTGCAGGGCGTAATGAATTTTTCCATAAACGCAGAGAAGTGCAAAATAGCAAACAGTTAGAGCAGTTTGCAGCAATTGCAGAGCGAGAGCGCATAGCTAGAGATTTGCATGATGTTTTAGGCCATTCTTTATCTTCAATCGCTTTAAAAGCGGAGCTCGCGAGCAAATTAAGTCAAGCTGATAGACAGGCTCAAGCAAGGTCGGAAATTTTTCAGGTTGCGGAGTTGGCTAGGGAACTATTAAGCGATGTGAGAAAAGTTGTAACTGATTTAAAAGAATTGGATATAGATACACAAATTAATAGGTTAATTGTTCGGTTAGAGGAGAGTGACTTCAAAGTTATTCGTAATATTAAGGTTGTTGACTTGCCGGCAAAATTAGAAGGAGTTGTTAACCTAATAATTAAAGAGGCTGTAACCAATATATTGCGCCACAGTAGTGCTAAATATTGTGAAATATCAATATTACAAACACTGGATAGTGTTGACATTAAAATGAAAAATAATGCAAATGAAACTAGCCAAGTTACACTTGGAAATGGTCTATCGGGAATTAAAGAGCGAGCTCTACAGCTAGGGGGAAAGGCCGAGTTTAGTTTTTGTAATCAACAGTTCGTTGCATTTATTAAATTGCCTTTGAGTATTAAATCGGAGCAGGCAGAATGATAAGGGTCTATCTTGTTGAAGATCAAGCGTTAGTTAGAGGAGCTGTTGCTGCTCTTTTAGGTCTTGATGAAAATATTCAAGTAATTGGTCAGGCTGAAAATGGCAAGGTGGCGCTTGCTGAAATACCAAAGTGTAAACCTGACATCGTTCTTACAGATATTGAAATGCCGGAGTTATCAGGAATTGAACTTGCTGAAAAATTGGCAATAGAAAAGAGTGAAAGTCGTATAGTAATCATGACTACTTTTTCTAAAGCAGGCTATATCAGGCGCTCTTTAGATGCTGGTGTAAAGGGGTTTATTCTTAAAGAGGCATCAAGTGATAGTTTAATTCTAGCACTTAAAAAAGTCATGTCTGGGCATAAAGTGATAGATCCTGAATTAGTTTTAAGTGCTTTAGATGATAGAGACCCACTAACTGAAAAAGAGCGGGCATCATTAAAGTTAGCTGCAGAGGGGTTAAAAACGCAAATGATTGCAGCTAAATTATACTTAAGTGAGGGAACCGTACGTAATTACTTGTCAGAGGCGATTAGTAAATTAAATGCAAGTAACCGTATCGACGCTGCTAGAATTGCAAAGAGAAAAGGGTGGTTATAAGGTCCTTAATTTTGCTATTAAATTATTGAGCAATTTGAGTGCGAAAACAGGTTTAATCAATTTCTTAAAAGTTTCATAGCTTTTGCCTGTCTCATTGTTAGGTTATGGGTTAAAATAACAACATAACCAACTAACAAGATAGTGAATGTCAAAACAGGATCCAAATCTCAGTCGAGAACAAGAAAAGTACGAAAACCCCGTCCCTAGCCGTGAGTTTATACTTACTCATTTAGAATCTCGCGCCAAACCAGCAAACTTCACACAACTTTGTGACGAATTACATGTGAATGATACAGAGCGTCAAATTGCGTTCAAACGTCGTTTACGTGCTATGGAGCGCGATGGTCAACTGTATTTCAATAAGTTTAAATGCTACGCATTGATTGATGAATCCGGCCTAGTTAAAGGCAAGGTCATTGGTCATCGTGACGGATTCGGCTTTTTAGAAGTTGAAGGTGAGAGTAAAGATTGGTTTATCGCCAAACACCAAATGAATATGGTGTTGCACGGTGATATTGTGCTTGCTAAAGGCAATCGCAAAGGATCTAGCGGCAAATGCGAAGCACGTATCATTAAGGTCTTAACCAATGAACGTGCACCGATTGTTGGCCGCTATTTTGTTGAGCATGGTATTGCAGTTGTTGTGGCTGAAGACCCACGCATAACGCAAGACATTATGATACTACCGGGTAGTGAAAATGGTGCGCGCCACAACCAAATGGTGCAGGTGCAAATTACCCAAAACCCTAGCCGACATATGAATGCGGTAGGTAAAGTCACTGAGGTACTAGGTGAGCACTTAGCACCGGGTATGGAAATTGAAGTTGCACTACGCAATCACGATATTCCTCATGTGTGGCCAGAAGCGGTTGAAAAGCAAGTTGCTCATTTAGGTGAGTTTGTTGATGAGCAAGCAAAGCAAGGTCGTGTTGATTTACGTGACTTACCGCTAGTTACAATCGACGGTGAAGATGCCCGTGACTTTGATGATGCCGTTTATTGTGAGCGCAAGCCTTCAGGTGGTTGGCGTTTATGGGTGGCCATTGCCGATGTGTCGCACTATGTAGGAATGAACACGCCTCTGAATAAAGAAGCGATCGAGCGTGGTAACTCAGTGTACTTCCCTGAGCAAGTTATTCCGATGCTGCCAAAAGTGTTATCGAATGGCCTATGCTCATTAAACCCGAAAGTTGACCGCTTGTGTATGGTTGCTGAGATGACAGTATCAGAAGCAGGTAAGTTGTCTGGGTATAAATTTTACGAAGCGGTGATGAATTCACACGCTCGTTTTACTTACACGAAAGTGAATGCGATTTTACAAGGCGATGAAAAGCTGCGTGAAGAGTATGCCGAGATGGTGCCACATTTAACTGACTTACAGCAAATGTATATGGCACTCAAAGCTGCTCGCCAAGAGCGTGGTGCGATTGAGTTTGAAACCTTAGAAACGCGTTTTGTGTTTAATGCACATCGTAAGATTGAATCAATCGTGCCAGTGGTTCGCAATGATGCACACAAACTTATCGAAGAGTGCATGATTTTAGCGAACGTATCGGCAGCCCGATTATTAGAAAAGCACGAGGCAAGTGCGCTTTATCGTGTGCATGATGAGCCTGATGCTGAAAAGCTTGGTTTCTTCAGAAACTTTTTATCAGAGCTGGGTATCGAAACCGCGATTTCTGATGAGCCAACACCAAAAGAAATCACTCACGTGTTAACTAAATTAGGCGACCGCCCAGAAGCTGAGCTTATTCAAACCATGTTGCTTCGTTCAATGAAGCAAGCGGTGTATCAGCCAGATAACATTGGCCACTTTGGTTTAGCTTTACCGGCGTATGCCCACTTTACGTCGCCTATTCGTCGTTATCCTGATTTAGTGGTGCACCGTGCAATTAAAGCGGTACTTAAAGCGCAAGGTCAGCAAACATCGGGTGAGTATGCCTACACTGATGACGAAGTTGATATTTTAGGTGAGCAGTGCTCAACCACTGAACGCCGTGCTGATGATGCGACTCGTGAAGTCGCAGATTGGCTTAAATGTGAATTTATGCAAGACCATGTTGGTGACGAATTTGGTGGGGTGATCTCATCGGTAACTAACTTTGGTCTATTTGTACGCTTAGATGATTTACAAATCGACGGTATGATCCATGTAACTAACCTAGGCAATGAGTACTTCCATTACGATGGTGCTAAGCATTGCTTGATTGGTGAACAAACGCACACCGTTTATCGTTTAGGCGATAAATTAACGGTTCAGGTGTCATCTGTCAGTCTTGATGAGCGACGCATAAACTTAGTGTTAGCAGGTGAAGCGCAACAAGACCGTTATGCGCGTCGTCGTGGCCGTAGTGCTCCTGCTAAACCAAGTGTTCGTGCCCAGCTCAAAGCAGGTAAAATTCCTGGTAAAAAAGCGCAGTCAGGCAGCTTTGAGGCAAAATCAGGCGACAAAGAGAATGAAAAACGTGGCAAGTCTTCACCTTCTAAAGGGCGTAAAAGGCCTAATAGTAAACAAGCTGATGCTGTAAAAGCTGGCAAAAAGAAGAGTAAGAAAAAAGCCACCAAAAAGGCAAAAAGACCGGGTAAGAATACCCGTAAACGTAATGGCCGAGGAGCAAATAATACGTGAGTAATGAATTAATTTTTGGTTTTCACTCAGTTGAAGCAATATTAGCAAAAGAGCCTGAGCGCTTTTTAGAAATTTATGCTTTAAAAGGACGTGAAGATAAACGTTTAAACCCGATTATTGATGAAGCACGTAAATTCGGTATTTCTGTACAATTTATGCAGCGTAAAGCGCTTGATAATAAAGCCGACGGTGAGCAGCACCAAGGCATTATTGCCAATGTAAAAGCAGCCCGTATGTATAACGAGAAAGATCTCGATGAGATCATTGCCCGTGAGGAAACGCCTTTCTTATTGGTACTTGATGGCATAACAGATCCGCATAACTTAGGGGCGTGTTTACGTAGTGCTGATGCTGCAGGCGTGCACGCGATTATCGTTCCTAAAGATAAATCTGCAAAACTCAACGGCACAGCGCGTAAAGTTGCATGTGGTGCGGCAGAAACAGTGCCATTGGTACAAGTCACTAATCTGGCACGTACGCTACGTGAAATTAAAGACGCAGGTGTTTGGGTTGTGGGCACTGCAGGTGAAACAGATACTGAGTTATTCGATGCAAATCTAACAGGGCCAATGGCGATTGTTATGGGTGCAGAAGGGGATGGTATGCGCCGCCTCACTCGTGAGCATTGTGATTTATTAGTTAAAATCCCAATGGCTGGTACGGTATCTAGCTTAAATGTGTCAGTTGCGACCGGTATTTGTTTATTTGAAGTGTTACGCCAGCGTAATGCAACGCAAATCTAACTACCGCAAAATTCCAGACACAAAAAAAGCCGATGTAACATCGGCTTTTTTTGTATCTATTTCGTAAGATTAGATCTTTGCGAAAGCGTCTTGTAGTGGTGGTACTACTTGCTTCTTACGGCTTAATACGCCATCTAACCATACGCGACCGTCTTCTGATTTAACATCATAGGCAGCTTCGATTACTGATACGTCATCAGACGCAATTAGCATTTCAGAGCCTTCTTTCATGATATCAGTTAACAGGAGTAATACTGAGTGGCGACCGCCTTCTTCTTTAAGCTTTGCGATGTCAGCTTCAAGGTCTGCTTTGATCTCATCAAATACAGCAAGGTCGATAACTTCTAGCTGGCCAATACCTACTAGCTTACCATTCATGTTGAAGTCTTTGAAATCACGCATTACTAAATCACGTGCAGGCGTGCCTTCAACTGCTGATTTAACCTTGAACATTTCCATGCCAAGTTCTTTGAAATCTTCAATGCCAGCGATTTCAGCAAGTGCTTCAACACACTTGATATCAGCTGTTGTGCAAGTTGGTGATTTAAAGATTACAGTGTCGCTTAAGATAGCGCATAACATGATGCCTGCGATATCTTTTGGAATCTCTACGTTGTAGAAGTCATACATCATTTTGATGATAGTGTTTGAACAACCCACTGGGCGGATCCAACACTCAAGTGGTGTTGATGATGTTAAATCGCCTAATTTGTGGTGATCAACAACACCTACAACACGTGCTTCATCGATGTCATCAGGTGCTTGTGTTTTTTCTGTGTGGTCAACGATATAAACGTCTTCGCCTGCGTAGCTAAGTTTTAGCTCAGGTGCTTCGAAACCGAATTTATCTAGGATAAATTGTGTTTCAGGTGATACTTCACCTAAACGCGTCGGGATCGCAGGTTCATTGATCTGGTTTTTTAAGTAAGCAAGCGCAATTGCACCGCAAATTGAATCTGAATCAGGGATCTTATGACCCACTACATACATTGACATTGACGGAACTCCTTTAAATTTGGCGGATATTTTAGCAAAGTATCGACAGATTGATACATAACAGACATGAAATTTTGTTGATCAATTACAACTGCCAATTAATGTCCTTTTTGGTTACACTTTAAGATATTGAAAACTGAGGAAGATACTGATGCGCTTGAGCCGAAAAGCATGGAATAATGTGGTGATTATTTCGATGCTATTGATGATTTTTTTCTTCAATGGCCTACATAAAAAGCTCAATACACAGCCCGTTGAAGAAGGAGTACAAGCATTACTCCCAGAGCAAAGCTTCATTTTAGCGATGGCATTTCCAGAATTAAAAATCGAGCGTATCGGCACCTCTTGGCGTAGCCAATCACTGCAAGAAACCACATGGCAAGGCGATGAGCAGCAGCTCGAACAACTTGTTGAACTTTGGCAACATCAAAAACTGACTATTGCCAGTCTCCCTGTTAGTAAAATTTCACAGACATCGGCTGATTATGTTGCCTCCGTGTGGCTAGCCGGGGAGCAGTTGCCAGCGGTGTATCAGTTGTACAACATAGATCAGCAATACTATTTATTAGATAAGCGGTTACAACGAGTATTTGAGCTTGAACAAGCTGATGCTGCTAAGTTATTTCCGTTATACCCGTTTTAAGAGAGTCACAGATGCCTGAATTACCAGAAGTTGAAGTTAGCCGTTTGGGAATAACGCCGCATGTGCTTAACCAAACAGTGACTAAAGTAAATATTCATAACGCCAGTATGCGTTGGCCTGTGCCTGATGATGTATATCAACTACAAGGGCTTAAAGTTACTTCAGTGGAGCGTAGAGCAAAATATTTATTACTCGGTTGTGAGCTGGGTAGTGTTATTTTGCACTTAGGAATGTCGGGCAACTTACGGGTGGTGAGTGCTGATGAGCCACTGAAAAAGCACGACCATATCGAATTTATTTTAGCCTCAGGTAAAGCATTAAGGCTCAACGATGCGCGTCGCTTTGGTGCTTGTTTGTGGCAAGCGCCAGGCGAATGTCATACCTTGCTAACCAAACTCGGGCCTGAGCCGCTAACTGATGAGTTTACTGCTAAGCGAGTCTACGAACAGTCTAGAAATAAAAAAGTACCAATCAAGCAGTTTATTATGGATAACGCTGTGGTGGTTGGCGTAGGTAATATCTATGCCAATGAATCGTTGTTTAAGGCCGGAATTCACCCGAAACGAGAAGCCGGCAAAGTGTCTTTAAAGCGTTTTCAGCAATTAGTGCCTATTATTAAAGAAACACTTGCTGCGGCTATCACGCAAGGCGGCACAACATTAAAAGATTTTGCTCAAAGTGATGGTAAGCCCGGTTATTTTGCCCAGCAATTACTGGTTTATGGTCGCAAAGGTGAGCCATGTGTCAATTGTAAAGAGCCATTAAAAGAAATTAGGTTAGGACAAAGAAGCACAGTGTACTGCTCTAATTGTCAAAAATAACAAAGAATCCCTCATCTATGTAGTATTGCAACAGATAGCAAGATAGAGACAGGCTTAAGGAATGAGAAGGTTGTATGCTATTAAACAAATACGTCATAGGGTGCGTGTGCTTGGCGGCACTGGTTGGTTGTTCTAAAGAGCAACCTCAAGTTATCGTTGAAGAAGTAGTTACCGCTGAGGTTAAGAAGCTTGATGTGCCGCTGTACGGGAATTACGTGGCACGCACAGATGCGTCGCTGGATGTTGAAGTACGCGCAAGAATCACCGGCTTTGTACAAAGCGTAGAATTTGTTGAAGGTAGCTGGGTAAATGAAGGAGATTTACTCTACACCATTGATGATAGACCCTACCGAGCTAAGCTTAATCGCGTTAAAGCGGCGCTGCAAAAAGACCAAGCGGCGCTGGCTAAAGCAAAGCGCGATGTAACCCGTTTAAAACCCCTCTACGAGCAAGACGCAGCAAGTCAGCTCGACTACGACAATGCAATTTCGATTCAAGAGCAAGCGCAAGCATCACTATCAGCAACCCAAGCAGAACTTGAAGAAACCAAGCTTGATTTAGAATATACCCGCGTGACAGCGCCAATTAGTGGCATGGTGGGTAGCTCTGAAGCTGATCTCGGTGCTTTGGTCGGCAGTAATGGTATTTCGCTCCTTACCACCATTCAGCAAATAGACCCTATTTTCGTTAATTTTAATATGTCGGCACTTGATTATTTGAATGCTAAGCGGCGTATGACCAGCATGATGGAGCAGCTACAAGCAGAGCAAAAGGGCAAGGCGCTAGAAGGCTTTGTACGTATTTCTTTGCCTGATGGCAGCGAGTATCGGTATTGGGGTGATGTGAGTTTTACCGACCCTAAAATTAGCCCGAAAACGGGCACCTTTAAAGTAAGAGCAAAGCTGCCTAACCCAAATAGTGAGCTATTACCTGGGCAATATACAAAAGCACGGATTAAATTATCTGAGTTGAAAGATGCCATTGTCGTCCCTGAGGAAGCTACCCAAGTTGAGCAGGGCGGTATTTATGTGATGGTGGTACTTGAATCAGGTGAGATAGAGCGGCGCTTTATTGTTGTTGAGCATTATGGTGAACAAGGAATTGTTGCCAGCGGTGGCTTGAGTGCCGGTGAGCAAGTGGTGGTGAAAGGTTTGCATCGCATTCGTCATGGTCAGCAAGTAAAAGCGATTTCGTTAGCCGAGTTTGAAAAACGCCGATTAACGCCAAACACGGGCACTATTCCACTGGCGCCAGATAAACCAAGCAAACAAGATGATAAAAAAAATAAGCAGGGAGCTTAACTATGTTTTCGCATTTTTTTATCAAGCGTCCAGTGTTTGCTATCGTTATTTCGTTAGTTATTTTACTCACAGGCTTGGTCTCGCTCTTAACCCTTCCGATTGATCAATACCCTGATATTGCTCCGCCGTCGGTTAAAGTGTCTGCTTCATTCCCTGGCGCAACGGCAGAGACTGCATCTGAATCGGTAGCCATTCCTCTTGAGCAAGAATTAAATGGCACGCCGAATATGTTGTATATGGAGTCAAAGGCAACTAATTCTGGCAGTGTTGGGATCACACTCACCTTTGATGTTGGCACCGACCCAGATCTCGCCCTTGTTGATGTACAGAACACCGCAAGCCAAGCAGGCAGTAATTTACCTGTTGATGTGCAAACTGAAGGAGTGAATGTATCTAATGAAAGTTCCGTTGAGCTGTTGAAACTGGCACTGACCTCTGATGACCCTCGCTATGACGAAATCTATTTGAGTAACTACGCCAGCATCAATGTTGAGGCGGCTTTAAAGCGTGTTCCGGGGGTTGGTAAAGTGCGTAACACCGGCTCGCGTTCTTATGCTATGCGGGTCTGGTTAAAGCCTGATATTTTAGCGGGTTACGAATTAACCGTGAATGATGTGACCGCAGCAATCAAAGCGCAAAATAAAGAGGCCGCTGCTGGGGAGATTGGCGCTCAGCCAATGAGCGATGCAATTAAGCTTAACTTTCCGGTGCGAGCACAAGGTCGGCTTAATAAGATTGATGAATTTAATAACATTATGCTGCGAGTTAACAGTGATGGCTCGATGATCCGTTTGCGAGATGTTGCAAGGGTTGAGTTGGCGTCGTCAGCGTACACTTTAAATTCAAAACTAAATGAACAGCCCGCCACTATTTTGCAGGTTTATATGTTACCAGGCTCTAATGCATTAGCGGTTACTGAACGTGTTAAGGCTGAGATGGAACGCCTGAGTGCGGCTTTTCCAAAGGGAGTGAAATGGCAGTTATTTTATGATGCATCTGAGTTTATCAAGCTGTCGATTAATGAGGTGATCAATACCCTTATTCAAGCGCTTATCTTAGTGATTTTAGTGGTGTATTTATTTTTGCAAAACTGGCGAACAACTTTAATACCCGCTTTAGCTGTGCCGGTGTCGATAGTGGGTACCTTTATCGCCTTGGCTGCATTTGGATTTACCATTAACAATGTCAGTTTATTGGCTATGGTATTGGCAATCGGCATCGTCGTTGATGATGCGATTGTCGTAGTCGAAAGTGTTGAGCGACTGATCAATGAGCAAAATATGGAGGTAGTTGCTGCTACTAAGCAAGCGATGACAGAGCTTTCTGGCGCCATAGTGGCAACCTCTTTAGTACTGGCAGCGGTGTTTGTGCCGGTGTCATTTTTAGCCGGTATTACGGGCATTATGTACCGAGAGTTCGCGATTTCAATTACGGTTGCGGTACTCATTTCAACCTTAGTTGCGCTAACCTTGAGCCCTGCTTTATGTGCGATTTTCTTAAAACCTAGTGCCCCATCAAACAATAAGATTTTTAATAAATTTAATAACTGGCTTGAAGGTGTTGGCAAAAAATACACTTGGCTTGTAAAGGCATGCTCTGAAAAAGCAAAACGTAGTTATATTGGCTTTCTTATAATGCTAGGTGGCTGTTACTTTGTGTTTAGCCAATTACCAAGCAGCTTTATGCCACAAGAAGATCAAGGACGCTTTTTTGTTGATATTACCTTGCCAGATGCGGCAACGGTCTCACGTACCAACGAGGTGATAAGTAAAGCTAACCAATTTGTTATGAGCCATGCTGGGGTGGCTTATTCATTCACGCTAGCGGGTGAAAACCGCCGTGCTGGTAGTGCGCAATCACATGGTCAAATGGAGGTGATTTTAGAGCCTTGGCAAGTACGTGCAGAGCAAGGTTTTACGGTCACAAGTGTGATGAATGATATTCGTGAACAGCTCTATGCCATTCCTGATGCTGAATTTAATGTGTTTCAGCCATCGGCTGTGGCGGGGCTTGGTTCGGGCTCTGG
>NZ_JACSOG010000054.1:0-21875 GCF_014349195.1 Pseudoalteromonas sp. BZK2 | reverse complement strand
ACAACTCAGTAAGAAGGCATGGCACCCTAGGGTATAAAAGTCCCATGCAGTACGAACAAGTTAATTAAACCCCGTGTCTACTTTATCGGGGTCAGATCAGGCGGCTGAACGCTGAGGGCTGAAAGCTGATAGCTCTGCGATGTGTTGGGTTTCGCTCCGCTCTACCCAACCTACGCCAGAACTTAACACTTTACTCTTTCTAACTCGCTAATTAGCGACTAAAAAAGCCCATACTCTTCGGTTTCTTCTGCTTCGTGGCGCATGAGGTGTTCTGGGCGGAAGATGGCGCTTGGGTCTAATAGTAAGCTGTGTTTATGCTTCATTTTAATTAGCCCGCGCATCATGTTTTTAGTTTGTGGGTCAACATCAAAACCAACAGAGGTAAGCTGCTCTAAAGGTTTGATATCTTCTTTCTTAACATTAATATTGTCTTCGACTTTATCGACCAGAAGCCCTATATGAGGTGTTACACCGTCTTTAGTTGTAAAAATGATGATTGGCTTGTAATCAAGGCTTATCTGCTCTCGGGCCGATTCAAACAACCGGTTTAGCTGATTAAGAGTTTGTCGTTTTTTTTCTTCAAATAAAATAATTACAGAATCTTTTGACTGTGTTTTCCGTACTTCTAGAAGTTCGCTAGCCATAACATGTAGTGCATGGTAGGGCTTTTCAAGTTTGGCAACAATGCTCTTAAGATCTTCATTATCAGTCTCGAAATCTTTGTACCAGCGACTAAATGAGGACTTACTTGGATCTAGCGAATTTGTGAAGGATGTTCCAGTAGATAGGTTGTTTTCTAATACATTAAGCCATTCTAAGTGCTCTTTTTCTCTTTCAACTAATAATTCTGAAAGCGCGGCATTTACTTCGTATGTTGACCTGTTATTTAAAACTACCCCCAAATCAAATATGGGGGTCGGCGTGTCCATATAATCTTTGACCCCGATAAAGCTCTTATTTTCATTGGGCAATGACGTTAAATTACCCTCATAACGTTCAGTTAGAAGAATATCAAGAATTTTTAATGAAATGGTCTTGTGCCCAACTCGGAAATTAATCAGATCCATATTTCCCTCAAAGCCTTGTTAAGTCTTTATAGCATAGAACATTATTATGTTTTTAGTGATGGATTTACAAAATTACTTTTTGAAATAGGAGCGGTAGATTTTTTTATTATTTCCAGCACTATGACTATTAAATAAATCAGCGAATTCAGATGTGTCAGTGAAGAGGTGAGTTAGCTCGGTCAGCAGACATTGATTGTTTAGAGGCGTTGGGCATTTTTGGGCAGCGCTAACCAATGCTACGGCATTCAAATAACCTTCAAATATAATTCTATTCGCACTCGTGTGATAAGGCTCGATATCTTCAATAAACTGCTTACACCAAGGGTTTTTACAGTTATTAGGGTCGGGTACCACTTCAGTGACCATAATGTTGGCGGGCTGTTTCACTCGCTGATATAAATCATGGCTCGAAACGAAAGACACCGAAGTATAGTCTGGGTTGAAGTTTTGTTTGTTTGCTGCATTAATGAATTCAGCGAGAGGCTCGTAAGTGCCGACTAAACAAATTGCGGTTGCTTTACTTTCTTTTAGAAGCGCTAAAGCTTTTGAAATATCATCACTATTGCGCTTAAACCGAGCGACTTCTACAGGTTTAATACCATGTATTTTTAATGCATTAACAAGGTTGTTTTCTACCATATAGCCAAACTCATCGGCTTGGATCATCAAGCCAATTTTTTCATGCTTACGCTCTTTCACGAAATAATTAATTTGCTCTATGGCTTCATCTTGGTAGCTCGCACGAAGATTAAATACATTTGGCATTGAGCTATTATGTAAAAAATCAGCGCCTGTAAATGGCATTAGAAATGGAATGCGGTGCCTATCCAGAATAGGTTTAATTGCATGGGCTGTTGGTGTACCCATAGAGCCAAAAATTGCATGGATCTTTTGATCAAATAAAAACTCGCGAGTATTCACTACGGTATTTTTTGGCTCATAACCATCATCAGCTAAAATCAGATCGATACTTTGCCCATTAATACCGTTTTCTTTGTTGATTTTATTAAAGTAAATATTACTGCCAAGCGCCAGTTGTTCGCCTATTTGCTTTGCGGGTCCAGTGAGCGCAGTGGACATGCCGAGTTTAATGGTAGGCTGTGCGTGTTCAGCTAAAGCTATCTGAGGTAGTAGCAAGGTACAAATACATAAACACTTAATGGCTGTGATTTTGAAGTGATTTATAGTGAGCATACCAACCTTGCACTGCGGTTTTGAACTGTGACTCTAAGTCTTTTTTACCTGTAAAACCGGCTTCTTCGATTAAGCTATTTACAGAGGTTTGCTGTAATACTAGTCGAATAAGGATGAACTTTGTATGTTCATCTAATAAATTTAGACTAATTGGTGTGCTCCAAAGTATTTGCCATAGCAATGGCTGTACTTGGAAGAGGTTAATATCACCAGTTAACAGCCGCTCAGCTCTTGCATCTAAGGCAGAAGATAGCTCACTTTTTGGTAAGCCTTTGAATAGCTCTGCAATAAGCTGCCAAGGAAGTGAGCTAAAGTGATCAAGGAGTTGCAAAGAGAGATCTTGCTTAAACTCTTCTATTAACAGTGTTGCGCTATCTGTCGTTTGCTTATCTAATGCTTTAACCACTAAGGCAGCATGTTCTGCCGTTGCTTTGTCATGACTAAATCCAAGCTTAACAACGTTGAAGCCATTACTTTGCCAAAACTTAACTAACGCTGCATTGGCTCCAAAGCTGGCACCAAAATAACTACAATTGCTTAATTGGCTTTCGCAGTGGTTTAACAGGGCTGAGCCTATACCTTGCTGATGACATTCAGGTGCAACAGCTATTCTCACGACTCTCGCTGAGTGTTTACACAAATCTTCTATTTTTCGGCTTAATTGAGTCAGAGTTTGCGCCATTAAATGACCATGTGGCCGACGCTTTCCTTTTATAACTTGCTCTGCAATCTCAGGCGTTAAGCCACCCTCAATAGCAATTAAGCAAACGGCTTTTAATGCATTTTCTTGTTTGCAGATAGATAGCTGTAGCTCTGGGGCATCAAGCAATTGGCGTAAGTCGTTTACCGTGGTTTGATAATGAGCCAACGCCAATAGCGCCATAATTTGGCTAAGCAACTGCTCATCATCAATGAGTTGCTCTTTGCTTATGCTTTCGAATTGATATGACTCTTTACTCTGCGTTTCTAGGTATTTTGCATCAAGTAATAGTAGTTCACGTAGGCTATGTTCGAGGGGGTCATACTTGGCGAAACGAACAGGTTCATCCAAAGTAATTGCCTTTAGCGATTTAAATTGGCTACGTAAGTAATGTAAAAAACGTAACGTGTAACCACGCCCATTCCCTTCGTAACCAACCATAGTGCTAGCAAATACGATTCGTGGATAACTTTTTAGTATCTCTAATAGCATAGGAACCGGAATCGCCGCTGCTTCGTCGACATATAACAGATCGCAATCAGGTTTTTCGTTTAGCAGTGTATCTGGCGCAATGTAACTAAGGTTAGCTAGTTGCTTACAGTTTTGCTCTTTGCTAACACCAAGCTCAGCGGCTAAATGTTTAAAGCTTGTTTGTACGGCTTTAGCTTGGGTGGCGCAAATTAGGATTCTTTTATCTTGAAGACTTGCTGCTGCAAGCCCTAAAGCGGCTGACTTACCACGACCTCGGTCTGCACTGATCACAAAAGGACGATTAGCGCGCCCTGTTGCGGTTTTAATAATTTGCTCAACACATGCTTGTTGTTGCTGATAATTTATCTCAGCAGTTGCTGGCGAAATAGATTGGTAAGCAGGAGGCGAGTGCTTAGTAAAATAATGTGGCTGCAATTTTAGCTTGGCGAAAAAGCGCTGATTAAAAAAGCTGTGTTTAATTGCTTCGCCATAAGAGGTAATACTTGTGAGTGCTGGGTCTTGCCAGTTATTATCATCGGGCAGCAGTAATATAAGTACACCACCAGCTTTTACGGTACCGGCAAGCGCGGCTAGTTTATCGGCATATAAACCGCTAAAACCATCAAAAATTGCGTGTTGAAACTCTTGACCAAGAATCTGGTGAGCATGTTTTGGGAACTCACTATTTGCTAATAATGAGCTGCTACTGAAAACATAGGTATTTTTTAGCGCTAATTGGTTTGCAAACTGATAGCACCAAGTTTCGCTGCCTTGCACAATGACAAGCTGGCGATGCTTTGCAATCACCAGCTCATTACATAGCGCTGTTATATACTCATTATAAGGCTTGAAGTCTTGCATACTGTGTTACAAGCCATTTACTGCCTAGATCATCAAAGTTCACTTGAATACGTGACTGTGCGCCGCTGCCTTCGTAATTGAGTACGGTTCCTGCACCGAACTTAGCGTGTAATACGCGCTGTCCTAAGTTAAAGCCGCTATCTTCAAATGCGGCATGTGTTACTGATGGACTAAAACGACCTGCCGCAGGTGGCCTTGAAACCTGTGTTTTAATACGAATTTCTTCGATACAGTCTTCAGGCATTTCGCGTAAAAAGCGTGATGGGCTGTGGTATTTTTCTTGTCCGTATAAACGGCGGCTTTCTGCGTGGCTAATATATAGTTTTTCCATCGCGCGAGTCATGCCAACATAACATAAGCGACGTTCTTCTTCTAAACGACCAGACTCTTCATTACTTTGTTGTGATGGGAACATGCCCTCTTCAACACCCACCATAAATACCAGCGGGAATTCTAGGCCTTTTGCTGAGTGCAGTGTCATCATTTGCACCGCGTCTTCGTGCTCATCAGCTTGACCTTCGCCAGATTCTAGAGAGGTATATGCCAAAAAGCCTTGCAGTGGTGAGCTGAACTCTTCATCTTCAGGAAGTTCGTATTGACCACAAGCACTAATAAGCTCTTCTAAGTTTTCTACGCGGGCACGGCCTTTTTCACCTTTTTCAGCTTGATACATTGCCATTAACCCCGAGCTTTGAATGGTGTATTTCGCTTGCTCTTCTAGGGTGAGATCGCTGATTTTATCTTCGATATGCTCAACAAGTTCTAAGAATTTTGTCACGGCACTTGCTGCACGGCCAGATAAGTGCTGCTGCTCGATAATAGCTTTAGCGGCATACCAAAGTGGCAATGACTCATTGCGCGCGCAATCACGAATGTGGCTTAGTGTTTTATCACCAATGCCGCGAGCAGGGGTGTTAATAACGCGCTCGAAAGCCGCATCATCTTGACGGTTACCAACTAAACGTAAATACGAAAGTGCATCTTTGATCTCTTGGCGCTCGAAGAAGCGCATACCGCCGTAAATACGGTATTTTAAACCTTCTTGTAGCATTGCTTCTTCGAGTACACGAGATTGCGCATTGTTACGGTATAAAATCGCGGCGTCTTGTAATGCATTACCTGCATTTAGCCAGCTACGTAGTTTGCTGCTAACAAAGCGCGCTTCGTCTAATTCATTAAACGCAGCGTAAACTGAAATCGGCTCACCATCATTGCCGTCTGTCCACAGGCTTTTGCCCATGCGTTCAGCATTGTTTTTGATCAGCGCGTTTGATGCTTTCAAAATTGTTGCCGTTGAACGGTAATTTTGTTCAAGGCGAATGGTTTCGGCTTCGAAGTCAGTTAAAAAGCGTTTGATATTCTCAATTTTTGCGCCACGCCAGCCATAGATACTTTGGTCATCATCACCTACGATCATAATACTGTTGGTGTTACCTGCGAGTAATTTTAACCAAGCGTACTGAATCGTATTGGTATCCTGGAACTCGTCTACCAGCATATGGGCAAAACGCTGTTGATAGTGACGTAAAAGTGTTGGGTGGTTCTTAAGTACTTCGTAGCAGCGCAGCAGTATTTCTGCAAAGTCGACTAAACCTGCGCGGTCACAAGCCTCTTGATATGCAGCATAGACTTTCAGCATCATTTGCTCATTAATATCGTAGGCTTGAATGTCTTTAGGGCGCAGACCTTCATCTTTTTTCGCGCTGATATACCAACCAAATTGTTTTGCAGGCCACTTTTTATCATCGATGTTCATCGCTTTAAGTAAGCGTTTGATCATACGTTGTTGATCGTCAGAATCTAAAATTTGAAAGCTTTCAGGCAAGTTCGCTTCACGGTGATGGGCGCGCAGAATACGATGAGATAAGCCGTGGAAAGTACCAATCCACATACCACCAACCGGTGCTTTTAAGGTTTCTTCTACACGAGTGCGCATTTCTTTCGCGGCTTTATTTGTGAAGGTTACCGCAAAGATACTGTATGCAGAAGCTTGCTCAACTTGCATGAGCCACGCGATGCGATGAACAAGTACTCGAGTTTTACCAGAACCTGCACCTGCAAGCACTAGCATATTTTGCAATGGGGCTGCGACTGCATCCCGTTGTTTATCATTTAAGCCATCGAGTAATTCAGAAACGTCCATCGTTACGCCTTTTCAATCTATAATGGGTGGAGTATAACAGGTGTTTATGCAAGGCTAAATAAAATACTGTTTTTATAAACAGCTATTTTGGCAAGTCATTAAAATTGAAGTATTAAAATTGTGAATTTGACCGATTTTTAGCAAAAAAAACTAAAATCAAAATAACGCTACTTTTTAACACTTTGATTTGTAAGCCATAATAAGTTGGCATAAAGTGTGTTTACTAAAAGTATAATCATTAAAAACTACAGAGGTTAGTATGGCAGAGCAAGGTTCTGGCGGTAATGTAATCGCAGCAATATGTAATATCTTTTTTCCTGGTTTAGGGCAATTGGTACAAGGCCGTTTAATGGCGGCTATTGCATTCTTTTTAGCATGGGTTATTAGTGGGGCACTAATTTACGTTGCAGTTGGCTTTATTTTACTGCCAATCGTATACCTATGGGCGATTATTGATGCTGCGCGCTTCAAATCGCGACTCTAGCTATTTTAATAGCATAAACACGAGCGCCATGTTGGCGCTCGTGCTGATTTAAGACTACAAAACTCGCCACGTTTAGCTGCAAACGGTATCATTAGCAGATAACGTATTAAGAGTACCCTCCATGGAATATCAATTTATCCGCGATCCTATTAGCGGTTTACGCATTAAAATCTCCTCTGAGCATGCAGTTATTGGCCGTTGGCTAAACGAAGAAATCGGTAAAGAAAAAATCGCGATGGTACTAGCATTGATCTCCGCGGTTAAGAGCAGTCATGAGCCTTTAACCTTACAAGGTCAAGAAATTAATTTGATCTTAAGTAAAGACGAAGCGCTGTTCGAAGCACATGCGTTACATCAAGACAACGAAGACTTAGTTGCCTACCAAGATGATGATTTAATGCTTGAAGAAGAAGGCCTGTGCAGTGGCTGTGGTTTTGAAGACTTTGTTGATTTAATTGAATCGTGGCAAGAATTTACACAAGGCCGATAAGCAGAAGCATATTCTGCTTATCGGTTGCTAATTTATTGCTCGTTCACTGATTTTACAGCTGCAAGTAATAAATCTTCTGTTAAGCGTACTTTGTAATTTGGGTTGGCGTATTGAAAATTAACTAACCCATTAGTGTCTATCACAAACACTGCAGGTACGGGTAACGCTACTTTCACTTCGCCCTCTAACGAGACAAAGTTAACCCCAAGTTTGTTGCGGTAAATCTTTGCTGTTTTGTCATCTAAGTAAAACGCTAAACCTAACTTTTGTGCCAACAAAAGGCTGTCGTCAGACAATAATTGATAGTTTGGTGAAGTAATTTTTGATTCAGCGAGCTTTTCAGGACTATCTGGCGAAACGGCAATTATCTGTGCTCCTAAATCCGCTAGCTCTTTCTCAATTTTTTGGACATTGGCCAATTGCTTTGAACAATATGGGCACCAGCCACCACGATAAACAATGAGCACAGTCGTTTTTTCTTTAAAACGCTCAGCGAGTGAGACAGTTTTACCGTATTGATCTTTTAACTCAATATTTGGCACTGCTAAGCCGGGTAATAATGGGCTAACTTGCTCTGCTGATTCGGCAATATTGGTTGCAGTCGCAGCAATAACTTGGCTTGATAGTACAAATAGTGCACTAATGAGTAGAGATTTAAACATAGGCTTCCTCGGTTATTTTTATCAACTGCAAAGCAGACCTGATCATATGTGTTTTTATTTCATCAATGACAAAATTATCTGTAGTATATACATAATTGAAAATGCAAGTTGGGATAAAGAATGTCTGCTAATTTACAAAAACTCGTTGTTATGCTCGAGATGCAAAATGCGATGAATACTAAAGTTCATGAGCAATGGTTTAGCCAAGGTTTTGAATGGTATCGTGCAATTTGGGTTGAGTGTGCTGAAATGCTGGATCACTACGGTTGGAAGTGGTGGAAAAAACAAACCCCAGATACAGAACAAGTTATTTTAGAGTTAGTTGATATTTTCCATTTTGGTTTATCTTTACGTATTGATGGTGAAACCAGCTATGAGCAGTTAGCTGCACAACTTGAAGCTGAGTTAAATGCACCAGTTCAAGCCGATGATTTTAAACAAACACTCGAAGTGTTAGCTGGGTCAGCAGTCGCTGAAAAGAGTTTTAATGCAGCCGCATTTGCAGGTTGTATGGCGCAAATTGGTATGGATATCGATGACTTATACCGTGGCTATGTTGGTAAAAATACCTTGAACTTCTTCCGCCAAGATCATGGCTACAAAGATGGTAGTTATATCAAAGTGTGGAATGGCCAAGAAGATAACGAGCACTTAGTTGAAGTGGTAAAAAGCCTAGATACAGAGCATGCAGATTTTGCAAAACTTGTATACCAAGGCTTAGAGCAGCGTTACCCGAAGTAATTATTTAACGGGTATAAACTCGCGAAAATCGATGGTCGATAAAAAGCCATCGAACTGTTTATGCGGTTGCTGACTATCAGGGTTGGCAACCGCAAGTATATGACCAATACCAAACTCTTTTGCCGCATCTAGCACGGCGGGGCTGTCATCCACAAATAAAGTCCGTTCCTTATCAAACTGCCATTCTTGATGTACTTGTTGCCATAATGGTTGATGCTCTTTACTCACGCCATATTGGTGAGTTGAGATCACCCCATCTAAGTAATTATCGATAGCAGTGTGTTCAAACTTTAACATGGCACAATCTGGGTGCGCGTTAGTAAGCATGATCAATTGCTTGCCTGCTTTTCTAAGCTCAGTTAAGAACGGCGGAACATCTTCACGAATTCTGATTAAATGTTGAATGTCACGTTTCAGTGCCATAATTGGTAAATCAAGTTGCTGCTGCCAATAATCTAAACAGTACCAATTAATTTGTCCGTGAACTTGTTGATAACGATGTAAAATGTCAGCTTTTGCTGCGTCTAAACTGATTTTATGTTTACGCGCATATTGCTCGGGAATAACGGTTAGCCAAAAGTAATTATCAAAATGCAAATCGAGTAGGGTGCCATCCATATCTAACAACACAGTATCGATTTTTGACCAATTTAACATAGGCAATTCACTTTAAAAGATTTATGATGAGCATAACTGCCATGATAGCAAATTAATGCCAATGACACAGAAAAAGCATCCTACACCACCGCAAATTTTGTCTAATGAAGTTGTCGCTAAAAGTCGACTATTTACTGTTGAGTCTCTCGAATTGAAGTTTTCAAATGATGAACAAAGGCAATACGAAAGAATTCGTGGCGGTGGCAGAGGTGCAGTGATGATAGTGCCAGTAACGGCCGATAACGAACTGTTATTAGTGCGAGAGTATTGTGCAGGCACCAATGATTATCAGTTGGGTTTTCCAAAGGGCTTAATTGACCCAGGCGAAACACCTCAGCAAGCTGCAGACCGGGAGCTTAAAGAAGAAGTTGGTTTTGGTGCTAAGCATTTCGCTGAACTAAAAAAAGTCAGCATGGCGCCAAGTTACTTTAATGCCACGATGCATATTTTGTATGCTGAAGATCTCTACCCTGAAACCTTACCTGGTGATGAGCCAGAACCGCTTGTCGTTGTAAAATGGCCAATAACTGATTGGCAATCATTATTGCAACAAGAAGACTTTACTGAAGCACGAAGTGTCGCAGCTTTGCTATTATTAACAAAGTACTTAGAGTCGGGAGCGGGCAATGAATGATTTTTTAGAACCGTGTATTCGGTTAGCTGAGCAAGCAGGCGATGCCATTATGGCCATTTATCAGCAGGATGATATTGGTGCTGAGCAAAAGTCAGATCATACTCCGGTCACCAAGGCTGACTTAGCATCAAATGATGTATTAATGGCGGGTTTGAAGAGCATAGCCCCCGATATTCCAATTATGTCAGAAGAAACACCGATCCCAGCGCTGGCAGATAGAAAAGATTGGCACCGTTATTGGTTGCTTGATCCTATGGATGGTACCGGGGAGTTTATACTTGAAAGCGGTGATTTTGCAGTCAATATCGCTTTAGTTGAAAATAATCGCCCAGTGCTGGGTGTTATTCATTGGCCAGCGAAACAAGTGACTTATTTTGCAAGTTATCAAAATGGCGCATTTAAACGTGAAAATGGCCAAGATCAACAAATTTCAGTAGCAACACCCGATAATTTAACCTTAGCAGTAAGCCGCAGGCAAAAAATTGAAGCGGTCAGTCAGTATTTAAACACTCAGTTTGCGACAGTAGCATTAGGCTCATGCTCATTAAAAGCCTGTATTATTGCAGAGGGTAAAGCTGATTGCTTTTTACGTATAGGGCCAACGGGTGAGTGGGATACTGGTGCGTCACAAGTGATTGTCGAAGAGGCCGGTGGCTGCATTACCGATGCTGAATTCAATCCGTTAACTTACAATCAACGAGAAAGCACAGAAAACCCTGATTTTATCGTGATGGGTCACCCCGATTGGGAGTGGCAAAAAATGATTAGTCCTCATCAGCGTGCATTTTAACTTTGTTTTGTGTGCTTTTTGTTCGCTTGAGTTAAATTTGTCACTATAACCCTTGATTTCTAATCTTATTGCTATATGATAGCGCTCTCTCTGAAACAGGGCGTCGTTAACATGCTCATGTTACTTAGAGATTACAGGCGCGGGATGGAGCAGAATGATAAATCATTCGTCGGACTCGCTAATACCTGAAGTCGAAGGTCGTCGGTTTAAATCCGGCTTCTGGGACTCTAAACATACAGGCGCGGGATGGAGCAGCCTGGTAGCTCGTCGGGCTCATAACCCGAAGGTCGTCGGTTCAAATCCGGCTCCCGCAACCAATTTTTAAAAGATTGGTGTAATGTTGGAACTATAAAGGTCGTCGTCACGGCGTGAGGCATTCACTCTTCACCTTCACAGCTCCCGCAACCAATTTTTTGAATTGAAAGCCAAGTTGTCATGTAAAACAACTTTAAATAAATCTACAATTTCAGGCGCGGGATGGAGCAGCCTGGTAGCTCGTCGGGCTCATAACCCGAAGGTCGTCGGTTCAAATCCGGCTCCCGCAACCAACTGAAATTGAAGATTAAAATTAAATGAGTTTGATAAGTAGGCACGCGAAAGCGTGTTTTTTTATGCCTGAAATTCAGGTTCAGAGCCGAAGGTCGTCGGTTCGCTCTCAAAATTCACAGCCCCGCAACCAACTGAAATTGAAGATTAAAATTAAATGAGTTTGATAAGTAGGCACGCGAAAGCGTGTTTTTTATGCCTGAAATTCAGGTTCAGAGCCGAAGGTCGTCGGTTCGCTCTCAAAATTCACAGCTCCCGTAACCAACTGAAATTGAAGATTAAAATTAAATTAATTTGATAAGTAGGCACGCGAAAGCGTGTTTTTTTATGCCTGAAATTCAGGTTCAGAGCCGAAGGTCGTCGGTTCGCTCTCAAAATTCACAGCTCCCGCAACCAACTGAAATTGAAGATTAAAATTAAATGAGTTTGATAAGTAGGCACGCGAAAGCGTGTTTTTTTATGCCTGAAAAAGTAAGTCTTAAGTAATCATATCACAATCAGTTTGATGCCGAATCGTGTTATTTGTAGGCTTTAGCCAAGGCGCTACTTTAGCGCCGAAAAACATTTCACGGCTAAAGTCGTTCCATGTTTTGATGTAGGCGTGAAATTTATTTCGCGCGTTATCTTTTGAATATTGCGCGATATAAAATCGCGCCTACAATGCTCGCTTACCGCTATGATAACTCACGCCTAGCATGCTTAAGGTAAGCTTGTAGACTTTCTTGCCAAAGTATTAGGGCTTCGGTTAATAGTTCTTTTAAGGGCTTGTTATCAAGTAACTTACGTTCGATGCGCTTCAGCTCTGTACCGTATCGATTAAATCCTAGCTGCAATGCTGTGCTTGCTTGACGGTGAATCAGTTTGATGCACTGCTCTTTATCATCATCTACAAGTTGTTGACAACGAATGAGTTTATTTCTAGCAGATAAAACAAACTCATTGTAAATCGATGATACCTCATCCTCGCTGAATGAGCTTATCAATGTAGCAGCTGCCGTTTCATCGTAAAGTGTATCTCGTAATTCCACCGCGATACTCGCAGATTGGTTTGTTTGTGAATCGCTCAGAGCTTGACGTAATTTCTGCTGCTTTATTGGTTTGCCTACAATATCTTTTATACCTAGTGATAAATACTCTTTTATTTCATCTGGACTGAGGCTAGCGGTAAATGCTAATACTGGCGTGCGTTGATTTAAATGGTCGATATTTTTTAGCTTTTTTAAGACTTCTTGCCCTGTTAAATCAGGCAAATTCATATCGAGTAATACCACATCAAAGTGATGTTTCTGCATCAGTTCAATCGCGCTATTGCCATCTTTTGCAAGTTTTATCTTATGCTCATCATCAGCCATAAATTCGATGGCAATTTTCTGATTTAAATCGAGATCTTCAACTAATAACACGTCTAGGCCAGTAACATAATCCTTTGATTGGTGACGCTGTTCAACTAGGCTAAGCTCACCAATAGCAAGTGAAATATCAAAGCTGAAAGTACTGCCTTTTTTAAGCTCACTTTCTATGTTGAGTTTACTGCCTAACTTTTCGAGTAGCCGGCTGGTAATTGCTAAGCCAAGGCCTGTGCCTCCTTTCTCTTTACCTGCACTACTTTGCACGTATGGTTCAGTGAGGTAGGCTATTTCTTCATCTTCAATACCAGGGCCTGAGTCAATCACACTTACTCTAACTAGGTGGTCTAGTTGGCCTTCATTAAGAAGCTTCACATGAATCTTTACGGCTCCTTGGTCAGTAAACTTAATTGCGTTACCTACTAAGTTTATAATAACTTGCCTGAGTTTTTGTTGGTCGCAGTAATAACATGCCTGTTCTGGCAAATCATATATCAACTCAAACTTTAAGTGTTTTTGTTCTGCTAGGGGGCTGAGAAGTAGGCAAAGATTATTTAGCCAAGTTTTAAACTCAACATCCTCTTCATAAAGTGCTTCATCTCGTTGATCTAAGCTGGCGTAGTCGAGAACTTTATCTACTAATAAATTTAATGATTCAGCGGAGTTAATAATTGCTTCGCAATAAGGTTTATCACGGGGGTCACTCGATTGGTTCATGATCAACTGTGCACTACCTAAAATACCGTTTAACGGTGTGCGAATTTCATGACTAATAGTTGATAAGAACAAACCTCTTATTTCTAAATCTTTATGGGCTTTTTCGGTGAGTTGATTAAGGTTTTGCTCACGCCTTTCATTACATAGTAGTGCCATGCCTGTAGCATAGAACATTGGAGCTATTACGCCATTAATAAATAAAGTGAAACTAAACCAGTCTGCAGATAATAGGTTGGCGGTTGTAATATCTCCCATCATTAGAGTACGGCCAGTAAACACCGCTAGGATAATGCTGAGAATTAAAATATAAACAATACTGCCATTAGGGTAACTTTTACGGCCATTACGAATAAACAAAGCCAGTAAAAACAATGATTCAACAATATGTTGAAGGTCAGAAACCAATATTCGGCTGCGTAACTCTGCGCTGTCAGTAGCAAGGTAAATCATAGTGATAGCTAAAGCGACTGTGATCGAAACAAAGGTTTTAAAGCCAACGCATTTGGCATTCAAAAACTGACAAATTGCGAGTACATGGATGATTGAGGCACTAAACAGTAGAGTATTTGCAATGGCAACACTGGCAAGGTTATTAATATGGCCATGTAGTGCAAAACTCATTACTGATGCAAACATCACAAGTGGATAAAAAATATAGAGTAAGGTGCCCGGAGTCTTATTGTTGGTTCGCCAAGTAAGGTAATTAAGAAGGGTCATTAC
Organism: Pseudoalteromonas sp. BZK2; assembly: GCF_014349195.1. Classification (NCBI taxonomy): domain Bacteria; kingdom Pseudomonadati; phylum Pseudomonadota; class Gammaproteobacteria; order Alteromonadales; family Pseudoalteromonadaceae; genus Pseudoalteromonas; species Pseudoalteromonas sp. BZK2. Next base: position 7,652 of record NZ_JACSOG010000054.1, on the reverse strand, counting down.
TGCCATCATGGCAGCGCTGGCGTAATATAAAGTAGCTGAGTCGAGCATTGTATTTCCAGTGTTTGGCAATCAGTTTGAGCATAAAGTCAATTACAGTGATTAGCAACCAGAAACAAAAACAGACGCAGTAGCGTCTGTTTTAACAAGTAGGGTATTTCGTTTAACGAATTTCGTCAGGAATGTTTTGCTGAGCCCAAGATAGTAACTCAATACGATTACGACACTTAGTTTTTCTAAATGCACTGTATAAGTGAGTTTTCACTGTATGCGGACTAATACTTAAATCTTCAGCTATTTCTTTGTTTTTCGAACCTTTACTCATTAATGAAATAATAGCTTTTTCACGTTTGGTAAGCTTAACTGGTTCGATATCACCGTCTGTTAATTTATGTAGTGCGTCTTTGTTAAACTGCAACATACGGTTAAGTGCATTACACATAATATCACGACGGTACCAGAGTTGGTCTTCAAGTAACAAACGAATGCCTTTCATTAGCACATCGGCGTTATCCGTGGTGTAAAATACACCTCTTATGCCACTTAGAAGAGCGCGATTAGCTAGTTCTGGGTTTTCATCTAGATTAAATAAAACAATATCGCATTTAATTCGTAGATTAACTAATTGCTCCTTTAGTTTTCCCCACGGATCTGTACTTGACGTTTCAATGAATAGCAATCGTGTGCCTTCAGGTACTTCAGAAATATCAGTACCAGTTGTCACAGTAAGTCCTTGTGTTTTTAACAATGGTTCTAATACATTTACACCAATCGTGTTAATCGGTTCTGGATCTAATAATAAAAAGGCTGAACTACTCATATTTATTCACTCTTGAAAAAAGTTGACAATTGCATCCTATCACGCAATCCACCCCTTTCGTATTAGAAATTTCTGAGACTTGTGCAGGAAAAGTACAGTTTGTGTCTATTTTGTGTCAAAAAATACAGCTAGTTAACTAATTGCAATACATTAACTAGCTGATCTGTCACTATTATAGACAAAAACAGTATCTTTGTTCTACCTTTTACATATTTTTACATACTAAAATATTAGAGATTGGTTTTTTTCTTGTCTTGATACGGAGGCCAGCCCATTGTTTTACCTGCCAGCATATGTAGGTGTATATGGTACACAGTTTGTCCGCCATGGTCATTACAGTTCATTACGACGCGAAAACCGTCTTCACTAAAGCCAAACTGTTTGGCAAGTTTGGCAGCAACCACATATAAATGACCGACTAAAGATGCATTTTCTTCTGTAACATCATTAATCGTCGCTATTGGTGTTTTTGGGATGATCAGCACATGAAAAGGGGCTTGTGGGTTAATATCTTTAAAAGCTAAAGATAACTCGTCTTCATATACAATATCAGCAGGGATCTCTCGGTTAATAATCTTTGTAAAAATAGTCTCTTGGCTCATACTTAGCTCTCTTATAAATGTGGTTAAATGACCGCCCACTAATGACAAACTTTATTTGCAGTGTCAAACTGAAACTGCCGTAAATTGAACAACCAAGGAGTGAACATGCGTAAGTTAGTATTACTGAGTAGTGCGTTAATGCTATTAAATAGTTTAAGTAGTGTCGCTGAGACTATTCACTTTCCAGAAGAGTTTGTACCCTTACAAGTCGGAGAGCGACTTATTGAGCAGTCGTTTTTCAGTCGTGTTGACGATGTTGAACTTGCTCCTGGTACTTACCAAGTGAAGATGAAATATACCGATCTTTACGAGCAAGGTTATGATGACCACCAAGTTGTTGAGTCAGAGCCATTTTGGGTTGAGCTCACAGTAGAGAGCGGCAAAGACTATGACCTAGTGTTTAATCGTGCCAGTAATGCTGTTGCGGCAGAAGTGTTTGCTGAATCACCGCAAGTAAGCTTAAAAGCCAAGGGCAGTGAACTTGCTGTGCCGTTATCAATAGTTAGCTATCGTGCAGCTAGCGCGCCTGTACAAGCTGTGGCCAGTGCCCCAGTTGCTGCTACAAGTACAAGCAACAAGCCTGCGACTGCTGTCCCTGTCACATTGCCTGCAAAAGTACCCGGCGGACAAGCGGGTTTGAAAAATATGCCAAGTGCGGCTGCGATGCTTGAGTTTTGGTGGCAACAAGCAAGCCCAGAAGAGCGCCGTGCGTTCTTACAAAAAGTAAGTAACTAATAAAATAATTAAAAAAGGCGCTGATTGCAGCGCCTTTTTTGTGTTTGATGACTTACTTTGCAAATAAGTCGTCAACAGTACCTTGTGCAAGCGGGTGGTAACCCGGACGTGCTTTTAAGTACACATCATGCGCCCAGTCTTTTTTACCGTTTTTAATAAGTGCTTTATAGAGTGGCACAATTAATTTACGACGACCGATGCCTGATAGGTGTTCATCAAGCGCTGGGTAAATTGGTTGATAACCATTACCTACCGCTAGCATAAACCATGCGAAAGCACGCTCTGCATTAGTTGACTGTGTTAGGTTGAATTGGTTATCAAGCTCAGTCATTTTTTCGATGCTTAAATCGCGAGGTAGGTTATTCAAAAAGTGTAGCCACTCGTGAACTGACCAATCCGCTGTTGGCAATTGGGCTGCGCTAATTTCGCCGTTTAACCATGTTTTGGTTACAGCATCAACTTTATCGAAGGCATCAGACGTTGGGTTAGGGGCATCGCTTGGTAAACCAGGCTCAAAGATCCACTCATTAACTTTATCCATGCTCACAACGCCTGGATATTTTTCGATCAAGTTAGCTTTTAAGTAAGTAACAAATTGCGCTGTTGTAAGAGACTTAAACGCAAATTGGTCAAAGTAACCCTTTACGAATGGGTCAAACTTATCACGGCCAAATTTGTTTTCTAGATAGATTAAGAAAAGCTGACCTTTAGTGTAAGGCACTGAGCTAAATGCATCATCAGGATCGCGGCCATTAAGTTTTAAGTTAAGACGCGTATCTGGTGCTGGTAGAGTTTTAAGTAATGCACGTAAGCCGGCTGCATCAAGCGCTTGTTCCATCACTGCACGGTCACGACCAAACACTTCTTCCATAATGCGGTTTTCAACGTAAGACGTGAAACCTTCGTTTAGCCATAAATCTTCCCATGTCGCATTGGTTACTAAGTTACCAGACCAAGAGTGAGCAAGTTCGTGAGCAATTAGGTTTACTAAGCTTTTATCGCCAGCAACAACCGTTGGTGTAATGAATGATAAACGTGGGTTTTCCATGCCACCAAATGGGAAGCTTGGCGGTAGCATTAATAAGTCATAACGACCCCATGCGTATTCGCCATACATCGCGTTAGTTTTATCGATCATCGCTTGCGTGTCGTTAAACTCAGCAACTGATGCATCTAAAATTGTTGGCTCAGCAAAGATACCCGTTTGCTTAGACATGGCTTTAAATTCTAAATTACCTGCACCAATTGCGATTAAGTATGGCGAAATTGGTTGTGGCATATTAAATAGATAATCGCCGTCCTTATAAAGTGCATCTTTGTTATCAGCACTCATTACCGCACGAATGTCTTTAGGAGTGTGAATACGTGCCGAGTAGGTTACGCGCATTGCTGGCGTATCTTGTACTGGGATCCAACTACGAGCATGAATTGCTTGTGATTGGCTGTACATAAATGGGTGTGATTTACTGGCTGTTTGCTCTGGCGTTAACCACTGTAAACCTGAAGCTTCTGGGCGGCTGTTGTAGTAAATACGTGCTTTAACCGCTTGGCTTTTAAATTTAATTGTTAATTTTGAGCCCTTCACGTCATCACGTGCAGCAAGGGTGAAGTCAGCTTTGTGCCAGCTGCCTTTTTGATCTTGATACATTACTTTGTCGATATCTAAATCGCGAGTATCAAGCACCAGTGTTTTGCTTGTTGCATTGTGCCAATCTAGCGTGTGCTCAACAAAACCTTCTAGTTGTTTGTCATCAAAATCAACATCTAAATCTAGTAGTAGGTGAGTGGTTGTTACGTCATCTAAGTTTGCGTAAGTGTGCTGGCTGATTGCATCTGCAGTTGCTTGAGAGCAAGCACCGGCCATAGCAAGACTTAAAAGTAATGGTTTAAACTTCATAATAACCCTGGAACGGAAATGAAAAAGAGCCCGTTTTATAACATGATTAGTGCAGTGGGTTGAGTGATTTTTACAATCTAATGCGTATTTTGCGACGATAGGTTACACTAATACGATTAGTTACCGGTAACCTTTGAGGCGTTTTGTGGCTCAGTCCCTGCAATCTTTTCATACCTTTTCTTTGCCAAGCCAATGCCAGCATTTTTATCAAATTGATGAAGTGAATCAGCTTTTAAGCACAGACTTTTCTGGGCCATTTTGTATTTTAGGTGAAGGCAGTAATACGGTGTTTTTATCTGACTACCAAGGTTCTGTGATCCACATGAATACGAAGGGCATAGATATAGAGCAGCAAAGCGATGGCTTTTTATTGCACATTGCAGCCGGAGAAAACTGGCACCAATTAGTTGCTATGACTATTGCTAATGATATGCCTGGGCTTGAAAACCTTGCTTTAATACCTGGGACTGTTGGTGCTGCACCAGTGCAAAATATAGGTGCTTACGGTGTAGAGCTTGAAAAGTTTGTGAGTTATGTCGACTACTTTGATATTGCCACCAAAACCATAAAGCGCTTAACTAAAGGCGAATGCCAATTTGGCTATCGTGACTCTATCTTCAAGCATGCACTGAAAAATCAAGCGGTGATCACCCAAGTAGGGTTGCTGTTACCTAAGAAATGGCAGCCAGTGCTGAGTTATGGACCATTGCAACTGCTTTCAGAACCCTCTCCACAGCAGGTATTTGAGCAAATCATCACAACCAGAAACAGCAAACTACCAAACCCCAGTGAACTTGCAAATGCAGGCAGTTTTTTCAAAAACCCAGTGATCAGGAATGAGCAACTTGCGTTACTTTTAAAAAGCTACCCAGAGCTACCTCATTACTTTGTGGATGCTGAGCATTATAAAGTTGCGGCGGGGTGGTTGATTGAGCAAGCTGGGTTAAAAGGCTTTAAGGTCGCAGGTATTGAAGTGCATCAGCAGCAAGCGTTAGTGCTAGTAAACCACGGTAATAGTACAGGTGGTGACTTAATTGCCATGGTAAAGCATGTACAACAACAGGTTTGGCATAAATATCAGATTGCTTTACAGCACGAAGTACGCCTGATAAATGCCGAACATGAATGCCACATTGAATTGGGAGCTTCATCATGAAAGCACCAGATGGAAATAAGCTCGCTATTTTACAAGCTCTAAATACCGGTGGTTTTATTTCTGGTCAGCAATTGGGTGAGCAGCTCGGTATTAGCCGCGCAGCAGTGGGTAAACATATTCATTCTTTGCAGGAAATGGGGCTCGATATATTTAAAGTTACGGGTAAAGGGTATTGCCTTAATAATAGTGCAGGCTTACTGAACAAAGATAAAATCGGTCAGCATTATAATGAATTAGGTGGCAGCACTGCTAATGTTGAAGTGCAGCCTATTATTGACTCAACCAACAGTGAGTTAATGCGCCGTTTGCAAACAGAAGTATCACTGCCATCTGGAAGCGTATTAGTTGCAGAAATGCAGCAAGCGGGAAGAGGGCGCCGTGGGCGCGTTTGGCAATCTCCGTTTGGTGCAAACTTATACTTTAGTTACTTTTGGCGTTTGGATGATGGTTTGCAAGCTGCTATGGGGGTATCTATTGCTGTTGGGCTTGCTGTTTACGATACGCTTAAAGCTTTATATCAATTGGATGCAGAGCTTAAGTGGCCAAACGATATCTACTTAAACCGTGAAAAATTAGCCGGTGTATTAGTTGAACTAGATGGCCAACCGCAGGGGCCTTGCCAGCTTGTAATAGGTATAGGTATCAATTTACATATGCCAGAAAGTGTTAGCCAACACATAGATCAAGCATGGACTGATTTAAGCCAGCATGTACAGGGATTAGATAAAAACAAGCTGGTGGCCTATTTGTGCTTTTATTTAGAAAAACGCTTAGCTCAGTATCAGCAATCAGGTTTAAACGATATGTATCTACAGTGGAATCAATTAAATGCATTTGCTGGTGAGTGTGTTGAGCTCAATACGGGTCATCGTAGCTGGCGTGGTATTTGCGAAGGAATTGATAACCAAGGTGGCGTGCGTATTCGCCAAGACGGCGAAGTGAAAAGTTATTATGGTGGTGAAATTTCATTACGTAAGGCTGAGCTATGAAATTATTAGTGGATGTTGGCAATACCGCAATTAAAGCCGTTTTGTTTGATGGTAAGGATTACCAAACCTGTGAACTCAGCAATTTACCTTGGTCACAAATAACAGAGCTGGTCTATGCCTGCGTGGGTAGCACTGAGCTACTTAAACCGTTATTAGCACAGGCGCAGCAACACGCCGTTCCTTACTTCGAAGCACAGGTGAGTGCAAAGCTAAACACGTTAAGCTGTGCCTATCAGCAGTATCAAAATCTAGGAATTGATCGTTGGCTCGCGGTAATAGCTGCGTATGTCGAATATCCCGCGCAAGACTGCATTATTATTGATGCCGGTACTGCAACGACAATTGATGTGCTAAACCAAGAAGGTGCGCATCTAGGTGGTTGGATCTTACCTGGCCTTGATTTAATGACCTCTTCACTTACCCAAAATACGCAACGTGTGTTTGATGATGAGAAAATCCCATTTACGACTGAGTTAGGGCGTAATACGCCAAATGGCCTAAAAAATGGTGCCATGGTTGCTACTCTAGGCGCAATCGAGCAGGCAAAACAACACCTTAACCAACAGGATTGCCAGTTAATATTTGCTGGTGGTTATGGAAAGCTGTTAGCAGATACATATATAGATGCTAAGTTTGACAGCTTGCTCGTGTTTAAAGGACTGAATTATTGGCGTGAATTAGCTATAAAGCAGTAAAAATACGGCGATTTGCCTGAATAGTGAGCGTTTAACACATAAATTCACATTTTTTTTAATTTTATGGTTGCATCACAATAAACCTTACCTTAGAATCTCGCCCCGTACTAAAGCAGTGCCGACTTAGCTCAGTTGGTAGAGCAACTGACTTGTAATCAGTAGGTCATCCGTTCAACTCGGATAGTCGGCACCACTTTCCTTTTACCGGAAGTGACTTAGTAAAGAATTTTCGTGGAGGGGTTCCCGAGCGGCCAAAGGGATCAGACTGTAAATCTGACGGCTCAGCCTTCGCTGGTTCGAATCCAGCTCCCTCCACCACTTTATTCTTGACGGTTAGAGGTAGTTTAAGAACAGGTTCCTATGCGGGCATCGTATAATGGCTATTACCTCAGCCTTCCAAGCTGATGATGCGGGTTCGATTCCCGCTGCCCGCTCCAGACTTCTGGTGTTGCTGATATAGCTCAGTTGGTAGAGCGCACCCTTGGTAAGGGTGAGGTCGGCAGTTCAAATCTGCCTATCAGCACCAGTATCGAGAACTCATCTTAATTTCTTCCTTTATCTGTCAGAAAAAACTATTTGAAATTTGAAAAAATTAAATTAATCTACCCTCGGTGGATTATTTTCATATGTAATCTAGATACACAAAACTGATAGGTTCCGTCATGGCAAAAGAAAAGTTTGAACGCGTAAAACCGCACGTAAACGTTGGTACAATCGGCCACGTTGACCACGGTAAAACAACTCTAACAGCAGCAATCACT
>NZ_JACSOG010000053.1:0-23070 GCF_014349195.1 Pseudoalteromonas sp. BZK2 | reverse complement strand
AGGTTCTAACTACTTCCTATGGCTAAAAACAGAATAAGGATATTGATATGTTGATTATTACGAATAGAAATATAAATAAATCAAACTTTAAAAATGGCGTAGGCGATCACAATGCTTTTGGTGACTACGCAAACGCTAAAGGACCTAATGAAGTTAGGCTCGCTTATGCAGATAAAGTAGAGGGAGTATGGCAAGTGCGACTAGTCACTGAGCCATCTAAAATCACAGAGAATAATATTCCCTCTAAAAAAGCATTTGCAGAAGTTCGTGAACGGCTCACTTCTTCAGGTAAAAACTGCGTTTTTTTTGTACATGGCTTTAATCAAAGCTTTTATAAGAACTTAGAAAAGTCATTAGCATTAGAAAAAGAGCATGGGGTTGAGGTTGTTGTTTTTTCTTGGCCCTCTAATCCTGGAGGTTTTAAGACAAAAGAATACCGAAGCGCTAAGAGAAATGCACAGGCGTCAGTTGGTGCTTTGGATGCTACGTTGGAAAAGCTAGGTCATTACATGAAAGAGCCGTTCAATAAAGAGGCCCTTGAGGCATGTGATATTAAATTTACCTTTATGACATACAGTTTGGGGAATTATTTGTTTCAGAATTACGTTATCAACGCTTTATACGAAGCTGAAACAAGAATGTTTGATAACGTTGTATTGTGCCAAGCTGATGTTGATAACGCAGGTCATCAACATTGGGTAAATAACATAGAAGCTGGAAAACGAGTTTATATTACGATCAATGAAAATGATTGGGTCCTAAAATGGTCTGATGCGAATTTTCAAAAAGATCGGTTAGGAAGAACTGCTAGGAATTTGGTCGCTTCAAATGCTTTTTATTTTGACTTTACTGGCGGCCCAAATGTTGGAAAAACCCATGGCCTGTTCTATGAAAAGACAAATGATGTAGTTAAATCATTTTTTACAACTGTTTTAAATGGCGGTAGAGGTGAGGAGACTGATGGCTTAGTTTTTGATAGTAGGTTGAACGCTTATAGATTTTAGCTCTAAAATGAGGCTATTATTTTTTTAATAGCCTCATTAAAATTAACCCGTTACTTTTTCAAGCTCGCCTGTGCGCCATGGTTCAATGATGATTTTGATATGGTCGTTTGGTTTAAATAAGGTATCAAATGCACCTTGTACGCCGTCGATGCCGACTTTACCAGTACGCATTTTTTGCCATGCAATTTTGCCTGACGCGATGTTCTCAAGTGATTGTGCAAACTCTTTTGGTTGGTAGTAATAAGAGAAAATAAGGTCTAACTCTTTCACTGTGGCATAAGCAAAGTTAACGTTTAGTGGCGCGGTATGTACACCAGTTACAATGATTTTTGCTTTTGCTGGCGCACGTAAAATGTAATCGTTTAATAAGCGGCTTACACCAGCACATTCAAAAATAACCACCTTGTTGTTACCCGCAAGTGCTGCGGCTGTAGCAACTTCATCATCCGCCATAGGGTTAACATATACTGTGGCGCCAAATTCAAGGGCAATTTGTTTTTTACTTTCTTGTGGATCAGAGGCAACGATGTGTTTTACGCCTTGAAGCTTTAACGCGGCAATCGCGGCAAGGCCAATTGGGCCACAGCCAACCACAATGGCAACATCATCATTATTCATTTGTGCACGGTTCACTGCGTGCAGGCCAACAGCAAGTGGTTCTGTAATGGCTGCTGCTTCTGATGGAACAGCATCAGGAATAGGTAATAGCAAGGCTTCATCAACAATAAAGTATTCAGAGTAGGCACCATATAGCCCAGGGGTTACACCTACGCCAGCGCCGCCCGCAGAAAGTAAAATTGGCACTGAAGTTACGCGGGTGCCTTTAGCTAATTCGCCTTTAGTATTGGGGCCATAGCTAACGATTTCTGCCGCGTACTCATGGCCTAATAATACTTCTTGGTCATCGCCTGCCTCTTTAGCCATGATGCCAAGGTTTTTATAGATATCGAATACATCGCTTGTGTGGCGGGTTATATGAATATCAGAACCGCAAATACCGCAAGCTAGGCTTTTTACAAGTACTTGGCCGGGTCCGGGTGTAGGGATATCAATTTGTTTTACATGCAACTTGCCATTTTGCATGGCAACAGAATTCATTTGGCTCATATGTGTGTCCTCAACTCACCTTATTTGTGAATTATTAGACTAAAGTAAAGTGCCTGCCTTAATCTTGACTTTTTACGACAAAAACACAGCTTATTACGACGCTGTTGTTTATAAACTGCTCATTGTGAAATATTTAAAGTAAAAACCCTCAAAGTGATAAGGGTTTTTACTTTATTAAGTCTTAGCCGAAGTAGGCTGTATTGAGGTATAAATGAGTTAATACTCCAGCAAAGTAACCGAGTAAAATGACCGGCGACCATTTTAAGTGGCTATTAAAGGTGTAGATCCCTCGCGCTTGACCCATTAGTGCAACCCCTGCCGCGGAGCCAATTGATAACAGGCTACCACCAATTCCGGCTGTTAGCGTGATAAGCAACCATTGACCGTGCGACATATCAGGCATCATTTGCAGCACTGCAAACATCACTGGAATGTTATCTACTACCGCTGACATTAAACCAAGAATAATGTTCGCACCGGTGGCAGACCAGTTGTTATAAAGTAAATCAGAAAGTAGCGCTAAGTAGCCGATAAACCCTAAGCCACCAACACAAATAACGATGCCATAGAAGAACAAGAGCGTGTCCCACTCGGCTCTCGATACACGGCTAAATACATCAAAAGGAACAACGTTACCTAAGCGAGATAAGCGCTCTTTATCACCTTCACGCTCTGCCATCGCACGCTTTCTGGCAAGAGAGCCGGGGAGTGTCACGCGTAAGAAGTAACCAAAAAACTGTAAATAGCCAAGGCCCATCATCATGCCCACAACCGGCGGTAGACCAAAGGCGGTTTTTAGCACCACGGCGGTTAAAATTGTCAGTAAGAATAAGCACAATATGCGAAGCGCACCGCGTTTAAGTTCAATATCTTCATCGGCCGTATCCGGGTGACGGTTATTGATAAATAAAGACATAACAAAGGCAGGAATAATATAGCTGACTAAAGCTGGCAGAAATAAAACAAAGAACTCGGTAAAGGCAACAACATCGGCTTGCCAAACCATCAGTGTCGTGATGTCACCAAATGGGCTGAATGCGCCGCCGGCATTAGCGGCAATCACTATATTTACGCATGACATAGCAATAAAGCGGTTATCATTTGCTGCAACTTTCATTACCACAGCACATAAAAGTAGGGCGGTTGTTAAGTTATCGGCTACAGGTGAAATACAAAATGCCAGTACACCGGTTATCCAAAATAATTGTTTGTAACTAAAGCCCCTCGCAACTAGCCAGCTTCTTAGACCATCAAATAAACGGCGTTCTTCTAGGGCGTTAATGTAGGTCATCGCAACGAGCAAAAATAGCATTAACTCCGAAAATTCTAACAAGGCATGACGAAATGCGTCGGTGCTAAGATCAGATAAGTTTTGTGCACTGTATTGCCAAGCAATAAGGGTCCAAATAATCCCGGCTGCAACTAATACGGGTTTTGATTTGCGTAAGTGAATTTTTTCTTCGAGTATGACGAGCACATAAGCAAAGATAAAAATAACAAGGCAGATAATGCCAACAGGATGGGTGAGTAAATCGATAGTACCAGTTGACGCAGCATGAGCTTGGCCACCGAAACATAGCAAGGATAGGATCAGTCCTTGTAATAGTTTTTTCATTGTATATTCCACTTAATTCATCTTAAATTCGTTACGGTTTGAGTAAATGTAGCTGCAGACATTTTAAGTTTATTCTTGGCTTTATGTAACAATTTGGTAACTAAGGTGTTGGTATTTTGAATATAAATATGGGTGATGGCGAGAGCAGACCAGTTGTATAATTTATAATTTAATCAATGGGTTGAGGTTTTAAAATAATAAAGGGCTGCAACGAGCAGCCCCAACTTGAAAATTATGCAAAGTGTTTTTCTAAATCGTCAGAGCCACCAATGTGCTCACCGCCTATAAATACTTGCGGCACTGTCTCACGACCTGAAATCGCTTTTAAACTCGTTAGTGAAGCGTGTTGACCTAATACAATTTCTTCGTACACATAACCTTTTTCGTCTAGTAGCGCTTTAGCTTTGGTACAGAACGGGCAGTTAGGTTTAGTAATAATGCTCACTGATTCTGGTTTTACCTGTGCTGGGTTAATGTATTCAAGCATGGTATCTGCATCAGATACTTCAAACGGGTCGCCAGGCTTTTGTGGCTCGATAAACATTTTTTCGATAACGCCATCTTTTACCAGCATAGAATAACGCCAGCTGCGTTTACCAAAACCTAAGTCGTTTTTATCAACGAGCATACCCATACCGTCGGTAAACTCACCGTTACCATCTGGTAATAGAGTAATGTTTTGCGCTTCTTGGTTTTGCGCCCATGCATTCATTACGAATGTATCGTTTACAGAAATACAAACAATGTCATCAACGCCGTTTTGTTTAAATACAGCTGCAAGCTCGTTATAACGTGGTAAGTGAGTTGATGAGCATGTTGGTGTAAATGCACCAGGTAATGCAAAGAGCACAACCGTTTTACCTTTAAAAATTTCGTCAGTGGTTATTGATTTCCACTGCTCGTCTACACGCGTTGCGAATGTAACGTTTGGTACTCTTTGGCCTTCGATATTGTTTAACATTGTTTTGATTCCTCTTGATTTGTTGAGTGCCATTATGCAATTTAATTTATGATAGCTCCAATCGTTTGTTTGTATTATTGTGATAGGTAAAAGCTATTGATGGTGTGATATGAATTTAAAAGACTTTGAATACGTAAAAGCGGTTGCACAATATAAGCACTTCAGAAAAGCTGCCGATGCGTGCTATGTCAGCCAGCCTACATTGAGTGGTCAGGTCAAAAAGCTTGAGCAAGAGTTGGGTGTTGTTATTTTTGACCGTTCAACTAAGCAGGTTACGTTGACTGTGCAAGGTGAGCAACTACTTAAACAGATCACAGTTATTTTAGAGCAAACACAGGTACTTAAAGAAATAGCTACCAGCTCACACGACCCACTTAAAGGTAAAATAAATGTCGGTATTATTCCTACCATTGCGCCTTATTTACTGCCAACGCTGCTAACATCGATGAAGCAAGCCTTTAGTGAAACTCAGTTTTCATTTATAGAAATGCAAACAGCACAAACGCTTGTAGCGCTTGATAATGGTGAGATTGATATTGCCATTGTTGCTGATGTGGCTGATTTAGCGCCTTATCATGTGTCACCGCTTTATAAAGAAGATTTTTTAGTAGCGGTTTCTGAACAACATGCATTAGCAAAACATCCTGAGGTTGCGCTGGCTCAATTACAAGGTTGTGATTTATTGATGCTAAATGAAGGGCATTGCTTTAAAGATCAAGCAGAACAATTTTGCTTTTCAGCAGGGGTTGAGGTGTCAAATCAATATAAAGGCAATAGTATTGAAACCTTACTCGCGCTGGTGGCAATGGATGATGGGTTAACTTTTGTTCCTAAGCTTGCTTGTACACCACGTGAAGGAGTAAAGTACTTAGCAATTACACCAAATCAGCAGCGCCAAGTTGTTATTGCAACCCGTAAGCATTACCCACATATAGCAGGCGTTGAGCAATTAGCCGAGTGGCTAAATGCTCATAAGGGACTACAAGCTCATTTACTCGCTAGTAGCTAATTCAACAATATCGTTTATTTGAATGTTTGGTAGTGGTTGCTGATCAATACTTATGGCTACCGCTGATTGCTGATAAAGCTGAGTTACTTTTACCTGGTTAAGTGTGGTGATTTTATGCGGAAGCTTATTACCCTGAGCATCCGTTAGGTAATTATGATGGGCAATATTTAAAATTTGCCCTTGCTCAATCCCGTGCGCCTTACCCAAGTTGATGATTAGCCTATCGTTTTCGATATGCAGTATTTTTCCTTGCGTGGGTAAGCAGGCCATGGCTGCTTGTAAGTCATAGGTTAAGGTTTGGTTTATATCGCTGATAGCTTGGCCATAGTCAGTTGCCCAAAATCGGTCGCTATATACATCGATGATCTCAGTCTTTTTATACGGCCAAATGCCTTCTGTTTGGTAGCTTTTTTGCCAGAGCTTTTCGTAAGTGGTGCCATCAAATAATACGTAATCTACTTTGTATGCACGCTTGAAACTATCATCCTGCCAAAACGCATAATCGTTGTTGATCTTATGGTTAACCGATAAGTCACGAATACGGCTCAGTAATACATATTGCGAGTTACTGCGACTAGTGATCTCTTCAAGTAGCGCATTACTGTAATCGTATTGCTGAGTGAAAAAATGATCTACTCGCAGTGGGATATTGTAATAGGCTGTTGGCTTTGCAGCCATTTGCGTATTGTTTAAGCTGGCATAGAGGTGTTCGCTAATAGCTTTGTTTACGTCAAAAATTTGGCCCATGCGCGCTTGCTCGCGGTTGGCCAGTTGGCTTTGTGTCACGGCAATAAATTTAGTGTATTGGTTTGCTGGGCATTCTTCTGCTTGAGCAAAAATATCTAAGCGAAGCGTTATAGCATAGGTGTCGTTATGGCGGTCTTCGCTGATCAGTTCTATTTTTTGGATTTCACCGTGGCTGCTTATTTTTAGCTGATCTTGCGTCAAAACCCCGTCAACGAGGGTTTGTACTGAGCTAACTCGAGCGCCAGAAAACACTAACGCCTGAGTTATGGCGTCTTTAATAGCGGCAGATTTGGCTTGGCTCGTATCGCCATTTTTTATAACAGCATGACCTGTAGATTCAAACCACTGCGCTAAGCTATTGTTAGAAAACAAAATTGTAAAGGCTAAAGCGAACCACTTAAAGTTGGCTCTTGTTTTATTTTTCATGCTGACACCTAGCATTAAAACCAATGAATAACCTTAACGAGCAAGGACTGTACCACAGTGGCATTAAACGTGCATATTTGTAGCCAAAGAGTTTTAAGCGGAAATAAATCATGCGAGCATTATTATTCGGCGGGCTGGTTGCCTGCGCAGCATTAACCGGCTGCAGTAGTATTTTTGATAAACATGTAGAATACACTTACATTGAGCCAGATAGCTACCCAGTGCTAAAAGCCGTGGGTTATGCGCCTATTAGTGCTCAACCTGGTAATAATGAATCGCAGCGTACCCTTCTTGCGATTAAAGCCTCAAAGCTTGAAGCGTATCGAGAGCTTGCTGAGCAAGTTTACGGGCAAAAAATTTCCGCAGGTACCACAGTGCAAAACAGTATCGCCCATAATGATCAATTACAAAGCCAAGTACAAGGTGTGATCAAAGGTGCACAGGTGATCAAGACTTATGCAGTAGGCGATACCTATGCAACTGAATTGCAGCTCGATATGAAGCGTGTCCACGATTTATACATCGGCGAAGTAAAACCTCGACAGGTAAAAAAAGTAACGTATTATTAGCGCTTAAATTCTCATAGTTTCAGCTTGGGTGCTATGCTTTAAAAATCATATTTTTTTATTAAAGCATAATGGGTAACACACACGATTACATTCAAGCTGAATATCTTCAAGGCATGCCTTATGTTATCTAAGGCTTGTATCTTTGCTTGTCGTTTTATTGGGCGTTACCGCTTTTTATCTTCTTCAATTGTCATTCTATTTTGCGTCACTAGCGGTGCTTTAGCTGAGCGCTTAGTGATCGAGTTCTCAACCTTTATTCAACAAATGCAGCAACGCTACGGCGCCACGCGAGTTACTGTCGCAAGGCAATGGCAAGGCATGTTGCAGCATGCTCAAAATCTTCCAGAACAACAGCAAATTTTGGTCGTTAATGATTTTTTTGCGCGTAGTTTACGTTATCAAACTGATATTCAGCTATGGAAACAAAATGATTATTGGGCAACCCCACTAGAAACAATGGGAACAGGGCTTGGTGATTGTGAAGATTACGCTATTGCTAAGTACGTCAGCTTACGCGCTTTGGGTATAAGCGATACCAAACTTCGATTGATTTATGTTAAAGCGCAATTACCTGGAACTAGGAAGACCCAAGCCCACATGGTGTTGGGTTATTACAGTCAACCCAATGCACAACCACTTATTTTAGACAGCTTAATCGTAAAAGTGTTGCCTGCTGCAAAGCGCACCGATCTTAGTCCTGTTTTCAGCTTTAACAGTAAGGGCCTTTGGGCTAACAATTCAGCACAAAGCGTAGCCGATCCGACAGCGAGGCTATCACGTTGGCGACATATTTTAGAGCAAACTCGTAAAGAAGGAGTTAAATGGTGAATGTAATTAAAGCGTTTAAACGCAAAAAAACCATTACTTTGAAACAAGAGTTATGGATTGCCATTTTAGTGGTGATCATTATTGGCTTTATTAGCAGTTTGCTAATTAGTACAAGTTCGGCAAAAGACTATTTTACAGCCGAACTTAAAATGAAAAATGTAGATAATGCAAATTCATTAGCGCTAATGTTGAGTCAAATGGATAAGGACCCGGTGGAAATCGAACTGCTTCTTTCGGCGTCGTTTGATACAGGTTATTACCAACGTATTGAATTAAAAGATCCGAATGGCGAGACTATTATAAAACGTGCATTTAAGGGCGAGTTAGTGCTTGATGCACCGAGCTGGTTCCGCCATTTGTATTCTCTTGAAGTAGCACCCGGCATTGCGCTTGTCAGTGATGGTTGGCAGCAATATGGTACTTTATATGTTGAAAGTCATAGTCAACATACACAAGATGCGCTTTGGCAAAGTTCGGTGCATTTGTTTTTTAGCTTTCTTGCTGTTGCAGTTGTTGCTTGTATAGCCAGCGCTTACTTCTTATCGAAAATTTTAAGCCCTTTGAGCGATGTAATGCGCCAAGCAATAGCGTTAGGAGAAAAGCGCTTTATTAAATCAAAGGTGCCTAGAACATACGAGTTTGCCAAATTAGTTTCTTCAATGAACTTACTATCTACACGTTTTAGCCGCATCGTGAAAGAGGACCGTCAAAGGCTTGAAGAAATGCGTTTTAAGAGCCAGCACGATGACCTGACTGGGCTTGCAAATCGTGAGTATTTTAATGCGACCTTAGATACCTTTTTAGATAATACACAAGGGCATGGCGCATTATTCCTTTTTAGGGTGGTTAATCTTGACGAGCTAACAGAGCAAGTTGGACGTGTAGAGATGGTCGAGTTTTTACGTCTTTTCTCGCAGTCGTTAGTTGCATTTCTAGAGTCAAATGAAGATAGCTTTAGAGAGAGCCATATTGCGCGAATGTCGCATGTTGACTTTTTGGTGTTGTTTTCTGATGTGAGTGATCTAACACTGTTGAGTGACAATATTTTGCAGTCTCATCAGCAATTAGTTGCTCAGTACGCACAGGTGGATCTTGCTGTATCTCATAGTTGCAGTTTAGTTACTACCAACGATACGCGAGGAGCGCTGTTAAAGCGGGTTGATAGCTTATTAAAAGTGGCGATTTCAAAGCCTGGTTGTAATGCCCACTTTACTGTAGATGGTACTGCTGAGCTTAGAAATGATGACCTTAATTTTTGGCGAGAAACGATAGAATTAGCATTAAAAGAAAACCAACTAGAAATTGCATTATATCCCGTTACCTCGTTCAGCGACGTTCTTCTACAACAACAAATTTCACTGAGTTTATTGCTCAAAGGAGAGAAGTACGGAATAGGATTTTACTATCAATGGGCGCACAAACTTCAATTACTAGCGCGGCTTGATTGGAGCCTAATGAAATTGATGATTAAGCAATATGGTGAGTTAACAGACGGTGCCTTGCTGGGGATGGAGCTCTCAGCAGGTACCTTACATGATGATATGGCCGTAGCGTCAATTTTGACAGGATTGTGTGCTTACCCTGAACTTGCTAAGCGAATTTGCTTTGAGGTACGGGCAAACACTGCCATTAAAGATTTACCGTTATTCAGGCGTTTTTGCAGTCAGGTGCATAGCATAGGTGCAAAAGTTGCGTTAAAACGCGTTGGGGCTGAGTTTACAAAATTAACTAAAATCCAAGAGCTTGGCCTTGAGATGATAAAGGTAGATAGCGTTTATTGTCATAACATTAGTTTTAATGACTCAAACCAAAGCTTTTTGAGAGGGGTATGCTCATTAGCTCACTCGCTAGGGATTAAGGTTGTTGCTGAAGGGGTTAAAAACCCAAGTGATCAATCAACCTTAAAAGGGCTTGGTTTTGATGGTGTTGTTGCGGTTGAAGAGTCAGTTTAATGACCCTTCACAGCAAGCATTAATTGCATTCGATCGCGTACCTTTAATTTATGAAAAATTGAGCTCATGTGCTCTTTGACAGTGCGCTCAGTAATATTTAAAACTTGCGCGACTTGTTTGTTGGTTGCACCTTTTATAACTTCATCAACAACCTGTTTTTCACGCTTGGTGAGAGAACTCAGATCACATTGATGCGGATAGTTAATTGCTTGTCCTGATAACACGCCAACCAAGTTTGAAAGTAATTGCCCAGGAAGCCAAATTCCACCGGCGTTAACGGTTTCAGCAACTTGTTCGATGACAGTTTTGTTTGCAAATGCTTCAATGTATCCGCGTGCACCAAGTTGCAGTGCATCACACAGTTGTTGAATATCCAGCTGAGTTGTCATCACAATCACGGGTAGTCGTTGTGCGGTTAATTTTTGTAGCTGCACTTGCCAATCCGCAGAGTCTGCAAGTAACCAGACTAATGTGTCTGCTAATAATTTCTTAGGGCAGGCTGTCTGAATTACGCAATTTGGAAATGCACTTAACCAGTGAGGCGATTGCAAGTCATCTTGTGTAATAAAAATACTGCGACGCATGATTACTCCATTAAAAAGCCCGCTAGCGTTCACTCATTGCCAGCGACGTTGCACGCAAAATTGGTTTGAATAAATACTCAAGAACCGTTTTTTTACCGGTAATAATATCGACTTGTGTAGTCATTCCCGGAATGATGGTTAGGTTGTCTGCAAAGTGATTACGATTTGTTTTAAGCTGCACTAAGTAAAATGTATTGTCTCTGTCATCTGTAATCGTATCAGCGCTGATATGAGTAACTTCAGCCTCTAAGCCGCCATAGATCGCAAAATCATAAGCACTAAATTTAATCATTGCAGCTTGACCTGGGCGTAAAAAAGCAATGTCTTTAGGTAGAATTTTAGCTTCAACAACCAATTGATCATCGAGTGGAATAATTTCAATTGCGTCGCTGCCAGGTTGGAGTACTCCGCCAACTGTGTTGACTAATAGGCGTTGAACCGTTCCATTGACGGGGGAGCGGATCTCCGTTTGTGCAACTTTATCAGCAAGTCCAGACTCAGTTTCTTTCATTGCATCAAGCCTGAGTAAGGCTTCTGATAGCTCATTACTCCAGCGATTTATCATGG
This sequence comes from Pseudoalteromonas sp. BZK2, assembly GCF_014349195.1. Lineage (NCBI taxonomy): Bacteria > Pseudomonadati > Pseudomonadota > Gammaproteobacteria > Alteromonadales > Pseudoalteromonadaceae > Pseudoalteromonas > Pseudoalteromonas sp. BZK2. The sequence continues at coordinate 11,701 of NZ_JACSOG010000053.1, read as the reverse complement.
CAAGCTCAACTTCGGCGACTTTGTTTTTTGCTTCATTTATAGCTGATAGGCTACGATTTATTGCCGCTTTTGTTCGATTTATTTCACCTGTATGTTCAACAATTTGGCGCTCTAAGCGAATTATATCTATGTCTGATACCGCACCTGTGCGAAGTAGGGGGCGAGTTACTGCTAACTCTCGGTTAGCTAAACTCAATGAATTTGTGTGTTGCTGTAATGCAGCCCTAGCTTCGGCATAATCTTGTCGACGCTGCTCTAATTGGCGTTTATGAATGGTAACCTGTTGCTCCAGTTCTTTGTTACTGCTTTCAAAAATAGCTTGTTCATGTAGAACCGCGTCCGGTGCTTGCTCTATCAAGCTGGCAGCAAATAGCAGAGGTTTTTTTTGCGTAAGTGCCCTTAATCGCTCAACTTTAGCAGTCAAAGACAGTACCTTAGCTTGGTTTTCTCTAAATGAAGAAATAAACCGTGTGGGATCAATTTTTATTAAAACATCACCTGCATTAACAACTTGTCCTTCACGTACAAATATCTGCTCGACCATACCGCCATCGTACGACTGCACTATTTGCAATTTGTGAGATGGGATTACACGGCCTTCTCCTCTGGCTACTTCATCAAGGTGAGCAAATCCTGACCAAACAATAAGCGCAACAATACTGATACAGATAATGTAAAGCAGTAATCGGGCACTTGCTGGTTGTTGCTGCATTTTTTCCCATTGTGCGTCAACGACCCAGTCTTGACTATTTGGCGGTGATAACCAACCGGAAAAAAGCTTAGAGAAAATAGAGGGACGTTTTGCTTTTTGCTTTTCCAGCACCTTGTTTAGATGCTCAAATGAGCGTTGTTCAATAGGTAAGTTTTTATTACTCATGATACTTTTCCTACTGTATGGTTATTTAAAGCCGATAACACCTGTGCCTTGGGGCCATCAGCAACCACTTTGCCGTTATCAAGTACAATGATGCGGTCTACCAGCTCGAGTAATGAGGTTCTGTGAGTGACGACAATTAGGGTCTTCTCTTGGCAGTTGCGCTTGATATTGTTAATAATTTTACTTTCGCTATTGTGATCAAGTGCTGATGTGGGTTCATCCATCAGTAAGATGGGCGGATTGTTCAGAAGCGCACGTGCAATCCCAACAGCTTGGCGCTGCCCGCCAGAAAGTAGCCGGCCTTGTTCACCCACTTGTAGGTCAAAACCATCTGGGTGTGAGTTTATTAACTCAAATAATTGGCTTTGTTGACACGCAGATAAAATTTGCTCGTCTTTAGCATGCCATGCACTAAGGGTGATATTGTCTTTAAGGGTGCCAAAAAATAAAGAAATTGTTTGTGGTACATAGCCAATGTTATGTCGTAACTCGGCAGGATCGATCTGATGGATATCATTATTATCTATTAAGATACTGCCAGAAGTTGGTTCATAGAGGCCGAGAATTAATTTTTCAATTGTGCTTTTACCAGAGCCATTGCGACCAAGAATCGCTACTTTTTCACCAGACTTTATTTTAAAGCTAACACCACTTAATGCTTCATTGCTTTCTTGAGAGTACTTAAACCGAACATCATTAAATTCAATATCACCCAGTAGTACAGGGTGACTTAGCCAGTGCTTGCCGGCTGGGCGTTCAACTTCATTATCCATAATTTCATTGAGTGAATGCATTGCAATTGCGGCATGATGAAACTGAGCTAGCACAGCAGCAGATTGGGTAATTGGAGCCATAGTGCGCGACGAAAGTAAGTAGGCTGCAATGAGCCCTCCTTGAGTGAGGTCACCGGAAATAATGAGATGTACGCCAACCATCATAATTATGACCCCAACACATTGCTGAACCCATGAACCTGCATTGCTGATAGAAGATGAAATTAAGCGGCTTTGCGCGTTAACGCGAGCAATGTAAATTGTTGATTTCTCCCAATTGGACTGAGTTTTACACTCACTATGAAAGCTTTTTACATCTTCAATATTAGTTAAGCTTTCAACTAAAATTGCATTGCGCATAGAGCTTGCTTTCATTGTTTGCTCTGAGAGGCTTTCAAGCTTTCGGTGGGCTGCTAATGCGTAACAGAGTAATATCAAAGCCCCGACGATTATTGGTAAACTTAATTCGACGCCAATGATCGCGATTACGATTAAATAGAGTAAAACAAAAGGTAAATCGACAAGCGCAATAAGGGTCATAGAGCTAAAGAAGCCTCTGACCGCTTCAAATGATTGAATATTACTTGCAAACGAACCTGCAGAAGCGGGGCGGTTTTTTAGTTTCATGCCAAGTACGCGTTCCATAATGACAGCTGAAACTTTGACATCAATACGACTTGCTGCCAGCTCCACAAAGTAACTTCGAACTAACCGTAAAATAAAATCTGCGGTGAGTGCAATTAAAACACCGCTTGCCAGCACCCATAGGGTTTCTACTGCATGATTGGGTACAACTCGGTCATACACATTCATAACAAAAAGTGGCATCGCAATTGATAATACGCCTAATGCGATGGCAGAAACGACTACATCTTTATATAAACTTCGGCACTCTTTGATGACTCCCCAAAACCAGCCATCTTTAGCTAATTTTTGTAGTACAGGGGAGCGTGCGTCAAAAGCGAATTCGGGCTGTGCATAAATAACCATTGCTGTGCTGCTATCAGCAAGTTTTGTAATACTGATTTTAACGGCGGAGTCATTTAGTTCAGGGTAGATGACCTCAGCGCTGTCGTTTTCGATATCAAGCTCAGTAATTACACAGGCTTTATTACCTTTTAGGATTAACACCGCAGGTAACAAAGCTGTATTAAGGTCGCATAGGGGTTTGTGAACAATTTTAGTTTTAAAGCCTATACGTTTAGCGGCACGTGAAAAACCTGACGGAGTCAATAAGCCGTTCTCAAGGGGTAAACCGCTTAATAATGTTTCACGAGAAAATTCTCGATCATGATAGCGGCATAGGGTTTCTAGACAGTCAACAAGGCTGCCACCATGATCTTGAGCATCAGTTTCTTGCATACAATATCCATACTTATACCAATGCGCAAAAATACTAAATTAAGCGAATTGGTATCAAATTCACCATGAGCTTTACGACCAGCCATCTTTCATGACTGCTGGGCGGCTACCTGCGTCGGTTATCACTGCTTCAATGCGACGATTTGCAGCATTTGCTCTAACTGAAATCTCATTTATTCTTGGTTGATCAACACCATAACCAAGCGATTTCACTCTGTTTGGGGCAATACCGTATTGCTGGATTAATATCTCAGCAACCGAAGATGCGCGTTCTTCAGAGAGCTTTCTATTGTGAAGGGCTGGTCCTTCAAGGGAAGCATGCCCTTGAATTTCAACATTTTTGTTGGGGTGTTCTTTTAAGAAATCAGCAAGTCGAGCTATTTCCTGCATATACTGAGGGCGCACAACACTTGAGTCTGCGAGAAAAGGAATGCCAATCTCTACATTACTCGTGTTGCTTCGATACTTTGTGCAGCCTTTTTCATCAACCTCCGTAAATGCAGGCGTAGATGGGCATTCATCTTGCGCATTTGCGATACCATCATTATCATCATCGGCAAATGTCGTAGCTGTTTCGACAGGAGTTGCCGGCATAGTTAAGTAGCTAGGCATAGCGGTTACTGTCATATATGCATTATCTTGCTGTTTTTTTTTCTGCAAGAATGCTTGTCTGCCAATCGTTGCAGCTACATCAAATTTTGGACAAATACTGTCTGCATTTAATGCAATTGGGTCATCAGTTAACTCTGTAATTTTTGGAAACTTGTCGGATGTAACGTTGAGCGTGTCGAGTAATTTCCCCATCTCCGCAAGCATAGTTAAAATAGCTGACTGTCTGTCATATAGAGCTGCGATATAAGAACGATTTGATTGAAATGCTTCATTTTCAGCGTCAAGCACATCAAGTAACGTTCTTTGGCCAATATCAAACTGGTCTTTATAGGCATATTTTACTTTATTAGATGACTCTTTATGACTAGCAAGAGAAGGGATCTTATTTTGTAAAACCTGCACATTGTTATAAGCAACTTGAAGGTTTTGTCTGATTTCAATACAGGTTTGGTCGCGCTGATATTTAGCAACATTAATCTCTTGATAGGCTTGATCAAGATTCGCACTGTCTAAGCCACCATTGTATAAATTGTAGCGAATATCTATACCAACTCTTGCCTCAGAGCGAGTTTCATTTAAACCTAACTCATCTCTATCTTGCATTCCGTAGCGTGCAGATAAATCTACATTAGGATGAAATGCGGAGCGTTGTGAATCAGCATTCGCTTTTTGCGCTTCGATATTATACAGAGACGCGTAAAAGTTAGGGCTGCTTTTGTAAGCTATATCAAGTGCTTGATTGATGGTGATGGGAATTGCATCATCACTTAGTCTTGCTTTTGCAGTTCCTTTTGTTGGCAGCTCTCCAACAATGCGTAAATAGCGAGCACTTACATCATGCAAGTTTGCATACTCTGTCATAACATTCGATTGCGCAAGCGAGAGGCGACCATTAATTTGTTCAAGATCTGCTGCTCTAGCAACACCAGCACCAACGCTTTGCTCTATTTGCTGATAGACAGCCTCGTGCTCTTTTAAGTTATTTTCAGCAAGCTCAACTAACTCAGTGAACTTTTGCACATCTAGGTAAGCAATACTTGCCTGAAGTGCAATCTTTTCAGCTTGATCAAGTAGTTCAAAATAACGTATCAGTTGAATTCGTTCAAAGCGCTTAACTGTGTTCGATGTTCTAAAACCATCGTATAGCATTTGCCCTAATGTGAGCTCTGCGGTATTGCGGTTGTATTCATCTTCAATACCGTAGTTACGTTTTTCATAACCTGCACTCGCTGATACATCGACGGTTGGTAAATAACCTGAACGAGCAGCATCAATGCCATACATTGATGCTTTAAATGCATGCCAAGCTTGTTGTACTTCTGGGTTAGATGAAATTGCTTTATCAGATACATAATGCAAAGGCATTACAGAGGTTTGTTCTGCTTGTGCGTCGAATACACTTCCATTCGCTGCAAACATTAAAATAAGTAAAGCGCTGAGCTTTTTGCTAGTGAACTGCTTGCTTATAGCCATATGATCCTCTTTTTAGACTAAACTTTATTCACGCTAAGTTAAGGTTTAGCCAACAATTTCAAATACTGCAAATGATACTTTTGTGTTGCTTTTAGTTTTTTATTAATTGTTTTGTTTATTCGAATATTAGTTAAATAGTGCTGTTTTTTAGTGTTCACCTGTACCATAGTCCAGTAACAAAGTGTTACTTGCTGGCTAAGCTTAAGTTATACAAATGTATTACTCATAGTTTGAGGAAAAGCAAATGGACGCAAATCAATTACTGGTTATTGATGTACAAGGTTCTGCAGGCTTAGTGCAAGCGGATGGTTCTATAAAAGCCCTCTCAGTTGGCGATGTGATAACGGTAGGTGATACTGTTGTTACCGCAGATAACTCGACCATATTAATTGATGTGCAAGGAGAGTCGTTGGCGATCCCTGCCAATAAATCAGTGACTATAACCCCTGACTTGCTAGCAAAAGAGACGCAAGATAACTCAGAGAATACCCTTTTCGATGATAGTATCGACGAAGCCATTGCAAGTTTAAATCAACCCAATCAACCAACCCCAGAGCAACAAACAGGCACTGATATCAGTGATTTTTTAGATGCGCTTGAAGGGGGGGGAGACATTTTAGATAATTTAGAGGCGACTGCTGCTGGTGGAGGCGGTGGTGCTGCATCTGGCGGAGGCACCTCGTTTGTAGAGCTAGCACGTATCGCTGAAGGTATCGACCCATCTAGTTTAGCATTTGATGACAGCTTTAACGCTGATAACACTGGCATTTTCTCTCCTAGAGATACAACCGATGGTGTTGTACCTGGTGATGAGTTAATTGCAACATTGAGTGTCAATGAATTAGGTCTTACTAATAATCCACAACCAGTTATATCAGGTACATCTGAAAACCTAGTAGGACAAACGGTCACGGTGACAGTAACCGACGCGAATGGTAATACCCAAGTTGTGACTGTTGTAGTCCAACCAGATGGTACTTTTGTAACCCCACCACTTGACCCATTACCTGATGGTCCAATCACTGTCGATGTGGTTGCTCTTGATCCAAATGGTGACCCTGTATCAGATAATATTGGCGCAAGTATTGATACTGTCGCGCCAGTTGTAACGATTGATACACTTACTGATTCAGCGATTCAAAATGTACTAATTACTGGCACAGTGTCTGGTATTAGCAGTGGTGATACTGTCACTATCACTGTTACAGACAGCGCAGGACAAGTGCAAGTAATAGCGACGCAAGTAGATGATCAAGGAAATTGGAGTATTACGACTGAAGCACTTGCTGAGGGGCTTTATACGGTCGTTGCATCGGCAGTTGATGAGGCTGGCAATGAAGGCAGTGATAGTGAAAATGGTCTAGTCGATCTGACTGCTCCCGTTATAAGTATTGACACCATCGGCGAAACAAATGATACCACGCCAACTATTTCAGGAACGGTAAGTGGAGTCACTGTTGGTAGTGAAATCACTGTCGTGATCACTGGCGCAGATAATACAGTGCAAACCGTAACTGCAATTGTTGCCGAAGATGGTAGTTGGATCGTTGATGTGCCTGATGCACTTGTTGAAGGTGAGTTTACTGTAACTGCAACAGCCGTTGATATTGCTGGAAATGAGGCGCAAGCAACGACCACTGGTGTTATTGATAATACAGCGCCTGTGATTAGTATCACCCCAATTGATGATACGCAGGACACTACGCCAAATATCAGTGGTAATGTTGTTGGTGTTCAACAAGGCACACTTGTTACCGTTGTTGTCACTGATATTAATGGTCAAGTTCAAACATTAACAACGGTAACCGATGCTGATGGGAATTGGAGTTTAGATGTTGTCGCAGATCTTGCAGAAGGGATTTTTGACGTAAGTGCATCCGTAACTGATGCAGCCGGAAATACAGCTCAAGCTGACACCCAAGGGGTTGTTGACTTGACGGCTCCTGACATAACGTTAACAGCTATTGCCAATACAAATGATACAACGCCAACCTTTGTCGGGCGAGTTGAAGGGGTGCCAGAGGGCACCGAAGTTACAATACAAGTTGTTGATAGTAATGGTCAGTCGCAAACGTTGACGGCGCTTGTTCTTGCTGATGGCAGTTATAGTGTTGATGCAATAAGCCCTTTGCCTGAAGGCAGTTTTACGGCAATTGCTACCGTTAGTGATGCTGCGGGTAACTCAGCATCTGCAAATACGACAGGTACCGTCGCATTTTCTCCTATTTCAATCACAATTGATTCTATTGCTGATAGTAATGACACAACACCATTGCTGAGTGGGCAAACCGATGGCGTAGCTACTGGAACGACAATTTCGCTGACAATTACAGCAAGTGATGGGCGGGTTATTAATTTACTCGCAATCACTCAAGCTGATGGAAGTTGGTCTATTCAATTGACAGAACCTTTACCTGAAGGAGATTTTACAGTTGTCGCATCGGTATTAGATCCTCAAGGCAATGAAGCACAAGCAACCGCGATTGGTAATGTAGATTTAACAGTCAGTATTAATTTCATTATTGATACTAATGACACGACTCCAAGTGTATCTGGTTCAACACAAGATGTTGAACCAGGCGCAGTCGTTACTGTTACATTTACAGGAAGTGATGGAGCGACTGAAACTTTACAAGTTATTACCGATGCAAACGGTAATTGGACTGTTGAAGCAAGTACTGCATTGGCTGAAGGTCAATTCACAGTCACCGCGACAGTAACCGATGAAGTGGGTAATACAGCGACAGCAACAGAAATAGGGGTCATTGATTTAACCGATCCTACTATTTCAATCAATCCTTTAAATGATACTAATGACACAACTCCACTAATTTCAGGATCTGTTGCAGATGTACCAGTAGGAACGACAGTTACGTTAGTCATTACAGATAGTAATGGTGTTGTGCAAACGATAACAACCACCACAAATGCACAAGGTGTATGGCAAGTCGAAACTTTAAATGAGCTTGCTGAGGGAGATTATACTGTCACTGCAAGCGCAAGCGACGAAGCGGGTAACACCAGTTCAGCAACAGCAACTGGCACAATAGATTTAACTGCACCAATTATTAATATTAATGCAATTGCTGATAGTAATGACACCACGCCGACAATATCTGGCACAACACAAGGGTTAAATGCTGGTAGCACAGTTACAGTCACGGTTACCGACAGTAATGGGAGTGCACAAGTATTTGCAACTGTTACAAATGCCGATGGCAGCTGGTCGATTAATATTGATCAAGAGCTAGCTGAAGGCGAGTTCACTGTTGTTGCGCAAACTCAAGATGAAGCAGGAAATAGCGCACAAGACATTGAAACGGGTGTGATTGATTTAACAGCACCTACCATCACAATTGATGAGTTTAGCGATTCTAATGATGTTACACCCATTATTTCAGGTATTGTATCAGGGGTTGATGCTGGCTCGGTTGTTACGATCATACTCGTTGATAGTAATGGAAATCAGCAAATACTGACGACCACAGTTAATGCAGATAGCAGCTGGCAAGTTGGTGCAAATCAAGTGTTGGCTGAGGGTGATTTTACAATTACCGCAACAGTGAGTGATCCTGCTGGTAATCAAGCTCAAGATACGACGACAGGGATCATTGATCTAACCGCGCCAATTATAAGCCTTGATAACTTAGGAAGTAGTGCTGACAACACACCTACAATTTCAGGCACAGTGCAAGGCGTTGCAGCAGGCACACCGGTCACTTTAGTTGTCACAGATGCAAATGGCAATAGTCAGACGTTTACTGCAATCACTAATGATAATGGTGTATTTAGTGCAGACGTACCAGGCAGCCTTGCTGATGGGCAATACACGGTTACCGCTACGGTATCTGACTTAGCTGGTAATCAAGCCTCGGATTCAGAAACGGGTACGGTGGATAGTTCATCTTTAACTATCTTAATTGATGCGTTAGGCGAAACAAACGACACAACACCCAGTATTTCAGGTTCAACATTAAATGCAACAGCAGGTGATGTGGTCACGGTGGTGATTATTCCTGCTTCGGGTCCAAGCCAAACATTTACAACAACAGTTGATGCAAATGGAGATTGGAGTATCAATGTATCAGATGAACTTGCAGAGGGTGAGTTTACGATTGATGCCACTGTTACCGACCAATTTGGTAATACTGCAAATGATTCGATCACCGCAGTGGTTGATACGACTGCACCGCTTATTAGCATAGATACTATAGGCGCTATCAATGACAGTACGCCTTTAATTTCAGGCAGCTCACAAGGAGCGACGGCAGGTAATACAGTAACAGTTACTGTTGTCGACTCTCAAAATAATAGCCAAACCTATACGACAACTGTTGATGCTGATGGAAATTGGGCAGTGCCTGTTACAAGTGCAGTGTCGCAAGGGGAATTTACTGTAACAGCCAGCATCACTGATAATGCAGGTAATACAGGCACGGATACTGAAGTTGGTACGTTCGATGGAATTAATCCTTTATTAACGTTAGATTTTGATCCTTTGACTAATGACAGTACGCCGTTGATCACAGGCACAACTGATGTCACTGCAGGCAGTATTGTTACTGTCAACGTTACTGACAGCGATGGCGTGGTACAAACGCTTTCTGCGGTTGTGGCTGCGGACGGAAGCTGGTCAATCAGCCCTAATACGCCTCTAGCTGAAGGGGCGTTCACGGTGACAGCAAGTGTAGAGGATGAATCTGGCAATCAAACGCAAATCACTCAAAACGGTGTTGTTGATCTCACTGCTCCAATTATTACGATTGACAATTTGGGAACGGTCAACGATACAACGCCTACAATTAGCGGACAAACGAATGAGCCTGCGGGTAGTATCGTTACGGTTGTTGTCTCAGATGGTATTAACAGCTATGAATTTAGCGCAACCGTTAATGCTGATGGCAGTTGGTCTGGGGATGTGCCTGCAGAATTAGACGATGGCAACATCAATGTTACAGCGTCAATAACTGATGCTGCAGGCAATCAGGCCCAAGCAACGAATAGCTTTATTTTAAATAGTGCTGCGCCTAGCATTGCAATAGATGCAATCAACGAAACCAATGACACAACGCCAGCTATAAGTGGCACCTCAGATGCCCCTAATGGCAGCGTCATAACTATAATTGTTGAAGACAGTAATAACAACAGCCAACAGCTTACTGCAACAGTGCTGAATGGTCAGTGGAGTGTAGAGATACAGCAAGCTTTAAGTGAAGGCACATTTACTGTTAATGCGTCAGTAACAGTTGATGGCTTGACCAGTGATGCTGCTGCTCAAGGCGTAATTGATGTAACAGCGCCGACAGTCAGTATTGATGCCTTAGTAGATAGCAACGATGTAACTCCGATCATTACGGGTCAGACGTCAGGTTTGGCGGCTGGTAGTGTCGTAACACTCACAATTACTGACAGTGCAGGAGCCGTTCAGACAGCATCTGTTGTTATCTCGCAAGATGGTTCATGGTCAGCAGAAGTTAGCAATGCGCTGGCTGAAGGACAGTATTCTGTATTAGCTGAGGTGGTAGATAATGCAGGCAATGAAGCGAGCGACTCTCAATTAGGTATCATCGATTTATCTGCGCCTACAATTAGCATTGATGCTATTGCTGATACAAATGACGTTACACCTACTCTAACGGGTCAAACAACAGGTGTACCGCAAGGCACGCAGGTAACTTTATTAATAACAGATAGTTCGGGTAATACCCAAACTTTAACTACTACCACATTAGCTGATGGATCATGGTCTGTTGATGCTGAGGTTATTATTGCTGAAGGAAGCTTCACTGTCGAAGCATCTGTGAGTGATGTTGCTGGAAACTCTGCTTCAACCTCGGCAACCGGTTTAATTGATTTAACAGCCCCTACTATTAGTGTTGATCCATTGTCAGATAGTGCTGATGTAACACCGCTGATCAGTGGTGTAGCGAATGGTGTGGCAACAGGTACACTTGTTAATTTAGAAATCACCGATAGTGCTGGTAATGTTCAAACAGCGACAGCGATTGTTCAAGCGGACGGCAGCTGGTCTGTTGAGCCTAGCGTAGCAATTGCTGAAGGAGAATTTACTGTTGTTGCTACAGTACAAGATACTGCAGGAAATCAAGGATCTGACACCGCAACGGGTAATATCGATACCACAGCACCAAGTGTATTCATCGATCCTCAAAATATCACAAATGATACAACCCCAGTATTCTCAGGACAAAGCTCAGGCGTTCCTGCAGGTACTGAGGTTAGACTAACGGTTACCGACAGTGCTGGTAATATTCAAACTTTAATTGCTATTACTAGTGCTGACGGAAGCTGGTCAGTTGCTGCAACTGAAGTACTTGCCGAGGGTAATTACACTATTGAAGCAGAAGTTTCAGATGCGGCAGGTAATACTGGTACCGATAGTGCCACTGGTGAAATCGACATTACCGCACCGACGATTAGCCTTGATACCTTGGCCGATAGTAATGATGTGACACCGCTCATCAGTGGGCAAACCACCGGAGCGGCTGTGGGCAGCTTAGTGCTGCTTACTATCACTGACAGTGCCGGTAATGTACAAAGTGCGACAGCGACGGTGCAAGCGGATGGCAGTTGGTCTGTTGAGCCA
>NZ_JACSOG010000052.1:0-23279 GCF_014349195.1 Pseudoalteromonas sp. BZK2 | reverse complement strand
TAGGTTCTAGGTTCTAGGTTCTAGGTTCTAGGTTCTAGGTTCTAGGTTCTAGGTTCTAGGTTCTAGGTTCTAGGTTCTAGGTTCTAGGTTCTAGGTTCTTCAAGATTGTAAATCGTTGCTTGTGCTTGTTTGCAAGTGGTATCGCGTTATTAATACAAAAGCCTATTTAGTAGGAGGTGTTTTAACGCCGAACATTTACGCCATTCACGGCTAAAGCCGTTCCTACGGGGTTCTCGCTTCTCGTAACATCTTGAAAGCAAAATTCTTTGCTTGTCTAGCCCTTCGGGCACGCTTCCGCCCCTAGGTTGCAGTTCCTACGTACTGATTTTATTATTATTTTTTGTTTTTTACGTGTTAAATCTTAATGCTTACACCGTAGTATGCGTTTTAACGCCGAACATTTTTAACCATTCACGGCTAAAGCCGTTCTTACATTACTGTCGTTTTGGATCACGACTTATAAACTAATTTCTTTATTCTCTACACTTACGGCGATTTGTTTATTCAACAAGTTAACTAATAAAATGCTGCGCATATCGCCGTCTGGCTCTTGATAAATTGCTTGAACATTTTTAAATGACTCTGTGTTTAGATAAACAACGTCACCTGCTTTCGGTAACGTTGATGTTACCTCACATATATCACTCATAGATTTGAGCTGCGCAATTAACTGCTCAGAGACGATTTGAAATTTATGACCATAAGCAACAAAACCACTTACACCACGGGTATTTTTTACCGCAGAAAAGTTACAATTTTGCGAGTCTAGCTTTATAAATAAATAACTAGGGAAAAGAGGAGATGTACGAATTGAACGGCGACCTTTTGCGATTCGCTCGCTTTTATGTTCGGGGAAGAACACTTCAAAACCTTGGTTTTGAAGGTTAATTTTAGCTCTTTGTTCTTGTTTTGATTTGCAAAAAAGTAAGTACCAACTTTCCATAGCCACACCTAAAATACTCACGTTCCTTAAAACCAATCCAAAAGGACTGGTTTTTATGAGCCAGCGATTATACGCAGAGAACTTGGGCGTGTCTATTACAAATTTGTTATTACCTTTTGCTGAAACTAATCACTACCAAACAAATCCCTGGTGTACACTTTTTCAGCCACATCATTGAGTTCAGAAACCATTCTGTTGGCGATGATCACATCTGCAGAAGACTTTAATTCAGCTAGGTCATGGGTCACTTTAGAGTTAAAAAAAGTTTCTTCATGTAATTCAGGTTCATAAACAATTACTTCAACACCCTTAGCCTTAACTCGCTTCATAATGCCTTGAATTGCTGATGCTCTAAAGTTATCCGACCCAGCTTTCATAATAAGGCGATGAATACCTAAAACTTTCGGTTTTCTGGCAAGAATAGATTCTGCAATAAAGTCTTTACGAGTTGAATTTGCATCTACAATGGCGCGGATCATGTTGTTTGGCACATCCTTGTAGTTAGCTAGTAACTGCTTGGTGTCTTTAGGTAAGCAATAGCCACCATAGCCAAAAGAAGGATTATTATAATGACCGCCAATACGCGGGTCTAAACTCACGCCTTCGATTATTTGTTTAGAATTTAAACCATGACTTTCTGTGTAACTGTCAAGCTCATTAAAGTAGGCAACGCGCATAGCAAGGTAGGTATTTGAAAATAATTTAATAGCTTCAGCTTCAGTTGAATCAGTAAATAAAACTTCAATACTTTCTTTAATAGCCCCTTGAGCCAATAAATTTGCAAATACTTCAGCACGCTCAGAACGCTCACCAACAATAATACGCGATGGGTGTAAGTTGTCGTAAAGCGCTTTACCTTCCCTTAAAAATTCTGGTGAAAAAATAATGTTCTCTGTTTTAAATTTTTGTTTAATGCTTTCGGTAAAGCCAACAGGTACAGTTGACTTAATAACCATTACTGCTTTCGGATTTATTGCTTGTACATCAGCAATAACAGCTTCAACAGACTTTGTATTAAAGTAGTTGGTTTCTGGGTCATAGTCGGTAGGCGTAGCGATGATGATAAAATCTGCATTTTGATAAGCCAATTGCTTATCAATAGTAGCAGTAAAACTTAGTTGCTTATTAGCAAGAAAGTCTTCAATTTCTTTATCCGATATTGGTGACTTCCCGGCATTTAGCTGTGCTACTTTTTCTTCAACAATATCTAGAGCTACTACATTGTTATGTTGGGCCAATAACATGGCATTAGACAAACCAACATATCCCGTACCCGCGATTGTAATATTCATATATACCTAATTAAGCTGTTTTACTTATTACTTTGCATTCTTCAATACAGTTACGTTTTCGTTATTTTTAACACTTTCAAGCCAGTGGAGGTCACAAATTCCATCTGTGGGATTGAAGGCAGTTGGCGCTTCTAACAACAACTTGCGAATAGAGTGATGATCGTTTAAATCACATGAAGATTTAAGATCAAGTAAAATTTGCTCAAGTTCATTCCAAGGCATTTTAACTTCATGGGCACTCATGATTCTTTGATGATCCGTTCCAACAACGTTATCACCAATTAATAGCTCTTCATAAAGCTTTTCGCCAGGGCGTAAACCAGTACATTGAATTTCAATATCACCTTCGGGGTGTTTATTCGACTTCACTTCTAAGCCAGAGAGGTGGACCATCTTAGTCGCTAAATCCATTATTTTAACCGGCTCGCCCATATCAAGAACGAATACATCGCCACCTTTACCCATTGCGCCTGCTTGAATAACAAGCTGTGCAGCTTCAGGAATAGTCATAAAATAACGAGTTATATCTTTATGAGTTAAGGTAATTGGTCCACCTTGCTTAATCTGTTGCCTGAATAATGGTACAACAGAGCCCGAAGAACCAAGTACATTGCCAAAACGCACCATAGTGAAGCGAGTAGTTTTTTGCGTATCAGATAATGCTTGTAGCACTAACTCAGCCATGCGCTTTGTTGTCCCCATGACATTCGTAGGGCGAACCGCTTTATCAGTTGAAATTAGTACAAAGGTTTCAACCTTGTTTTCTATCGCAGCACGGGCAATATTACTGGTACCAAAGATGTTATTTTTAACACCTTCAATAACATTATGCTCAACCAAAGGAACATGCTTGTAAGCCGCAGCATGATAGATAGTTTGCACTTTAAATGACAAAAGTGTCATTGAAATTAGCTTAAAGTTTTGAATAGAGCCAAGAATTGGCACTATTTCGATATTTAGAGAGTTTTTAAAAACATAGTCTTTTAGCTCTTTTTCAATTGCATATAATGCATATTCAGAAAGCTCAAATAAGACTAGCTTGGTCGGTGAGTTTTTAACAATTTGACGACAAAGCTCAGAGCCTATAGACCCCCCTGCTCCAGAAACTAAAACAACTTTACTTTGAATGTTAGCATTCATTAGCTCAACATTAGGCTCTACAGGGTCTCGCCCTAAAAGATCTTCAACACCAACATCTTTCATTTGCTCTAAACTGGTATTACCGGCAACAATATCCGCCATCCCCGGTATTGTCATGACTTGCAATTTAAAAGACTCAATTTCGTTGAGAATTTCTTTTCGGCGACTACGACTAGCGCTTGGCAAAGCTAATAAAATCTTTGAAACAGATTTTGAGGCTACTACTTTTGCAATTTCTTTAGATGAAAAAACATTTAATCCCTGTACGAATGTATTTTGTTTTTTAGGGTCATCGTCTAAGAATGCAACTGGAGCATACTCAGGGCCATTTGCTAAAGCTGTTGCTAGTTGACGCCCAGCCGAGCCAGCGCCGTAAATAACCACGCCTTCTTTTCTGCGCATAATGAGCTTACCAACAATTGCACGCACAGTTAACCGACTACCGCCGATAAACAATAAGCAAATACAAGCATATATAACAGGAACAGTACGAGGTACATTTACGTTAAAAAAGAAAGAAGTACCAACAAAGAAAATTGTAGACAGAATTACACCAGCTAAAATAGCCCACAAAGCCTGAGAGTTAATATATCTGAGGACAGCCCTATATAGCCCTAACCTAATAAAACTAAATAAGCTCAGCGGTATAATTGCAATTAATAAACTCCAGTTCTGAGCATCCTTAAATTCGTCAAAACTATCTAACCGCAAGATGAAAGCAAGCCAAAAAGCAGTAAAAATAAAGATAGTATCAATAATTACTGATAATAAGCGTTTTTGGCTTCTTGGTAGTGTGACAAGATAATCTAATAACAATCGCAGGGCCCTTCCTGAGCTAAAAATTCACAATTGTGCCTATTTTACAACATGCACAACATTCATAACAATGAAATAATTTAACCTTAAACGCCCGCGAACTCTTTATTACTTTGTTAAATTCCGTGTAAATTTGTTACCAATTTACTTACTTTACTCTATCGCCACTACCACTACCGGTTACCGTCATTAATATCAGCTTAAAATAAAGTTTTATGTTTAATGTATCGATCATTTGCTTATCTACTTCTGCTAACTTCGCAGGCGTTGACATGTCTATTTCGTTTACTTGTGCTAAGCCTGTAATACCTGGTCTCACGTCAAATACGTTTAATTTACTTCTTTCTATAGTTAGCTCTTCTTGGTTAAATAACCCAGGTCTAGGACCAACCAAACTCATTTCACCTTTTAGTACATTCCATAACTGAGGGATTTCGTCTAATTTAGTCTTACGTAAAAATGAACCAAATGGAGTAATTGAAGCGGAACTTGCTAGATGACTTGCCACCGATGCAGTATCGACCTTCATAGTTCTGAACTTTACTAGGATGAATGGTTTTTGATTGCGCCCAACTCTCTCTTGCCTAAAAATTGGGGAGCCAGTATCAAATAAACCAATAATGAAAAGTACAATTAAAAAAGGAAAGGAAAAAACCAAACCAAAAAAAGCAATAAAAAAGTCCAATAAACGAATCATAACTATCCTAATCTAAATACCGCGCGGTAATCTTAAAACCCTCTTGAAGAGTTATTTTAGGGTACCAATCTAAAACTTCTTGGGTGTAATCAATATCTACTTGCAATGAACCTATTAGACGGTCAATCACAGCCTCTTTTTTAAATAACCTACCCATCAATTTGAAGCAAAAAACAGGAATAGGAAAAGCTAAGTTTCTCTTATTTTGCACCTTAGCCATCAATTTTAACATTTGCGAAGTTGATATATCTTCCTTATCACTCACCAAAAATATTTTATTAGCTGCATTAGGGTGTATTCTACAAGTATCAATTAAACTCACCAGATTATAAACTGAGACTAGGCTTCTCTTATTCTTATTTATAGCTCTCAATGGCAAAGGGTAACCTTTAGCTACCGCTTTCATTAATGATGCAAAATTAGCTTTTACTCCTTTGCCATAAACAAGTGGAGGCCTAATTATGACAACTTCCATCCCAGTATCATTGGCTAGTTGTAAAAGCTGCTCTTCGGCTTCAGCTTTAGAAATAGCGTATGGGTCTTGTGGCATAGGCTTATCTTGCGCTTTAAAAGCAGAGCGACCTGTCGTGCTTTCACCATTCACTTTTATTGAGCTAATAAAAATAAACCTTTTGACGCCAGCTTTAGCTGCTTCTCGAGCTAAAGCTAACGTGCCTTGAGTATTCACTCGCCTAAACTCTTGTAGAGGGTCTATTGCACGGTCTTGCATTATGTGAACACGTGCTGCTGCATGTATACAAGTACTCACACCATTAAGTGCTTTACTTATCTCTAGATCATCTGTGTCAGTCAAGTCAAAAAAACAGTGGTTTTTATAACCATCTAATGGTTTTCGACCTAATAATACACATTCAGAGGGTGAATAGCTTTTTAATAGCTCTTGGCCAACAAATCCAGTGTAGCCTGTTATTGCAATCAATTTGCTGCTCTCTCTATTAGATCTTGGTATATCTTGATGTGTTTATTAACAACCTGTTTGACATCAAATTGCTCTACAGCAAAGTCTCTAGCAGCCGTACCCATTGCTCTTCTTTGGTTTGGATTTTCAATTAATTTAATAATTGCTTTGGCCAAAGAATCCGCGTTTCTAGGCGGTACAGCTAGTCCTGTTTGATTATCAATAATTGCATCTCTACAACCAGGGTTTGTCGTTGTAACAATAGCTCTGCCACAAGCAGCCGCTTCGATTAACACTTTTGGTACACCTTCACCATAATATGAAGGTAAACAAACTATATTAGAAGAACTAAAAATATCTGGGATATCGTTGCGCTGGCCCAAATATTCAATTATTCCATCTGCAACCCAGCTATCAATTTCAGATTGTTTAACTGTATTCGGGTTCTCAATATCGGGGCTCCCTACCAGAACAAATTTACTGTTTGGGTATTTATCTTTTACTAATTTAGACGCATTAACAAACTCATACACGCCCTTTTCCTTCAATAATCTGCAAGCCATAACAACCGAAATATGACCATCCTCAATTTCAGGCGTAAAATTATAGACTGATAGATCAGCACCTGAGCCTTTTATTAAAGTCTTATCCTGAACTGTTAAACCTGTTACTTCAGTTAAAATCGCTTCGTCTGACGAATTTTGAAAAATAACTGTTTTTAAAGGGTGTGATAACGAAACCTTGTAAAATAATGAAGCAATAATTTTTGTAACTTTTGCTCTAAGTGTATTAGCCGTAAATACATAGCCTAAGCCTGATATAGCTGCAACAAATGGGATTTTTTTCTTCATCATTTTTAAAGCAAGCCCAGCGTATAATACAGGCTTAATTGTCACGGCATGTACTACATCAGGCTTTACTTTGACAATAGTATCTTTTAATAGCTTTATTGTTTTCAGTTCTGCAAAAAAGCCACCTCCACTACGGTTAAATGGGAGTTCTATAACTTCAAATCCCATATTTTTTAATTCCGCTTTATGACTTGTAAACCGACAAGCAATTGTTACTTTAAATCCTTGCTGTTGAGCTTTAAGTGCTATTGGTAAACGATGAGATATGAAAAACCAGTCTACATTAACAACAAACAATAATTTCACTTTTGACACCCTTGCATTATTGTATTCTCCAAGGTAAACCAAACTTTTCATCCCACTCTTTGCTTGGGAACTTTTCGAACCCTGCACCTGGATAAATTGTCAACTCCCCAAATGTAACTTTATTTTGGTACCAATAAAGATCTACTCGGACAAAATCAAACTCTTTACCAATCTTCTCTGAAATTTGTATCATTAAATCTAAGAAACTTGGTTTTGCAGGCGGTGGAGACTTTCTAGCGAATGAATAATCGATGCCTAAGTCATTCCAATCACGGTCAAACATATTTCTTTTATGCTCGATGAAGCGATCTGAATCTAGTTGAATAAATTCAACCTTACCGTGATAAACAAAGAATTTATAATCATCCGGTTCTTTACCATCAAAATCCAAAAACTCCTCAATAAATACTTTTGCTGGGATATTCTTGTATGCCCACTCACCCAAAGCAGTAGCTTGGTCGTGTTTAAGCCAAGAACGAGTCAGTGCTTTCATTTTCTTGAGCGGAAGATGTTTACCGTTTTTTATAATCTCAATAGTTTGGCTTGTATGGTTGGCTTTAAACACATAATCCGAAGGAAGCTGCTTTAAATCCAGTTGTTCTAGCTCATCTAAACTACCTGCACTCCATAATGTTTTTGGAATATAAAGCTCGGGAGCTAAGTTCTTCACAAACATTTTAGAAGCAATTTTATCAGCAGCAACCGTAAGCTTATCTGAATGATCCTTCAATTTTTTAACTTGTAACTTTTCATTAAATGTTTTTGGAGAATCAAAATTGCAGAATTCTTTAAATCGTCTATAAAACAACACTTGTAATCGAAGTTTTATCGGTAGAATTCCGATTAAGTTCGAAAATAACTTATATTGAATACTTGCCATAATAACTTAATGATAATTTATCCACGAGGATAAATTCCACCTTTCCCCTTAATCCCATCAATGAACCCGAAAATCATGTATTTATACCGCAGCAATAGGTTCTTTTCATGTAAACCACTTAATGTAAATTGCAAAACTCTTCGTGCTAACAATTTTAACATGTAGAGATACCACCCATACTTTCTTCCAACGAGTATGATATTTCTGAATTGGTAATAGTTTCTTATAGGAGAGGATACCGCATAAGGCCTTCCTAAAAATTTATGTCTACTTTCCCCGATGACATGAGGAAACTTAACATTTCGAGTAATAATATTATCCAAGCCAAATTTACTGCATCTAAACGAAAACTCACTATCAACTAAATCGATGAATAATCTACCATCAAAATCACCAATTAAGTCAAAGGTTGTTTTAGGAACAAGTGAAAAGCTACTTATAACAAACCAAGTACTATAAAAGTTTTCAGGTAAAGGAGTGATGCTTTCTGCTGGGTGAGTTTGATATTCAGTTCCTGAGCCATCTGTTGCCTGAGCTCCTAAAACTCCGACCTTATAACCACTATCGCTAAGTAGCTTATAATCCTGAACTAAACGCGTTAAGCTTTCAGCAACCACTGAAGAGTCCTGATCAAAAAATATAATCCCTTCGAACTCTTTATCTATTTCTCGAACATATTCTAATGTTAAATTGAAAGCGACAGATAACCCTTGATTACTATTATCACCTAGCACTTTACATTGCACTTTGTTTTTACCTTCAGGGAAGCTGAAGCCTCCAGGAGTATTATCAAACAGTATAGGAACTATGCCTGCTTTCTCTATTTCTTCTACCATGGTTTTTACATGAGAAAAGTCAGGGTTATATATTGGTATAACTGAATAAAACAAATTTACCTCAAATAGAATCAAATATTCAGAATTGGACTAAAAAACAATATCGACATTACTTTATAAACTGCAAACATGAAGAAGAAAGTAATAAAAATAATTTGCACAATATTTTTTGCGGCGGTCGAAATTATTGCATACGTCATTAAGTATAAAGCTACATCGATGTACCTAAAATAAATCACAGGCGCAAAATAAAACGAAATAGACACTGAAAAAATGCCAAATGAGACGAAGAAGAACGTCTTCCCAATCGATGACATTGCATTATAACTAAAAGCACCTAAAGTGAAAACAAGCAAGATAAGAAGGTTGTACACTGAAAGTAAGCTAGGCGCATTCTTGCTGTCTTTTAAATACAAATTTAGTAGAGGGTGAATGTTTACGGCCTCAAGTAGTTTCACAACGAGACTTGAAGAAACAAAAGAGAGTAACAAAATTAAAAAAAGATGTTTTGCTGTAACTTTGTCCCTATATCTCAACAATAAACTTAAAATTGCACACAGAATCATGGAGTAATGGAACAAGATAGAAATGCACATTAAGAAGTAAAAACAACGCTTGTTATCCCTAGCATAGCAATAGATTGAATAACCTAGAAATGCAATTGCAATGGAAACCCTTAGCCCAACCACTTCAAAAATTATTAAAGATAAACAAGAGTATAAAAAGACAAACTCAAACACTTTTCGGTTATCAATTTTATATGCGAGGCCCACTTTCATTGAAAGTGAAAAAAGAGTGCAAATAAAAACAAAAAAATAGAAACTTAACTGAAGAATCTCTGTAGAGACATAAACACCAAAATAATAAAAGGGCTCAAACCTTTGCTTGAGAAATGGAAAGTGCTCAACTTTGAATGAATAGAAGTAGTGATAGTCTGAAAAGTCAGGACTGCTATCTATTAGACCAAATGATACTAAGAACAACAAAAAGAATGATACGATTAACGCAGCACTCAGCTTTATGTAATTTATATATCGTAAAAACATAAAGCTATATCCATCAACAAATATTTATAGCCGCTATCAAACTGCCTATAACATTTAGAAAACTTGAAGAGTTCTGTTAATTTCAATTTTTTAGATACTGATAAAGTATTTATATGCTCTAGATATTTGAGCTCTTTACAAAATGAATCTTTATCAACCAAGTTATCTTCAATCGCTTGTTTGAGAATATTAAGCCGAGTTATGTTGTTTTTTCTTCTTGTTTTTAAGGTATCACGATTCAACAAAGATTTAAGCTTTTCTTTTATTCCTCGCTTATTTGCTCCCAACACATTATTTGAGTGCTGTCTGTATAAAATTAAGCAATCAGGTAAGAAAGAGATTGTCGATTTCATAGCGCATACACTAGCTAACCAATAATCATGAGGGGAAGCATTGGGTGTATTAAGGCAAGTTAATAATCTTTCCCTTCTAACAGCCATCGTGGCCCCTGTTACTATATTCCTTTTTAAAAACGTATCTTGGTAAGTTAATTTTGTACTTTCTTCATTTACTCCAAGGACCTGCCAAAGTGTGTGTGTTAAATGCTCTAATCCATCATTAACAAGTTGAGCATTAGTAAAAAGCAATTCTGTCTTTGGTTTATCCGCAAATGCATGAAGTATTATCTCGGCTTTATTTCTCAGCCATATATCATCTTGATCACAAAAAAATGCAATCTCAGAAGTAACTTTTTTTGCTTGATTCATGAAATTATTAGCATAACCAAGCCTTGATTGATTAACCTCAATTTCAAACTTAACATCAGTGCTTTCTAAAAATGCTTTTGCAAACTCCACAGTTCGGTCGCTTGATTGATCATCACCAATAAAAACCTTATGTGGTTTTACAGTCTGTTCTATGATACTTTTGAGCTGTTCAACGATATATTTTTCACCGTTATAAGTGCAAAGTAATACGTCATACTTCATATATGTTTCTCTAACCCTTCTTGCTCTGAACTCGTTTAAGTAAAGACTCAGGAGTGACAGCAATCATAAAAATGACCATTGGATTCAAATGTGAAGATAAATTTATCAACTTGTAGTTTTTTATGTAAAAACCAAATGCAAAATGACCTTCAGCTCTCATCTTCATAAGACTTTTAAAATTAAAAATACCTGTATTTTTAGAATGAGACTTTATTATCTTTGTTCTATTAATTGAGCCATCACTCTGCTTGAGAGCTGAGTCAATAAGGCTTATCCAGTCATTTCCGAAAACGTTGAATATGTTTTTAACCCAATAACTTGCACCTTTATTTTGATTCGGAGATATAAAAACCTCAGCTATAAATTTTAAGTTACATCGTTCAAAAACCTGCTCTAAAATCAGTTGTGTTTGAGGAAAGTTTTTAGCTACAGGTGTAGAAAGCTCGGTGTGCACAAGCTCTTTTTTATAAATACAGCAACCAGTTAACGTCAAATGCCATGCTAAATCTTCGAAAAGTACGTTAGTATCACTATAGTGCTTACTTGGCAGGTTTAGGTCTCGGTTTGTTGCATTAGTGATATAAAAATCGGCTGAGGAGTTATTAGTAATTTCATTCATAACTTTTGAAATACCACCTTTGTCAATTTTCATACTATCACCAAGATACCAAATATAACTCTCCTGTGGCATCTTCAAAGTTTTATAGCAGTTTTTATCGTGACCTAATGAAGGTGTGTTTTGCACGTATACGATCTTGCTATACCTTTCTTTTAATTCAGAAACCATGGTAGTCGTTTCTGAATTTGGACTGTCATCTGATATATAGATCGCAACTTGATGTTCAATGATTTCATCAAGCATATACAGTAAGTTTTCTTTTAGAACGTCTGCACGATTATAAGTTGGAATTGCAATTGCTAAACGGCTCATAAACAAGCTTCTTTATTGATAATGTCTCTAATTCCCAGCTCTAGCTCTTTAGGCTTAAAGCTGATTATTTGATTTAATTTACTTATGTCTAAGACAACTTTCTTTGCATCAACAGCTCTTTCTGGCATGTACTCAACATACATTTTTTTATTCAACTCTTTCTCGAGGATAGAAATAATTTCATTTAAGCTATTACCGACACCTGACCCTATATTCAAAACTCTATTTTTAACACCTTTCTCAATAAGTTTAAGTGTCAGAAAGGTCAAATCCTGAACATCTATAAAGTCTCTTATAATGTCACCATTTCCATATACAGTTAATTTTTCACCTGACAACAAATTTGAAAGTGCAACGGAAATAAAACCTTGGGGCCTATCTTGAGGTTGATAACGTCCAAATACATTAGAAGGCCTAAGAATTAAGTAATTTAAAGAAAGTGAGCTCCCAGCAAACTGTATATAGTTTTCGATCATTACCTTGCTTAAACCATAATAATTTATTGGGGATAAAGGCTCGCTTTCACATATTTCAGATTTTGATGAATTTCCATAAACAGTCCCACCAGAAGAGAAATAAAGCAACTTTATACCTCTCTCGGCAAGCATGTTTACTAGCCAGAATGTTGGTTCGATTACATTGGACATTTCATTTTGAAAATCAGAAAAGTTGCTAGATGGGATCAAGCTAGAAGCTAAATGAAGAACTAAATCAACATTGTACTCTTTCACAGCATTTTCGATTAATGATTTATTCTCCAGCTTTCCTTCAAGAACTGTTACTTGAGATTTAATTTCATTCAACCACGAATGATAACCACTTGATAATACTATAAGTTTTATGCCTTTAGTTAGGTAGGCTTCGATAATGTTACGGCCAATAAAGCCAGAACCACCAATAACTAAAATAGTCTTCATGAACAAACCTTTGCCTTACCACAGTGATACTTAGCCAACCCTTTCTTCCCTGCATAAATAAATAACGGCAGCATAATTATCCATTGGAAGATAACAATCATAATGAACATGCTTAAAACGGATGATTTCAAGAGTGCTAAATAAGCTATTACAGCAACTGAAATTGCAGATATTACAGATGCGACATTAAATGGCTCTATCTTATGAGCTCTAACATATATAGCAAATATGCTAACAAGTACGGTTGAAAGCTCTACTAACACCACTAAAAATGTTGTTTTAATATCTAAAAACCGCCCATTGAAAAAATTCAAGTAATTTGAAACCCATAAGGCAGCAAAGAAACCAATCACTCCAACAAAATAAGTTGATAAGGCAAGTTTAACTTTATTTATATAAAATGGATTTAATTCTTCATAGCTATTTTTTGCAACTAGAATATTAATTGTAGGCACTTTTGCATTAATCCACACATAGCAAAAAGCAGATATTGCTTTCACCACGGTTAATGTTAAACCTACTTGCCCTGCAACTTGCTCCCCTTCTAACTTAAACACCAATGGAACATATAAATTAAAAATAAAGTAGCCACACATAAAGCTAATCGCATACTTTACTTGTAAGGTGACAACTTCATTTTTCCAATTATATTTTTGTTTAACTTTATGTTTTATTAATTGGATCCATAATTTCCTATCTAAGTTATATAAAGTTACAAGAGCAACACTGAGGGAACATACCATTGCTATTGGAAGGGCATAAATGCCCAAACCAAGTGACAAACAAACAAGTATTAAAAGAAGTGAAGTAAAGTTACTTAAACTAATTGAAAAGTGAGAACCGTGAACGTTATCAAAACCTTTATAAATTGCTTGCAGAAGGCTGACAACAAGATTAGCGCCCGAAAAAAAGCAATAAAAGGCCCAAGTAATGTATACATTGCTCTTGTATTCACTAAAGAAGTAATACCCTATCAATAATAAAATTATAATTGCGATGGGTACTATCACGATATAAAACTTGAGTGCATAGCGGATTAAAGAAATAGCTTTATCAAGAGCAACTCCATCCCCAACAATAAGCCCTTCTTTTTTACCTAAGTGGGCATATTCATGACTAACAAATTGAGTAATTATAGTTGTAAAGCCTAACTCAGCTATTCCAGCTAGTGCAGATAAGCTTATAAATGTATACCAAATCCCCTGAGTTTCAACATCAAGGAAAAATAAGACAGCAGCAATAACTAATGGCCCTTTAAGGGCCATTATAAATTTATCTAGAAATACTGTTAATGTATCGCGATCTTTAAGCGAATGAGCTAGTTTATTCATTAAAAGCGATTGAGGCCTTAATTAGTTATAGACATATACTTTGTGAGAGCTTTTCTGCATTTTCATCTTTTGCTGAAAGACTCACTTGGTTTTTAACTAATGGCCAGTTTATTTTTAGCTCAGAATCATTCCACAAAATGGACTTTTCAGCACTAGGGTTATAAATATCAGTACATTTATATACAAACTCAGCAGACTCACTAGTCACATAAAAACCATGTGCAAAACCAGCTGGTACCCATAACTGACGTTTATTTTCTGCAGATAAATATTCACCAACCCATTGTCCAAATGTCGGAGAACCTTTTCGAATATCTACAGCGACATCAAACACCTCACCAGAAGTAACACGTACTAATTTGCCTTGAGTATTTTCTGTTTGATAATGAAGCCCACGTAAAATGCCTTGCTTAGACTTAGAGTGGTTATCTTGAACGAAGTTAACGTCCGCAATATTTTCTTTAAACCAGGTATCACGGAATGTTTCCATGAAAAACCCTCTATCATCACCAAAAACATTTGGCTCTAATATTTTCACATCAGGAATTAACGTATCAATTATTTTCATTGTTCATTATCTTTTTGATATTGGTTGATGTTCTTTAGTGCGGCCTGCCAATTGCTTGCTGATACATTAAATTCACTATAGATTTTATCGCAATTTAAACGTGAATTTTTTGGCCTGCTCGCTGGTGTCGGATATTGCTCTGTTGGGATAGAATTAACCACAACAGCTGATTCAATAAGCCCTTTAGTGTATGCCTGCTGGAAAATGGCCTGTGCAAAATCAGCCCAGTTGACAGTTGGGTAACCTGAAAAGTGGTAAATACCGTAAGCTTGATTGCCATTGTATAGCGAAAAGGCAATCTGAAGTATTGCACTCGCAATATCACCCGCATAGGTTGGCCCACCAAATTGATCCCCAACGATATTTAAGGAACTATTTGATTTAGCTAAACGAAGCATTGTTTTGACAAAATTATTACCAAACTCTGAAAATACCCAAGAAGTTCTAATAATAACGTGCCTTTCACACATTTCTGCTACTGCGACTTCACCTGCAAGTTTACTTTGACCATAAACACTTTTTGGAGATGTTGCTTCAACTTCTTTGTAATCATCAACATGATCACCGGCAAATACATAGTCTGTTGATATATGGATAATACTTGAACCAATATCATTTGCTGCCATAGCAAGATTCTTTGGGCCTGTAGCATTAATATCAAACGCTAAACTTTGCTCCGATTCAGCTTTATCTACAGCAGTATAAGCAGCTGCATTGATTATCACATCAGGCTTATAGCGAGTAACGACTTCTTGAACTGCAAGGCTATTTGTAATATCTAACTCTTCGCGACCGCAAGCAAGCACATTGACATTCGGGAATGCTTGCAATGCCAAATGCAAAGACTGACCAACTTGACCATTTTTACCGGTAATCAATATCTTCATTACTTTTTCTCTGATGCAAGTTGTTGAAGATATTGCCCATATTCATTTTTCAACATAGGTTTCGCCATATCAAGTACCTGTTCTTTTGATAGCCATCCATTTCTTAGAGCAATCTCTTCTAAACAAGCCACTTTTAAACCTTGAACATGCTCAATTGTTTCTACAAATGAAGATGCTTCATGTAGGCTTTCATGCGTACCAGTATCTAGCCAAGCAAAACCCCGCCCTAAAAGCTCAACATTGAGTGTTCCATCTTTTAAATACATATCATTCAAAGAGGTAATTTCTAATTCCCCTCTTTCTGATGGCGTTACCTGTTTAGCAAACTCAACGACTCGATTATCGTAAAAATAGAGACCAGTAACGGCGTAATTTGATTTAGGATGCTTTGGCTTCTCTTCAATTGAGATTGCCTTCATATTTTCATCAAAATCAACAACACCGAATCTCTCAGGATCCTTTACTTGATAGCCAAATACAGTTGCACCTGATTCACGCTCTGCTGCATTTTTTAATGTTTTGCTAAATGATTGACCATAAAAGATGTTGTCGCCTAAAACTAAGCAAACTGAATCATTACCAATAAATTCTTCACCAATAAGAAATGCCTGCGCTAGCCCATCTGGAGATGGCTGTACGGCATAGGTAAGACTGATACCAAAATCAGAACCATCCCCCAGTAAACGTTTAAAGCTATCGTTATCTTCTGGAGTTGTGATTATTAATACTTCTCGAATTCCCGCTAACATAAGCGTCGAAAGTGGGTAATAAATCATTGGTTTATCATAAACTGGCAGTAACTGCTTAGAAACGCCACGAGTAAGTGGATATAATCGCGTGCCAGAGCCACCGGCTAATATAATTCCTTTCATACTACTAATTACCTTCTAGTTCGCCTAAACGCTCTCGCTGATATGAGCCACTTTGTACATTCTCACACCATTCATTGTTTTCTAAGTACCATTGCACAGTCTTACGTAGACCTGTTTCAAAAGTTTCTTCAGGAACCCAATCTAATTCAGCTTGCATTTTACTAGAATCAATTGCATACCTTCTATCATGGCCTGGCCTGTCAGATACAAAAGTAATTTGCTCGGAGTACTTGGCTTGTTTAGGTACTAATTCGTCTAAAATGCTACAAATAGTTTTAACTACTTCAATGTTTTGCTTTTCGTTGTGACCACCAATATTGTATGTTTCACCCACAACACCTTCTGTAACTACCTTATAAAGTGCACGTGCATGATCTTCAACATATAACCAATCACGGATTTGATCACCTTTACCATAAATTGGTAATTGTTTACCGTCTAAAGCATTTAAAATAACTAGAGGTATTAACTTTTCTGGGAAATGATAAGGTCCATAGTTATTTGAACAGTTTGTAACAATCGTTGGTAAACCATATGTACGTAACCAAGCGCGTACTAAGTGATCACTTGATGCCTTACTTGCTGAATATGGGCTGCTAGGCTCATACGAGGTTTCCTCAGTAAATAATGGCAACTCACCACCCGAAACTTCATCGGGATGTGGTAAATCTCCGTATACTTCATCCGTTGAAATATGGTGAAACCTGAATAATGCTTGTTTATCAGAATCCAGTTGACTCCAGTATTGTCTAGAAACTTCTAGTAAGTTGTAAGTTCCAACGATATTAGTTTGAATAAATTCAGCTGGACCTGTAATTGAGCGATCCACGTGGCTTTCTGCAGCTAAGTGCATAACAGCATCAGGTTGGTGTTCATCAAAAATATTTTTTAACGCTGTTGCATCACAAATGTCTGCTTTTACAAAGCTATATCTTTCATTATTTTCAATTGATTTTAATGACTCTAAATTTCCTGCATAAGTTAATTTATCGACATTAACTACGCTGTCACTTGTGTGATTAATGATATGACGTACAACGGCTGAACCTATGAAGCCTGCTCCACCGGTAACTAATATCTTCATTTCAACTTCCTAAATATATTCATTACTAATTAGATTTATGTTCTGTAGTTCTTAAAAAATGCAGTGATAAGCTAATAAATACGCCTAACATAAGCCCAAAGCAAAGCCCAAATAAGCAAATTAATGCTCTTTTGGGTCCTGATTTCTTCTCAGGCGAGATTGGTGAATCTATTGTTTTAAATACATACTCATCTCTTACTTCTGCGAACATAATTGTCTTTGCTTGTTCTTCAACTAGCTTATACAAAACTGTTTTAATATCAGCTATCGTTGTTGTATTAATTTGCTCAGTTAAATATTTAATACTCCGATTAGCTTCCATTACATCTCTTTCTTTCATCGTCGCATTAATATCTTCGATCAAGAGCTCAACCCATTGTTTGGCAACATTAGGTGAAGGGTGCTTTATCGAAATAAAGATCATTCCTGTATCTTCGTCTTGATGAACCGAAGTTATATTTCTAAACTGCTTATATGCTTCTTGTAATGATGGCTTTGGTTTTAGCGGAGGGTTCACCTCTCTAACCCATTGTTTTAGTTCTACTGAATAAATAGTAGGGTCATAAAGAATTTGATCTGTTGAGAAATCCCAAGACTCTGCCGCCATTAAATCAAGCAAAATATCGTGTTTTTGAATAAAATTAGTTATGAAATCTCTTGATTTAAGGACTTCAATAGCTAACAGAACCTTGCCTGAGCTTTGCTCGTTAAGATTAACTCCTGCTAAACTAGCTAAACCACCAAACTGTCCTGCGAGTCCTGCCAGCCCAGAAGCTTGCTCTTCTGAAGCAGGTGCTAATTGAGCTTCTGATTTATAAATATTTGGCAAACTTAATGAATATAAAACAGCTAAGGATGTTGATGTAACGACAACGATTACAATTATCCACTTTCTTAGCCAAAGAATTCTGAACAATTCAGCGAAAGAGGTTTCTGTAGCTACTGTTTTGTAAGTTGGTTCTGATACCATTTCTTGCTTGCTCATATTTATCTACTTAAATACTACTTATTGCAGCGACAGCTACACCTAACTGATAAACGATCTGTGTAGCAGTACTCCACAGGGTTAGGTTATCCATGTAATCAGCATTCATTGGTACAACAATGGTGTCACCTGCTTCAAGCGTATTTGTGTCATTAACAGCAAACCAGCTACCTGTACTTGGGATTTTCACTGAGCCATTAGCTTTGATGATATAGATACGTTCATCAGCTGCGCGCTCTTTTAGACCACCACTGAGGTCGATATAATCGTCAACCGTAATGCCTTGCTTGAATAAATGGGAGGTTGCGTAGTTAACCTCACCGATCACACTGATAGAGTCTCGTTTACTTGGTACATAAAGCGCATCACCATTTTGTAAAACGAGCTTTTGCTTATCTTCAACAATCAGTGGTAAATCAATAACTAATCGACCTACAGCTTCAACGTTAGCTAGATCATTCAACAATTTATTCATTTCATCATAGGAAAGACTGTTACTACTCACAGAGTTTTCAAAGCTTTTTGATGCAATATCACGGCGTAAATCTTCCGAAAGTTTTGCTAATTGCTGTTGCTCTTGTTTGCGAATTGCTTCGCGAGTGAAAATAGCTGCATTTGGCGCGGCAAACTCAGAGAAACCACCTGCACGCTCAAGTAAGTTACTCAGGGTTTCACCACGGCGAATTGTGTAAATGCCAGGGAATTTAACTTCACCTTTAAGCTCTACTTTTACATTTTCTTGCCAGTTAGGAATTGAGAAAATATTAATACTGTCTTTACTACGTAATGCGATATTTTCACCATTACTACCTAACATGGCAGCTTGTAAATTAAATTTGATATGTTTAACTTTTGATGCATTGCCATCCATTACACGGGTTATTTCTGCTTGTTCTGTATAAGCAGACTCCAGTAAACCACCGGCCGCTGCTATTAAATCGTTTACTTCGCTATTGACTGTAAGAGGATATACACCTGGATAAGTTACATGGCCATTTATTTCTACAAGTTGCATTGCCACAGCAACTGAAGCTTGCTGCTTTAGTTTAGAAATAATTGGCTTTAATAAGTTAAAACGGCTGAAAACCGCATAGTCTTCTGCATCAAGCAACTCTTTATCTTTATTTAAATTGCGCTTGGCAATATCAGCAATTGATTTAGTGCTGTCTTCTTTTAACTTTAAATCGTCTGCTATATCTGAAACACCAATATATTTTTCAAATTCTCTTTGTTGGTATTGGTGCCATTGTTTAACTTTATATTGCTGCTGTTGCTGCTCCTCAGTAAGCGCCATATTTGCAAGCGCTGTTTCTTCAGCTTGCTTTTCTTGATAACGGCTAAATACAAACAGCTTATCGTTTGCTTTAAGTTCCAGATCATGCTCAGCAGCTTTAACTATCGCTTGCGCTATATCAAATTGAAAAACTTGAATATCACCTGCTACATTAACTTCACGAACAAGTAACCCGTAACCTAAGTCAGCCTGAGGCAGCAAGTCACCACGCACTGAAGTTAGAACGTCAGAGATATGCTTGCCTAGATGCCACTGATAATGACCCGGACGTGCAACAGCACCAATCAGACTAATGCTATTTTGGTATTGAAAGCTGATTGGATTAAACCGAATACGGTCGCCATCACGAGGAATGTAATTAATTTGATTGTCACTAAAATCAACAGATAATACTTCTTTCATATTATTGTTATTGAAGCGTTCAACAATTGCTTTTTTAGCGTAAGCTTGCGGTTTTAAACCACCCGCCATTTTTAATAACTGTGCGGCTGTTTCACCTTTTTTTAGCTCAAAAATTGCAGGACGTTTGACCAGGCCTTCAACAGAGACCTGTGAACCCACTGATGGAATAAAAACTACATCGCCCGGTTTTAATATAATATCGTTGCTGCTGTCACCGTTAATCAGCAAATCATAAAGGTCAAAGTTTGCAACAACCTTACCCGCACGTTTAACTTGAATATTTCGAAGTGAAGCAATATCAGATACCCCACCACTGACAAATAGTGCATGCGATACCGTTGTCAGTGATGAAACAGAATAACTACCCGGTTTATATGCTTCACCAAGCACTAAAACACGAATGCTACGCAGTTTGCCAACTGAGACAAATGCTTTAATACCAATTACTTCTTGTTCAACTTTTGCTTTAATTAACTCTTTGACTTCTGCAAATGTAAGACCGGCTACCTGCACAGGGCTTAAGTTTGGAATACTAATACGCCCTTCACGGTCAACAACAACTTCATAGTTCTCACTTTCTTTACCGTAAAAGTTGATATTGAGCGTATCTCCACGACCAATTAAGTAAGTATCAGGGACGGCGGCATTCTCACTTGGCATAAATGATGTTGGCTCACCAGCAAACAAGTCATAACCAAAAGGCTTTACCTCATCAACTTTCGGAGCAAAGCGCTCTTCATCTGTTAACTGTTCTTTTTCTTGTTCTAGACGAGGTTGGATTGTTGATTCTTGTTCAATTTGGTCGGTTGAAGATTTCTTTCCCGTAATTGTCGATAAATCTACACCATACTGCCTTGCTAGCGCTTCTTGCTGTGCTTTAGGGAGTTTTTTAAATTGTTCGATTTGAGCGGCTGTAGGAGTAAAAGCCAATACTGATGCAGAAGTTAACAGCAAAAAAGTAATGAAGAGTCTTTTAAATAACATCACAGGTAGGGATATCCATAATTCTACAGTCAAAAAGATTGTCTATTCTACCTGAAATTTAAATAAATAAAAAAGGGACTTTCGTCCCTTTTTGTCATTAAATCGTCACCAAACAGATTTATTTAGTTAAAAACTGTAAACCAGCGTTAGTGACGTTTCTGTATCTGTGTTTTCTTTATCATCCGCAACATCTGAGTTGTGGGTGATGTTGTAAGCCACTTTCATTTGTAGTGAGCCGTTGATTTTAGCAAGGATTGCAGACTCTGAACGTGTTTTAGTATTGGTATCACCGTATTCAACTGATACTAACTGAGTAAAACGTGCGCTATCTGAAATCTGCCAGTTATAATCAACTTTACCTAACGCGATAACTTCACCTTCGCGCTCACCGGCAAGTGAGTTACCGTTGTCATCAACTTCAGTACTGTCATCTGGGTATTGGAAGTACTTATAACCAGGACCGATTTCTGCGTTTAACCACATATCAGAACGGTCGATTACACGTAAACCATAACCCGCTGAGATAACTGACTCGTTACGGTATGCACCAAAGTAATCAGATACGTGCGAGCCGTAGATGAATAAGTGTGAGTGCTTTTCGTTTAACTTATAGTTACCTTGTGCAGAGATTGAGTACTTTTCGTTAGTACGTTGAGTTTCTTTAACGCCTTGGTCGTTTTCGATCTCATCTTCTTTATAAAGACCGTCTAACTTGTACTCGTTATTCCAGTTTTCTAGGTTATGTAAAACCTTAACACCACCTTTTAGTGTTGTTGTTTCAGTGTTACCGCTCGTTACGATAGCACCTAATTCACTGGTTACATCCCAAGTTTTGGTTTCATCTGCTGCGAATGCGCTAGTTGCAGCGCTTGCTGCAACTAGAATTGATAAAGCTTTTAATTTCATTAAAAAATAACCTTTACTACTTGTAAGTTAGACTTATTAGTCTTCTTTGTGCAAATGAACATCCATTTGCGGGAATGGGATAGTGATGTTGGCATCGTCTAATGCGATCTTAATGTTTTCCATTAAGTCAAAATACGTTGGCCAGTAATCAGCTGAGTTAACCCATGGGCGAACGACAAAGTTTACGCTTGAATCTGCAAGTTCAGATACAGCGACTGTGTATGCAGGGTCTTTTAATAAACGAGACTCTTTGTCTAATACAGACTTAAGAACAGCTTTTGCTTCTTTAAGGTCTGCATCGTAACCAACACCGATAACTAAATCGATACGACGAGTTGATTCACGAGAGAAGTTTGTAATTGGGCTGCCCATTATTGATGAGTTAGGCATGATAATTACTTTGTTATCTGGTGTACGTAATTCAGTAGAGAAGATTTCGATTTTCTTAACTGTACCCGCTTTACCACCAGCTTCTACATAATCGCCTGATTTGAAAGGGCGAAGTAAAATGATTAAAACACCTGAAGCAAAGTTAGACAGTGAACCTTGTAGTGCTAAACCTACTGCTAAACCAGCCGCACCTAAAATAGCAATGAATGAGGTTGTCTCAATACCTAATTGAGATAGAGCCATTAAGATTGTTGCAGCAAATACAATTGCATAAACAATGCTAGCAACGAATGAACCTACAGCTTTATCGACTTTCTTTTTATCAAATGCTTTTTCAGTCATCCCTTCGCAGAACTTCGCGATGCGACTACCGATAAAGAAAATGATTAGCGCTAGAACCGCCTGAACGGCGTAATGTATGATTAAACCTGAATTCTCGTTGATCCAGTTCATTATTGTATCCATGTTCTCTCCTGAAGTTCATTTTTAGCATAACGCTGTACAAATTATATATGATCTTTGGTTAAAAAATCATTAAATTACGCGCAAAACTACGAAATGAGTATTTGCTCAATTACAAAAACCGCAAGTCTAATCTGCGAAACTGAACGCGAGCTGACCATGAAGACATTTCTGAATTTTCTGAGGCAAGTAAGTTTTTTCTACTTTTTTCAATTTAGGGGTTCACAAGCTTAGTTTAATTATGTAATATGCGCGCCACACCAAACGAGGTGTATCTCAGTGGCGGCTGTAGCTCAGTTGGTAGAGCCCCGGATTGTGATTCCGGTTGTCGTGGGTTCAAGCCCCATCAGTCGCCCCACTTCTCCCCCTTAGTAAATTCTTTAATTTTCTTAAATATTTTCTACTTTAATCTCAAAACTTAGTTTTATCTTCAATACCTGTTTTTAGTTCTAAAAGCCGTCTGCTTTTAGCTGTCAGTTTTGAGCCGAACTGTGTTGTTTGTTGGTAATGCATGTAGGAGATGTATGGACTCCTCCCCCAAATAGGGTGAGTACGGTATAAAGAGATTGGACAATTACTTTTACCAATAAGGAATCCATACATGTCAAAAT